>JBEKDX010000056.1:0-14714 GCA_050014135.1 Occallatibacter sp.
AAAACTCCCACTCCCACCATGATCCTCCTTGAGGTAACCGCGCACTTCCATTTTACTGGCAGTCTACACAATAAGATGCGTCATCTAGTAGCAAAGTCGCAATCCGCTTGAAGTGGTCAGCAGAAACCTCGAGCCGGACAGACATCAAGAAGATAGATATCCATTCTAAAGCGATGCAAATGATAGGATTCCTGGCGTCAGAAGCAATATAAAAGCGCCCGGATTCTATATAGAATCACGGGCGCTAGAGCAGCCCTCCCCCAGAACTGCCCACGTTGCGAATTTAGGTGTTTCAGGAGCGAATAGCAAGAAATCTTGAGTAATTAGATTGGTAACGCCTCTATGAATGGACTAATTACTCAAAAGTAACAATCACAAGAGAAAATGTACAAAAAAAGATACTGTGCAATGAGTAAAAGTGATAACCATCACATACCATCTGGATTATGCCAAACAACCCGAGAATTTGCGCTTTCTACACGCTCACCGCCGCATAGAATAACTGGCTGGCTCCAACAGATTCAAAGCGGCAAACCTTGAGCTCCGCCTCCATCACGCCTTCCAGCGACTTGCGGATGGCCGCCGTCGCTACAGGCACGCTCGACTCGTTGCCTACAATGACCAGCATCGAAGGTCCGGCGCCGCTCAATGCCGCTCCCAGAATGCCGTGCTCGCCGGCCAGCGGCAGCAGCCGAGGCAGCAAGCGGCAGATGGGCGCGCGATAAGGCTGGTGAATGCGGTCCTGCATCGCAATGCGCAGCAGATCGCCACGCCCCTGGGCAAAGGCCAGCCCCAGCATCGCCACCGATTGAATGTTCGCCACCACATCGCTGCGAGGGTAGCACTCCGGCAGCATCGCGCGCGCCTCGCTCGTCGCCAGCGGCTCGGTAGGAAGCACCACAATCGCCCGCCACTCCGCCCGAGGAACCACGCGAGCCACATGCACGATTCGCTCTTCGCAAGCCGCCGTCACAAACCCGCCCAGCCAGCAAGCCGCGGCATTATCTGGATGGCCTTCGAGCGCCGAGGCCTCTTCCAGAATCCGCTCCGAACTCCAATCCAGCCACCCAAAATGCACTGCCAGCACAATCGCCGCAAGCCGTCCCGCCGCCGACGAGCCGCAGCCCATCCCCAGCGGAATCTCGTTGTTCATGCGGATCGCCAGCGGCGTCACCGGACGCCCATTGGTCTCCAGCAGCCCTTTGTAAATCTCCAGAACGAGATTGTTCTCGAGTCGCGCAATATACTCCCGGTTGCGGCCCGTCGCGGCAATCGAGAACTCAGCCGCCGGCTCGGCTTCGATCTCCAGATAAAAGTCGAATGCCACAGCCGCGCAGTCAAACCCGGCGCCAAGATTGGCCGAAGTCGCCGGCAATCGCAAGCGAAGCATTCCTGGGTTTCCGTTCAGGCCTTCGCTCATCACTCTCTGCCCTTCAGCGCGGCCAAGACTGCGGCCGGCGTGGCCTCCACCACCTGCGCATTGCGCTGCAAAGCGGCAATCTCCGCCTCCCGGCCCGCACTCTCTTCTTCCTTCAGCAGCGTTCCGCGATGGAAGTCGATGGTATAGTCAGCGTCCTTCAGCGTGTGCCCGGTCAGCACCAATACCACCGTCTCGCTGGAGCCGATCTTGCCCTGGGTGCGCAGCTTCTTCAGCCCCGCCAGTGTCACCGCCGAGGCTGGCTCGCAGCCCAGCCCCTCTGCGCCTATCTCCGCCTTGGCAATCGAAATCTCCGCCTCGCTCACATCCAGGCACCAACCGCCGGAATCCTGAATCACTCGCACTGCTTTGCGCCATGAAGCCGGATTACCGATGCGAATCGCCGTAGCGCGGGTGTGCGCCTCCACCGGTTCAAGCGCGGCCGCCTTATGCTCCTCAAAACTGCGCACCAGCGGATTGGCGCCCGCAGCCTGAATCACCGAAATCTTCGGCATCCGCGCCACCAACCCCAGCTCGCGCATCTCCTTGAAGCCCTTGCCCAGCGCCGACGAGTTGCCCAGATTGCCGCCCGGCACAATCAGATGGTCAGGCACATTCCAATCGAAAGCCTCGGCTATCTCGAAGGCCGGCGTCTTCTGCCCTTCAAGCCGGTAAGGGTTCACCGAGTTCAGCAGATAGATCGGCGCTTGCTTCACAATCTCGGTCAGCAGCGTCAAGCAGCCGTCGAAGTCGGCCTTCAACTGGCAGGTCACCGCGCCGTAGTCCATCGCCTGCGAGAGCTTGCCCCAGGCAATCTTGCCGTCGGGAATCAGCACCAGGCTCTTCAATCCGGCGCGCGCGGCATAAGCGGCCATCGCGGCAGACGTATTGCCCGTCGACGCGCATGCCACCCACTCGAAGCCCCGCTCCTTGGCCACGCTCAGCGCCGCCGTCATGCCCGTGTCCTTGAAGGAGCCGGTCGGATTCATGCCCTGATGCTTGGCATAAAGCTGGTCGATGCCCAAAGCCTTGGCGGCGCGCTTCAGCTGATAGAGCGGCGTGTTGCCCTCGAAGAGCGTCACCGCATTGCCAAAGTTCTCCAGAATTGGCAGCAGCTCGCGGAAGCGCCATACGCCAGAGTGGTCCAGTGCCTCGGAGGACATCCGCCTCTCCCGCCACAGCCATTTCAGCGCCCCGGCGTTAGGCCTGTCCGGCCCCTGCCGCTGGCTCCAGCCAGGGTATTCAACTTCAAAGAGCTCTCCGCACTCCGCGCAACGGAAATCAGGCAGGGCCTCGGCTCCACCGAGTCGCGCCCCACATCCAAAACAACGTAGCTGATGTAATTGGTCGTTCATGCCTGAAGATAGGTTACCAGCCAGCCCCGCTTTTTGCCGCACGGCGCAATCAGCCATCGAGGGGCGGCAGGATAATAGCCCAGGGCCGGGGTCCCCACGGACAGGTCTTCGTCCGTGGGGTGGAGGACAAGCGAAGCGCAGTCCTGGGAAAGCCGTCAAAAATCTATCTCGCGCCCCGCAGTGGCGCTGTGAAACACGTTTCGTTCATCAGGGGCGAAGCGCAGCGCAGTCGAAAGCCTGCTCTGAGCTTGTCGAAGAAAACTTGCGTTTGCTCTACCTGCTGGGTGCCCCACCCTGGCCGCAAATACAACGTTACGGCGAGCGTGGGGATGGGATGCCTAGCTATTTTCTGGCGCCAAAATCAAAACTTGGATTTGCTGACTCCTTCATATTCTGGAGCGAGCTTTCCGATACCGCCGCCAGATAAAAAAGGTGGGGGAAAAGAGGATCGCAAGCCCAATTGTTATCGAGAGGCCGTACTCCACCAGAAACAAGAAAATCCCCGTCACCGTTTCCGCAACGTTGCGATAACCGGCTACAAATGCATTGTGAAAGCTCATAGAGAAATCTGCGAACGTAAATGCTATCTCTTCCTTGTATTCCTCCCTCAATTGAAGATCGATGGTTGCGAAATCAACTCGATGTTCGAGCCCCTTCTGCTCGGCTTCCATGCTCTCAATCTCGCCGCGGACGCGCGCGATTGATTCCTCTACTTCGAGAACGTCTGTGATCTTTCCAGTTCGCTGCTGCAAAATACTGCGGAAGCGCTCTTCGGTCGCGCGGGCTGTCTTGATGCGCTCCGCCAAATCGGTGTGCTGCTGAGAGACATCTTCCGCGGATTGCGATTCCCTCTCAACGCGGCCAAGAGTCTTCAGATCGCTGATCGCATTGGAAAGGTCTGAAGCTGGTATCCGCAAAGAAGCCGTCAAGCTGCGGGGAGCACTGACAGCGGATCTAACCGTGAGCTGCGCCGAATACCCCTGATGCTTGGCGAGCATGGCGTCAAGCAAAGTGCGGGCTGCCGTGAGATCCTTCACTATGATCGTCAGCGAGGCGGTGCGTGCGATTATGGGAGCGGACTCTGCATCTGACCCGATACTACCCCCCACGCCGGCATTCATCATCGGTGCGCCACCGCTGCTAGGTGCCTGAGTAGCCATTGCATAAGGCGCGGAAAGCGAGTTATTCATTCGATCCTTGAGGGGCTCAGGAGGGGCGTAACCTGCGGTTTCTTCGCCTCTGTTTTGACTCATCATCATGGCCATATTTTGTTGGGCTGGGCGATGCTCGTATGAAATGAGCAAGAATATAATACCCACCAAAACTCCAGCGACAGCGCTCATGCCTCCAAACGCCCAAAGCTTCCAGTTCCAAATGCTGAAGTCGATGGCTACTCCGCCGATGCGGCGGAAGGGTTCAGATGGCTTGCGGGTCTTGCTTTTTGCTGACGCCTTGGCGGCAAAATCGTTCACGGCATTTTCCAGCTTCTGCGAAACAGGCGCAACACTCCATCGGGTAAGCGACTGCGACAAGCCACGGAATTGCGAGACCAGACTGGCGCAGGCAGAGCAGCCGTCAAGGTGAGCGGCAACCGCTTGCGCATCGGCAGCAGAGAGTTCTCCATCAAAGAAGGCCATAATCTCCTCAGGTGCTACGGGATGTTCGGAAGTGGTCTTCATGCGCGTTCCTCGATTCTCGCTTGTTCTGCGCTGGAGGTTGGAGCGGGAGCGGCAAGCAGATTGTGCAGGGCCAGTCGCGCGCGAAAGAGCCGCGAGCGCACTGTATTCACCGGTAGATGGAGAAGTTCACCGATCTCGGCATAGCTCAACTGCTCAAACTCACGGAGCAATAGTATCTCTCGCTCCAGCTGGTCCAGTATTCCCACAGCTTGGCGCAGCACGTATTCCGTTTCAAGATTGCCCAGCGCCGCCGGTTCCCGGTAAGCATCCGGCAATCCGGTAAAGCAGGCACGGAAAGCTGCCTTCCGCCGATGTGCGCTGAGAATCTTCAATCCGATGGCGTAGAGATAAGTGCGAAATAGGGCGCTGGGCTGGTAACGGGAGGAAGCTCGAATCACCGCCAGAAAGGACTCCTGCGTCAGTTCTTCCGCTTGAGCCTCATCGGCCACGCGCCGCCGGAAAAAACCGAAGAGCGGCTGTTTATAGCGCAAGAATAATTCATCGAAAGCATCCTGGGAACCACGGGAGAACGCAACCATGAGCTCTTCGTCACTGCACTCACCGGCGGGCTCCGCCGCGCTCGATCTTCGACTCGTGCTATCCATTGATCCGGGCCTCGTAATCTCCGAGTCTAGAACGAACCCCGGCAGTGCGTCTTCAATACGCTCATCATTGCCCTATACAACCGGTAATGCGGTGAGAAAGTGAAAAGTTCCTGAAAGTAGAAAACTATTTGAAAATCCTTGCCCAACTGCCGGGTGCAACGGCCCCCGCTTTTGGAACCTGGAAAACCACCAACTTTTCCCGCAGGTGTTTGCAGAAGATTACCTTCTCACGGAGCACAATCAAAGCATGAACACCGATCAGAGCCACGGGCTTTTTCTATTCCCTATTCCCTATTCCCTGTTTTCGCCCCCCCCTACCCCCCCTCCCCCCCTAAAATAAATATTTTCTGCCCAAAAATTTGCAGATAATTTTAACATTATTAAAATCAACTACTTCCAGCAAATAATCCTGTGGAATACGTTTTTACGGATTTGCAGAATATTAGACGAAATCTTCTATGACTCCAGCGAATATACGCGTTGAACTTCTTGGAATCGATTAAAACCCAACCAAAACCGGTTCCATCTCCAAGCGAATACCAAAACGCTCTTCGACGGCTGCGTTGATCTTAGCGGCAAGAACCAATATCTCCGCGGCGCTGGCAGCGCCGCGATTGGTGAGCGCGAGCGTGTGACGCGAAGAGATGGCGGCGTTTCCCAGCGCGTAGCCTTTGCTGAAGCCTGCCTGCTCGATCAGCCACGCGGCGGGAATCTTCGCGCGGCCTTGATTCTCCGGCTCGGCTCCGGCGGGAAAGCGCGGCGGAGCGACGGCGCTCGCGGCGGCGATCTGCTGGAGCTGCTCTTCGCTCACAATGGGATTCTTGAAGAAGCTGCCTGCGCTGCGGCAATCCGCGTCGCCCTCGACCATCAGCATTCCCTTGGATTGTCGAACGCGGCGGACTTGAGCCGCGACTTCGGCAAGAGTAGCTTCGTTTCCCTGCTCTGCCAGCGCGCGTTGCAGGTCGGCGTAGCGAATGGTGGGCGCGCCGCCTGGAGTGAGCCGGTAGTCAACGCGCGTGACAACGTAGCGTCCGCGATCGGTCGAGTTGAAGCGGCTGCGGCGATAACTGAAGCCGCACTCGGCGGCGGGAAACTCGACGAAGACGCGCTCCTTCAGGTCAAAGGCGCGCACCCGCTCGATGGCCGACGCAACCTCTTGCCCGTAAGCGCCGACATTCTGCACCGGTGTTCCGCCAACTGTGCCGGGAATGCCAGCCAGGCACTCGATCCCCGCGCAGTTATCCGCGACCGCCCGCTCCAAAAAGTGGTCCCAGTCTTCGCCGGCGGCGACCTGGTAGATTGTGTGGCCCTGATCGTCCGGCGCCGACACTGAAACCATGCCGCGCAGAGCTACGCGCAAGACCAGACCGATGAACCCTGCGTCAGAGATGAGTAGGTTGCTGCCTCCGCCAAGGATAAAGAGCAGCACGCCGCGCTCACTGGCCCAGGCAGTTGCATCTACGATTTCATCTTCGCTTGCTGCTTCCACAAACCAACGCGCCGGCCCACCGATGCCGAAGGTGGTGAAAGGCGCAAGCGGCTTGTTCTCTTCCATGAGCATCGCTTCAAGGCTACACCAACACCCGCTTACACCTGCGGCAGCTTCTGCACCTTGCTATGCTTGACCGAATAAAGAAAATACACAAATAGCCCAATGATCAACCAGACGATCAAGCGAATCCAGTTGGCCTCGCCCAGCGAGTACATCAGGTAGCCGTTCGCAAGAATGCCGAGCGCCGGGACAATCGGCAAACGGCCACCAAAGTAAATCCCCGGTGTGCGGAAGGGCCGATGCTGATTTGGCTCGGTGTGGCGGAGTATGATCACTGCAGCGCATACCATCACAAAGGCAAGCAGTGTACCGATGTTGACCATCGTGCCGATCTTGTCGATGGGAGTGATCGAACCCACGATTGCAGCCAGCAGTCCCACCAGAATCGTGTTCTTCCAGGGCGTATGAAACCTGGGGTGGATGGCGGCAAAGAACTTCTGAGGCAACAGGCCATCCGAGGCCATTGCATACAGAACGCGTGTCTGCCCAATCAGCATCACCAGCATCACCGAGGTCAGCCCTGCCAGCGCGCCGCAGGTGATTATGTCCGAGGCCCAGCCGATGTTGTGATCCAGGAAAGCATGGGTAATCGGTGCCTCGACATTGACCAATTGCCAGGGCACCATCCCGGTAAGCACGGCGGCCACACCAACGTAAAGTATGGTGCAGATGAATAGCGAGGCGATAATGCCGATGGGCAAGTCGCGCTGCGGGTTCTTGGCCTCCTGGGCCGTGGTCGAGATGGCATCAAAGCCGATAAAGGCGAAGAAGATATAAGCTGCGGCGGAGCTGATACCGGCCACGCCGAAAGGCGCAAAGCTATGCCAGTCGTGGCCCCAGTTGGCTGGGTGAACATAGTGCGAACCGAAAACCAGCACAAACAGCACCACCGAGACTTTGATGGTGACAATAGTTGCATTGAATTTAGCGCTCTCCTTGATTCCCACGACGAGAATCCAGGTGATAACGAGCGCGATGATGAAGGCAGGCAGATTGAATCCGATTTCGACGCCAAACAAACGCGGAGCGGCAAGCATAGCATCAGCCGAGGAGGTCATTTGTGTAGAAGGGTGGGCTAGCAGGCTAGTAACCGCATCCAGAAATCCCTGCGAGCCGACAGGCAGCTCTGGATGTGCTTTGGCTACCATTTCGCGCGCGATGGAATTGGAGGCCTGCGTCAGCGCTGTCCAGTGATCGTAGCTGAGCCAGAGCGGAATCTTAATGCCGAACATTTCCAGAAATTCAATGAAATAATTCGACCATCCGGAGCTGACCGTGCTGGCTCCCATGGCGTATTCAAGCGTTAGATCCCATCCGATGATCCATGCGAAGAGCTCACCCAGCGTGGCGTAGGCGTATGTATAAGCCGAACCTGCCAAAGGAATCATGGCCGCAAACTCGGCGTAGCACAGGCCGGCGAAGGTGCAGCCAATGCCGCATAGCACGAACGATAGCATCAGGCCGGGGCCAGCCCGGTGCGCGCCCAATCCTGCCATGACAAAGATGCCCGCGCCAATCACCGCGCCGACGCCTAGCGCGGTCAGCGAAACCGGCCCCAGCACGCGCTCGAGATGCTGCTCTCCTTCCTCCTGCGCTTCTGAGACGATCAGGCTGAGAGGCTTCCTCTTGAAGAGATTCGCCATTCGAATGGGCTACTCCTTAATTTGCAGGCCGGCTGAAGTTTGTCTGGACCAGAAGAGATACACCGGAATGCCGAGTAAAACCAAGACCAGGCCCGGCCAAGTGTACTGAGGCTTGTATCGCAATAATACGACACAGATCCCAGTCGCCAGAGCGATATAGAGCGCCGGCAAAACCGGATAGCCCAGTGCCTTGTATGGCCGCGGGGCATCGGGTTTTTTATAGCGCAGCACAAACAAACCCACGATGGTGAGAATGTAAAAGACCAGCACCGCAAAGATGATGTAGTCCAGCAACTGGCCATACGATCCTGAAACGCACAGCACCGTAGCCCATAGTGCCTGCACCAGCAAGCCGGCGACAGGAGTCTTGTAGCGAGGATGCAACTTCCCCACGGCCTTGAAGAAGAGGCCGTCCTGGCTCATCGCGTAATAAACGCGAGCTCCGGCCAGCGACATTCCGTTGGCGCAGCCGAAGGTCGAAATCAATATCGCCGCGGCCATCAGGTACGCTCCACCGGAGTGGAATATCTGTTCGAGCACCGTCGTGGCCACGCGGTCCTCGGTTGCAAATTGAATGCCGCGCGCCATCACTGTAGCGCCGTTGGGGTCGCCGTGCATGGGCAAAACCAGCAGATAGCTCAGTGAGACCAGAAAATAGATCGCCAGCACAAAGCCCGTGCCGAGAATCAGCGAGAGCGGAATGTTGCGCTTGGGATTCTTCACCTCGCCGGCGGTGAAGGTGATGTTGTTCCAGGCGTCGGCAGAAAAGAGCGAACCGACCTGCACCACGGCCAGAATTACTAGCAGGTTCACCAGCACCATCGGGCCTCCGACGCCCACCTGCACTGGGTGCAGCGAACTCCAGCCAGCGTTCTTCCAAAACTGCGCGCCGAAGTTGGCCCGCCAGGCCGTCGCGTTGCGACCCACGGTAAAGGCCAGCAAAATCAGGGCGGCCAACGAGAGCGCCTTGGCCGAGGTGAAGATATTCTGGATCAGCGCGCCCAGCTTCACTCCAAAGATGTTCACAATGGCCAGGGAGAGAACGACAACAATGGCGGTCAGGTTGGCGGTGTTGACGCCGATCTCCATATTGCCCAGCACCATCGGCCCCAACGGAATCGCGGGAACAGTGGCGATGTGCCAGATCCAGGTGGAAGTTGAGACGGCGGGAAAAAAGACGCCGAGAAACTTGCCGAAGGCCACTGCGACGGCGGCGATGGTGCCAGTTTGAATGACGAGGAAAAGCGTCCAGCCATAAAGAAATCCCCACAGCGGACCCAGCGACTCACGCAGGTAAACGTACTGGCCGCCGGCCTTGGGCATCATCGCCGCCAGCTCGCCGTAACTCAGTGCGGCGGTGATGGTCAGGATCGCCGCCACCAGCCATGCGCCCAGAAAGAGCGCCGGCGAGTTGGTGCCGCGAGCAATGTCGGCATCGACAATGAAGATGCCGGAGCCGATCATCGAACCGACCACCAGCGCGGTCGAGCTGAAGAGGCCCAGGCTCTGCATCAGACGCGGAGCGTTGGCGGAAGCGATGGCCGAACCAGCAGCATACTGGCTTGAATTGGGATTCTGGTCTGTCACTTCAAGAAGAATACTATGCGCAGTGACACAAAAAACAGCGTTTGCGCGCAGAGGTCAAAGTTGCTCGGCTATTGACCAAACCATGCCTCATCATCAAAACATGAAAAAGCTGCTGCTCGGAATCGCTCTCGTCTTCTGCCTCGCAGTACCCATTGCGTCGCAGGCGCAGGTCGTGGTCGTTGTACATCCCCACCACCATCACTATCATCATCACCATCACCCCTATCACAACCAGTAACCGGTGCGAATGCGCCATCCCGCGGTGCATGGGTAAGCAACCGCGAACCCATGCTGGCCGCGCTCAACCCAACTCGGCTAGCCACTTGCGAAACTCGTCTGCCGGGTTGGGCTGGCGAAAAATTGCCCCTGCGACGGCTACAATACTGGCTCCGGCGGAGAACGCCTCAGCCGACGTCGTGCGTGTAATGCCGCCAATAGCCACCAGCACCGGAGCAGCGCCAGCCTCCTGGCGCAGACGCCGAATGCCTTCCATTCCAATCAAAGGCGATGCAGTCTGCTTGGTGCGCGTCGCAAAGACCGGACCAATGGAGAAGTAATCTGCGGGAGCTTCGAGAATTCCCGGAACAATTCCCGCTGCTCCTCCGCCGAAGGTTCCGATAATGCGATTCGGACCAAGTAGTTTGCGAGCGTCTGCGGGCCTCATGTCACCCGCGTCCACATGAACGCCGTCAAATCCAACCTGTTCAACCAGATCAGCCCGGTCATCGAGAATCAGCTTCACCTGTCCGGTCGGCAGCGCGGCGCGCAGAATAGCAGAATCCGCCAGCAACTCGGCCTCAGCGACGGTCTTATTGCGGTATTCGAGCAGCGTCACGCCGGCATCGGCCAGATCACCGCCCAAGCGACGCAAAAACTCCGCGCGGCCGGTCGCCGGAATGAACGAGGCATCAAGGATCGGGTAGAGCTTAGGAAATGTGAAGGACATTGAATAAGACTAGCTTGAATAGTAGTCAGTTGTCAGTGATCAATAGTTAGAATTGCGGCATCGCTTACCTGTTCGCAACTCGACACCTTTGGCCTGCAAGCTTCGTAGGATGCCGGTCAAAGAAAACTGCCCACTGACAACTGTCTTTTCACATCTCGTCCGCCGAGGGGCCGTAGGTTCCGGGGATCGGTTTGTCGAGCAGACGCAGGTAGACGCCCAACTGGGCGCGGTGGTGGATCAGGTGGTTCAATACCCAAATGCGGAAGACGTGATACTTCGTGTCGTCAATCCAGGCTTGGCCGCCTGCCACGAACTTCCAGTTCTCGTCCCACTTCTCCGACGCAAACTTGGCCAGCGCGGCTTTGGCCTCGGTCGTTTCCTTGTCGAAGCGCTCCAGCAAGGCAACTTTGGACGCAGGAACCCAGCGCTCGAAGACATGGTCGGCTGGGAACTCCAACTTGTCCGTGGTGAAGGTCGTCAGCGCCCACTCTCCAGCAGTTTCGGCAAGGTGACCGGCCAACCGGCCCAGACTGAAGGATTTGGAATGGGGTTTGTAGTTGAAATCAGCATCGGCCGGAATTGCATCGAGCATCTTGCGCGTCGAGGCGACTTCGCGGTCGTACTCCGCAATCAGTTCCTTTTGAAGTTCCATTCTGCAACCTCCTCTGTTGCCAAGCCAGCATAACTGATTTAGGCTCCCAAAGCGAACAAAAAGCGATAAATTCTCTCATCGATGTGGAAGACCTTGTGTCTATTTGTGGAAAACTGGACGGAAACCTCGATCTTACTCTGACCTTTTGGCCAAAAATTTCTCCATGAAACTAGTATCGAAGTTGCCTGCGCGGAAATCCGCATCGGCAAAGATGGCCTGATGCAGCGGAATCGACGTGTCGATTCCCTGCACGATGAATTGGCTGAGCGCGCGTTCCATCTTGGCAATGGCTTCGGCGCGGTCGCGGCCATGAACTATCAGCTTGGCGGTCAGCGAATCGTAGTAGGGTGGGACGATCCCTTCGGCATACTGCGCCGTATCCACTCGCACCCCGTTACCGCCGGGTACGTTGAAGGCCGTGATCTTGCCCGCCGAAGGAGTGAACTTGACCGGGTGCTCAGCGTTGATGCGAGCTTCGATGGCGTGGCCGCGAATCTCCAGCTTGGCGGGCAGAACCTCGTCCAGCCGCATACCGGAGGCAATCAACAACTGCGCCTTCACAATGTCCACGCCGGAGATCGCCTCGGTAATCGGGTGCTCGACCTGGACCCGGGTGTTCATCTCGATGAAGTGGAGCTGGCCCTTCTCGTCCATCAGGAACTCGACCGTTCCGGCGTTCTGGTAGCCGATCTCTTTCAAGCAATGGCAGATGGTCCTGTCCAACTCCACACGCATCTGCGGCGTCACCTGCAGCGACGGTGCTTCTTCGATGAGCTTCTGGTGGCGGCGCTGGATCGAGCACTCGCGCTCGAAGAGGGTGCGGACGTTGCCGTGTTCGTCGGCTAGCACCTGAAACTCGATGTGGCGCGGGTTCTCGACGAACTTCTCCATATACAGCTCGCCGTTGCCGAAGGAATTGGCTGCTTCGGTGTACGCCGCATGGAAGAGGTTGGGCAGCTCCTCGGGGGCGCGCACGATTCTCATGCCGCGCCCGCCTCCGCCGGCCTTGGCCTTGAGAATGACCGGGTATCCCACCTTCCTGGCCCAGACGAGCGCCTCATCCGCGGTGGCGATTACACCGTCGGAGCCAGGCAGAATGGGAACTTTGGCGCGCTTCATCGCCATGCGCGCCTTGTCTTTTTCGCCCATCAGGCGCGTCACCTCGGGCGGCGGGCCGATGAACTTGATATTCGAGGCGCGGCAGACTTCGGCGAAGTTGGCATTCTCGCTGAGCAGGCCGTAGCCGGGATGAATCGCGTCTACGTCGGTGATCTCGGCCGCGCTAATGACTGCCGGCACGTTGAGATAGCTGTCGACGGCGCGCGGCGGGCCAATGCAGATCGCCTCGTCGGCAAAGCGCACGTGGAGCGAGTTGCGGTCGGCCTCGCTGTAGACAGCGACCGTGCGAATGCCCAGCTCCCGGCAGGCGTTGATCACGCGCAGAGCAATTTCACCGCGATTGGCAATCAGGACTTTACGAAGCATTCATTACCTACAATGCAGCGGGTTAGCGAGCCAGCGAAACCGTCCTTTGGGATAAAGGATAAAATCGCCTGTATCTCGCCGACTCGCTGACAGGCTACCCTAGTCGTATGGAATAGAGCGGCTGCCCGTACTCGATGGGCTGGCCGTTGGAGACAAGGCATTTGACGATCTCACCGGCAGCGTCGGACTCGATCTCGTTCATCAACTTCATCGCTTCGATGACGCCAATCACCTGCCCCTTGGCCACGGGATCGCCGGGCGAGACAAAGGGTGCGGCTCCCGGCGATGGCGAACTATAGAAGGTCCCGACGATAGGCGACTTGACGATGTGCAGGCCTGCCTCCGAATCAGCAGTTGGAACTGCGGCGAGCGTGGGCTGAATGGCGGCTGGCTGCACTGCCATAGGTCGCGAAGCGTTGATCTGAAGCGCCATATCGCTCAAACCCGGCAACGAAGCCGCAGGCTGGCTGAACTTGAGGCGAATCTTCAGGTCTCCCCGGTCCAGATCGAACTCGGCAACATCATATTCCTTCAGAAATTCAATCAGTTGTTTCAAATCCGCGATGTCTTGTGGTTTCATGGGTTCCTTGACTCTCCTGCGTTCAAGCGGGACGGGCTAATTCATAGTTCAATCAGAGCCTTGGGCGACGGGGTGAGCACCTTGGCTCCGGTTTGGGTGACTGCCACCATATCTTCAATGCGAATGCCGAACTGGCCGGGTAAATAAACTCCCGGTTCGATGGTGATGACCATGCCAGCCAGCAGCCTGGTCTTTTCGCCTGCACCAATGCGCGGCGGTTCGTGAATCTCCAATCCGACGCCATGGCCGGTGGAGTGGGAAAAAGCCTCCGCCAATCCTGACCTGCGCAGCACGCTACGGGCTGCCTCATCGACCTCCGCGCAGCTTACCCCCGCAGCTACCGCGGCGACTCCGGCCTCCTGCGCCTCCAGCACCGCCTCGTAGGTGGCCCGTTCGCTGGCCTTCGGCTTGCCCAGATGCACGGTGCGGGTCATATCCGAGCAATACCCATTGAGGATAACACCGAAGTCCATGGTAACAAAGCCCCTGCGAGGCAGCTTGGCGGCGGTGGCGCGGCCATGCGGCAGGGCTGACCGCGCCCCGGCGGCGACGATGGTTTCAAAGGACATTCCCTCGGCCCCGAGCAGACGAGCCTTGTGCTCCAGCTCCGCGGCTACTTCAAACTCCGCCAGACCGGGCCGGATGAAACCCAGAATATGCTCGAAGAGCTGGCAACCGACAAGAGCCGCCGCGCTCATCACGGCCAGTTCGTCTTCGTCCTTGACGCGGCGCAGAGGCTCGACCAGCGGAGCTGCCAGCTCGGTGAGGAAGCTCTTGCGAAGGCGAGCGGGCAGTGCTGCCTTGTAACGGGCCAGATTGGCGACCGTGATGCAGGTCGCATCAAAGCCCGCAAAATCGATGCTTGGCTGCGCGGCCAACCACTGGACGGCGGCAATCGATGGCGAACTGGAGACGATCTCGACCTGGGCGACAGAAACCTCTTCAGCGGCCTGCGCCGTATAGCGGCCGTCGGTAAAGAGGCGAGCCGAGCGGCGTGTAATGGCCAGCGCGGCGCTCGATCCAGTGAATCCAGAGAGATAGCGCAGATCGGGAAGATGGTTGACGAGCAGGCCGTGAAGGCCGGCTTTCGTCAAACGGCGGCGCAAGAGGCTGATGCGGCGAGAATGGTCCACCTGTTCAGGATAAATCAAGCGAGCTGATGAACGGCGGCGATCGGGCGCGCAACCGGGAAATCGAGCGTTACTAATTAATT
>JBEKDX010000057.1:0-14689 GCA_050014135.1 Occallatibacter sp.
CTTCTCCGTCGCGCAGCACGATCTGTGCCGAAGGCGCTGTAGTGTCCGTGCCAGGAATCTGCGTGAACGAGTCATAGGTTCCTACCAGAGCGGTCGCGGGCGGAATCTTGTACGCGAAGCCAGCCGCGGGAATTTCCTTCTCTTCCAGCGGCTTCTTCAGGTTGACGATGAAGTCGGGAACCTTGGCTGTTTTTGCGTCGTCGGTTACGGCAACCTTGATCACCGAAGCCGTGGCTTCAATCACGATTCCAGGGACCGGCGTAACTTGATCCTTCAGCACCGCCCACAGCTTGTCAGTGTCTTCCTTGGCGCCGACGGCCAGGATGAACTCCTTGTCGCCCAGGTTCAGAGTGGTCAAATCCTTGGTTTCCACGACGACCTTGTGAGCAATCTCAGCCGGCGTAGGCGCGGGCGAAAGAATAAAGGTTCCAGTTGGGAAGACAGTCGCGGCTGCCTGGGTCTTGATGTCGTCGATCCCATCCAGATTGCCGTGATACCGCTTGTACCAATACTCGATCTTCGCTTCAATCGGAGACTTATAAGAGCCCGGCGCGAAGTTCCATGCGCGGCAGTAGAACCATACCGCTTGCACCAGCGGCTTATCATCCGCATCCTTGGCGCCCGGCTTGGTGTAGGCTTCTGCGAGCTGGAGTGTATCCGAAAGCGCCGGACCGCTCGTTGTCGCCTCGGGCGCCAGCAGCATCAACTCGGTGCGATATTCGGAGATACCGGACTTTACATCTTTCTTGGATACAATATCATCCAAAGCCGTGGCCGAGTGAAAGACAGGAAAGACCGCGCCGGTCAGCTTCTTCCAGTCGTCGGCGGAGGTAGTGGCTGGCTTGATCATTGAAAGGCCCTTCTGCGCGAGCGCCGCGGCATCGTCGCAGGTTTGAGCGTCTGTGCTCAGGCCGGTCTTCTGATCGACGGCCCTGCCGCACTTGCCCTTCTTGATGAGGACCGAGATAAAGATGGCCTTCATGTTCGCAGGGTCGGCTTGGATCAGCCGGCTGGCAGCGCTGAGCGTCTTATCGGCGTCTTGCAAGCCTTGGTAGGTGTCAATCAGAGTATCGAGAACTGCATTCTTGACCACGCTCTGCGGATATGCCGTCAAAAAGGCCTCCAGAGCCGCGGCCTTGGCCTTGGGATCGGTCTGTCCGTTGGCGTTGTTGTATGTGTTGTACTCTGCCGGATCCTTGATGGTGATCGAATCCTGGGCACGCAGCATGGGCGCGGAAACAAAACCGAGGCTCGCCAATGCCATCACAGACGTAAGGACTAACTTCTTCATTCAGTGCTCCTGGGAACTGCCGAAATGGAGATCAATGGTCAAACACCCGCTCGCGGAACGCAAAAACCGCTATTCTGGGCGGTTGAGCACCGGGATGGCGGGCTAATAATACCGCCCCGGATTCCAATGCGGTGTTGGTAAGGATTATAGAAACCCTCGCCCTTTGTGACAAGCAAAGTTTTCAAAAACAGAAAACAAAGAACTGGAATTAGGGATATTTTCAGCCAATTCGGAGCTTACAGAGGAAAAGAATCCGATTCCTATTCCCTGTTCCCTCAGTCCCTGGTCCCTACGTCCCCAGTCCCTTCGTCCCTGCTCCCTCGTCTCATTGCAACAAACGCACCAGTTCAGCCTGTTCGGCCAAGAAGGCGTCGTGTCCGTGAGCGCTGGTCATCTCCCGGTAATCACAGGTAACGCCGGCGGCGCGGATGGTATAGGCAAAGTCGCGCACCGCCTGAGGCGGAAAGAGCCAATCGGAGCTGATGCCGACAAAGCTGACCCGGGAGCGTATCCCGCCAAAAGCCTCCTCTGGCGAGCAGCCGCTGCGCAGTGGATCCCAGGTGTCCATGGTGCGCAGTATGGCCAGATACGAGTTGGCGTCAAAGCGCTCGATGAACCGCTCCCCCTGGTGGTCCAGGTAGCCGGCAATATCAAACCGCCCCCCGATCAGGCCGCCGCCCTGATTGTCCAATCCCCAGGGATCCTCCCCGTTGCGGTTCGGCCTGCGCCCATAACGCTCTTCAAACAGCTCCGCCGACTTGTAGCTGAGCATCGCGATCTGGCGCGCCAGAGAAAGCCCCTGCCGCGGAGGGCGCTGCGGCAAGTAGTTGCCGCCCGCCCACTCCGGGTCGCGTTGGATAGCCTGGCGCTGCAAATGATTCAGCGCCAGCCCCATCGACTGGAGCGGAGCAACGCCGATGACCAATGCCCGCTCGACGCGTTCCGGATCGTGGATCGCCCAATCCAGCGCCTGCATTCCGCCAATCGAGCCACCCATCACCAGACGCAGCCGGCGAATCCCCAGCGAGTCCAGCAGCCGGGCCTGTGCCCTGACGTTGTCGCGGATCGAAATCAACGGAAAGTCCGGACCGTAGATGCTGCCCGTCTCCGGGTCCACCGAGCCAGGTCCGGTCGAGCCGTAACAGGAGCCGAGCATATTGATGCAGATCACGAAATCATGATCCAGTGACAAGACCCCGTCCGGCCCAAAGACCTCCGGCCACCACGAGCCAACCAGCGCCGAGCCGGTGAGCGCATGGCAAACCAGAACGGCATTGTCCCGAGCCGCGTTCAGCCGGCCATACACGGCGTAATGCAGCGTAACACCACCCAGTGCGCGACCACACTCCAGCAACAGAGGCTCGTCGAGCACAAAGTCGCCTTCATAAGTAGGCGCCAAAAATGGCTTCCCAGGCGGCGAGCTGCCGGTCCCGGCCCGTGTTTGAGATTCAGTCATAGTACCCATTGTGCAACAAGACCCGCCTTTCCTGCTCTATCCTTTGAAACTCTGACCATTGGCCGCTTCAATCGCCTGATCCAGATCAGCAAGAATATCGCGAATATCCTCGATGCCCACGCTGAGCCTAACCTGCTCGGGAGTAACGCCGGTTGACGCCTGCTCCTTGACGGAAAGCTGCGCATGGGTTGTAGAAGCCGGGTGGATGACCAGCGACTTGGCGTCGCCGATGTTGGCCAGCAACGAGAATAGCTTCAGCGAGTCGATCAGCTTCTTGCCCGCTTCGAATCCGCCTTTAATGCCAAAAGTGACTAACCCGCCCTTGCCCTCCGGCAGATACTTTTGCGCCCGTTTGTAATAGGGGCTGGATTCCAGGCCGGGGTAGTTGGCCCACTCCACGCCGGGATGCTTCTCCAGGTGCTTGGCCACCGCCAGGGCGTTCTGCGAGTGGCGCTCCAGACGCAGGTGCAGTGTCTCAATGCCTTGCAGCAGCAGGAAGGCGTTGAAGGGCGACAGCGCCGCGCCGGTGTCGCGCAGCCCCTGCACACGCGCTTTCAGAATGAAGGCCAGCGGGCCAAAGGCCTCGGTGTAGGAAAGGCCGTGATAGGAGGGGTCCGGCTCGACGAAGTCCTTGAAGCGCCCCGAGGCCGCCCAATCGAATTTGCCCGCATCCACGATCACGCCGCCAATCGAGTTGCCGTGGCCGCCCAGGAACTTGGTGGCCGAGTTGACCACAATATCCGCGCCCCACTCGATGGGCCGCACCAGCGCCGCCGAGGCCGACGTATTGTCGATCACCAGCGGCAGCTTGTGTTCATGGGCGATGGCGGCCAGCTTCTCGATGTCCACCACATCCAGCTTGGGGTTGCCCAGCGTCTCGGTATAAATAGCCCTGGTCTTCGCGTTGATCAGTTTGCGCAGGCCGTCAAAGTCATCCGCGTCGACAAACTTCACGGTAATGCCCAGCCGCGGCAGCGTGTAATGGAAGAGGTTATACGTCCCGCCATAGAGCGAAGTCGTCGAGATAATCTCGTCTCCAGCCGCCGCCAGCGTGGTGGCCACCAGCGTCTCCGCCGCCTGCCCAGAGGCCACGGCCAGGCCAGCCACGCCGCCCTCCAAAGCCGCTACCCGCTTCTCCAGTACATCCGTTGTGGGGTTCATGATGCGCGTGTAGATGTTGCCGAACTCCTTCAACGCGAAGAGCCGCCCGGCGTGGTCCGCATCCTGGAAGACATAAGAAGTGGTTTGGTAGATCGGCACGGCGCGCGATCCCGTGGCGGGGTCGGGCACTTGACCGGCATGAACGGCAAGGGTGGCAAACTGCTGCTTCACTTCGGACATTCTTGGCTCCTTCTGGTTCCTGTTGGTTTTGGTCTTCGAGTACTTTGACCGCTACTGAAATGGGGCGCCCCACCCTTCGCGTATTTTGCGAAGGGTGGGATACTCCCCAATAAAAACAAAGCGGCCCGAATCCTCTTCGGACCCGGGCCGCTGACTTCAAGCTTTGGTTGCGTCTAGCGCATTCGCTGCTCACAAGCCATACGGACAGGTCCGCCTGCCATGCACATACACATACACATGGCCATGGCCGCAAATCCGTGATTGCTTGAGTTCCACATTAGAAGCAGTATCCACGGAAACCGGGATGCGTGTCAAATAATCGTCCCGATCTTGCCCAGTGTACCTGCGCCGCTCCGGTCGCGTAAGCTGGATACGGCCATGTCCGATTTCTCACCCAATGCGGAGCTTTGCCAGGCGCAGGAGCCGATCATTTCCTTCAGCCACGTCGGCATCTCCTTCGATGGCCGCTCCGTTCTCGAGGACTTGAGTTTTTTTGTGGACAGTTGCCAAACCCTCTGCATCCTGGGCCGCAGTGGCGTGGGCAAGTCGGTGGCCCTGCGCATGCTGATGGGCTTTCTCAAGCCCGATACGGGGTCCATTCGCGTCGAAGGCCAGGAGATTACCGGCCTCGACGAAGAAGGCATGAGGGCCATCCGCAAGCGCGTCACCATGGTCTTCCAGAACGGCGCGCTCTTTGATTCCCTTAGCGTGCGCGAGAATGTCGCCTTCCCGATGCGTGAACGCGGCGGCCTGTGCGGTGGCAATGGCCTGGACCGCGGAGGCAACGGTTTAGACGAGGAGGAGCAGATTCAGCAGGAGGTTGACCGGCTGATCGGCCTGGTGGGCGCCGAAGACGTGGCCGACGCCCTGCCGGCCAGCCTTTCCACCGGCCGCAAACGCGCCGTCGCCATCGCCCGCGCCCTTGCCGCCAAGCCTGAGGTGGTGCTCTACGACGAGCCAACCACCATGGTCGATCCCATCATCGCCCGTCGCCTCGGCAACCTCATCCAGAGGCTCAAGCGCCAGCTCGGATTCACCAGCATCGTGGTCACCCACGATATGCGCTTTGCCGAGCGGCTCGCCGACATGATCCTCTTCCTCCATCAGGGCCGCGCTCTATTCTTTGGCCCGCTCAAGGATTTTCTCGCCTCTTCTGATCCAAATATTCAGCAGTTCCTTGCCCTGGACGCCTACCTATTACCTTTGGAATAAGATGCGATTCATCCCGTAACTGCGGCCAAAGAGTTTTCTCTTGCCCTGCCTCCGCGCCACGGGCCATGCTATTGGTGTCAGCTTCAGCGAGGAGCTGGCCGACAGGCTTTTTTGCGGAGAGAACTCGCGATTGCGGGTCTACCGAAGTTGCATAGGGCGCGGTATAATCGCTTTACGCTTAGGGGCGCGTTTCAGCCGGAGCTATTCTGACCGGCCGAAGGGGTTTTTGTCCTCGAGGCGATTGCTTATAAACCGGGTACTATGGTCCAATGATCGCTAGTGCTGCCGAGGTGGTTACCGATGGCGGTTGGCGGCGCAAATTAATTGTCGAGGCTGGGCAAATTCGACCCGGCAACATTTAACGTGAGCGACCGGAATCCTGCAGCATGATTTCAGCCTTTGACCGGAAGCAGTTTTTTGGCCGGGACTGGGAATAGGTTCATCGTCGCTTTGAGCTGCTCGCTGATTGTGAGCCTTCCGCTGGTTGCGGAATGCTCGCCTCCCCTTGGCATATTTTTTTTGAGGTCAGCGAAATCTTTATGGCGACTTCTGATTTTTGGCAAAGAATATCCGCTCCTGAGCAAGCTTCACGGGAATGGCCGGCAGTGTCGGCTGGGGTTTCTGCGCGCGGCTCGCAAGGCAAGACCCAGTTCTGGATGGCTGTCGATGCGGTGACGATTCTCGCTTCCACGGTGATTGCCACTGTTTATCGTACCCATATCAACCCCTATGCCGGGGCGCGCGGTTTCTGGCACGGCACACTGATCCATGGCCGATCCATGGGAATCCTGCTGATCCTTCTGTGCGGCTTTGCGGCCTCGCTAATGATCACCAGCAGGCGTTTGAATCTGTATTCGCCCACCCGCATCAACAATTTCTTCCTCGAACAGCGTCTTAGCTTGCAGGCTTGCCTTACCTCCGGCCTGCTGCTTACCGGCACGCTTTATCTGGTACACGCCGAGGATATCTCCCGCACGATTGTTCTGGTCACAGTCGGGCTGGTCACCGTCGCGCTCAGCCTCCGCCGCCTGATCTATCGCCTTGTCCTCTACCGCAACTTCGAGCGCGGAGTGGGCACGCGCAACGTGCTGATTGTGGGAACCGGGCCGGAAGCGCGCGCCCTGCGCCACCACCTCGAGAGCATTCGCAATCTCGGATACACATTCAAGGGCTTCATCGAACTGCCCAATAGTGATTCACGCCCTTCGGCAACCGCCAGCGATGTGGTTGGCACCCTCGATACGCTCTTTCAGAACACCCGCAAGCAGTTCGTGGATGAGATTTTCTTCACTACCCCCTGTGAGCGCGGCGTCGTCCAGGAAACCATCGCGCAGGCTCGCATCCACGGTGTGGACCTGCGCATCATCCCCGATATGTACGATGGCCTCACCTGGAACAGCTCCATCGAATACGTTGGCCAGTTCCCAACCATTCCGCTGCACCGCGGCCATGTGCGCGAGGGCGCCCTGCTGTTCAAGCGCGTGGTGGATGTGCTCTTCTCGATTGGGGTGTTGATCCTCATGGCGCCGCTGCTGCTGGCCGTCGCCATCGCCGTCAAGATGGATTCGCCCGGCCCGGTCTTCTACCTCTCAGAGCGCATCGGCAAGAAGGGCCGCGTCTTCCGCTGCATCAAGTTCCGCACCATGGTCTGCGACGCCGAGCAGCTGCGCCCCAACCTGATGCACAGAAACGAACGCGACGGCTTGTTGTTCAAAATCGCTGACGACCCCCGAATCACCAAGCTGGGCCGCTTCCTGCGCAGGTATTCCCTGGATGAGTTTCCCCAGTTTTACAATGTGCTCCGCGGCGATATGAGCGTCGTCGGTCCGCGCCCGCCGATGGGAAGCGAAGTGCGGGAGTACAAGCTGAACCACCTGCGCCGCCTCGATGTGATGCCCGGAATCACCGGCCTGTGGCAGGTGCAAGCCCGCCAGAACCCATCCTTCGACAGCTATATCTCACTCGATGTCACCTACATCGAAAACTGGAGCCCATGGCTGGACATCCAGATCATCCTGCGCACCATCGGCGTTGTCCTGACCGGAACCGGAACGTAGTCGGCAAGTCAGCAGGTCAGCGAGTCAGCGGGTTTGACTGCGTCTTCGGATTTATTGGCCAGTGTAAGTATGCAGGCACATCTGAAAAGGCCATTTCCTTTGACTCAATCGCTATTGTTTGCTGATCCGCTGACTCGCTGACTCGCCTAAGGGGATTAAACTGGAACTGTGAAGATCGCACTCGCCCAGATCAATCCAACTGTCGGGGATTTCACCGGAAACCTTGAAATGATTCTTGCAGCCTGCCGACGCGCCGCCGCCCAGGGCGTGCGGCTGACGGTCTTCTCCGAACTGGCCCTCTGCGGTTATCCTCCGGCTGACTTCCTGGAAAAACCCAGCTTCCTGGCTCGCTGCCGCTCGGCCGTCGATGAACTCGCCGAGGCTACCTGTGAGTTATCTACAGCGGTGCTGGCGGGCGTCGCTTTGCCCGTCGAGCGGGAGAGTGGCAAGTCAGCCGTCAATGCCGCCGTTCTGCTCGATCGCGGCAACCTGCTGCTCGAACAGCACAAGCGCCTGCTGCCCTTTTACGATGTCTTCGACGAGCAGCGCTACTTTGCTCCATCGCGCCCCCAGCAGGTGGTCGAGTTGGACGGCCTCCGCCTGGCCGTTACTATCTGCGAGGACGCCTGGAACGACAAGAACTTCTGGCCCCGCCGCCTCTACTCCGTCGATCCCGTGGAGGAGCTGATGCGCCAGCAGCCCGCCCTGCACATCAATCTCTCCTCGTCGCCCTTCTGGCACGGCAAGCGCGCCATTCGTCGCCAGATGCTCTCTGCCATCGCCCGCCGCGACGGCATTCCGGTGCTGCTCTCCAACCAGGTGGGCGGCAACGACAGCCTGATCTTCGACGGCTCCTCGCTGGCCCTCAACGCGCAAGGCGAGCTGATCGCCCAGGCCGCCTCCTTCGAGGAAGACCTGCTCATCGTCGATCCTTTCGACGCTCCCCTTGCGCCCTCGCCGGAAGAGGATGACACCGAGGCTGCCTATCGCGCACTGGTGCTGGGAACGCGCGATTATGTGCGCAAGTGCGGCTTCAAGAAAGTTTTAGTGGCCCTCAGTGGCGGCATCGACTCAGCTCTGGTTGCGGCCATCGCCACCGAGGCCCTGGGCGCGGAGAATGTCGTCGGAATCGGTATGCCCAGCCCCTACTCTTCATCCGGCTCCATCGACGACAGCCGTCGACTGGCCGCCAATCTCGGAATTCGCTTCGAGGTGATCGCCATCAGCTCCCTCTTTGCGGAATTTACTCACGCTCTGCAACCGCTCTTTACCGGTACCAAGCCCGACACCACCGAGGAAAACATCCAGTCCCGGATTCGCGGCAGCCTGCTCATGGCGCTCTCCAACAAGTTCTCCGCGCTGGTGCTCACCACCGGCAACAAGTCGGAGATGGCCGTCGGTTACTGCACACTCTACGGCGACATGGTCGGTGCCCTGGCGGTCATCGGTGACCTGGTCAAGACCCGCGTCTACCAGCTCTGCCGCTGGATAAATCGAGACCAGCTCAACCGCGACCGTGAAGTGATTCCCTGGGCAATTCTCGAGAAGCCGCCCTCGGCTGAACTGCGCCCCGGCCAGAAGGACACCGACTCGCTGCCGCCCTACGAGATCCTCGATCCCATCCTCGAAGCCTACGTCGAGCGCTATGAGACTCCCGAGCAGATCGCCCAGGCACACGGTTTTCCCCTCGAACTCGTCCAACAGGTGGTCCGCTTGGTCGAGCGCAGCGAGTACAAACGCCAACAAGCCGCACCGGTCCTGAAAGTCACCTCCAAGTCCTTTGGCACCGGCCGCAGATTTCCCATTGCCGTCAAAGTTCAGGTATAAGCTAGTAATTGGGAATTATCCCGAAGTTTAGCTCTTCACAGTTTAAGGAGAAACAGCTTGATTCGTCCGTCCGTTCGTTTTGCCAGCGCCGTCGCCCTGGCCGCTTTGACCTTGCCCATCTTCCAGGCCGCTGCCCAGCAAGCCGCGCCCGAGGCCCCCGCGCCCTCCGCGCCGGCTCCTACCGCAGCGCCCGTCCTTCCCAAACCAGATCCCGCGAATTTTACCGCCGCATCGCCCACCAAGGAACAGGTCAGCGCCTTCCTCGAGGCAAGTTGGGGCTACGACGACACTCGCGTCTGGCAGGTGCAGGCCATCCTGAAGACGCCTGTGGATGGCGTCAGCAAGGTTGTGGTCTTCCTCGCCGACAAGACCGGCAAGCAGAAACCGGCCGCCCTCGAGTTCTATGCTCTTCCTGACGGCAAGCACATTATTGTTCAGCAGGACATCATTCCTTTTGGCGAGCATCCCTTCTCCGAATTCCGCGCCATGGCGCAGAAGCGCGCCGACGGCCCGTATCGCGGCTCAGCCGCCAAGGACCTCGAGATTGTCGAGTTCGCCGACTTCCAGTGCATTCATTGCAAGGATGCGCAAGCCAACATGGACAAGCTGGCCGTCGATTTCCCCAAGGCCCGTATCGTCTTTCAGAACTATCCGCTGCCGCAGCATCCCGCGGCCGCCAACGCGGCCGCCTACGGCGTCTGCGTGGCCAAGCAGAACGGCAGTGACGCCTTCTTTACCTTCGCCGCTGCTGTCTTCGATGGCCAGGACGGATTGGCTACTGCCGACGGCGCCACTCTTACCCTGAACAGCGCCTTGGCCAAGGCTGGCGCGGACCCGGCCAAGATCGCAGCTTGCGCATCTGCACCGGAGACCGTTGCCACGGTCGAGGCCTCCAAGAAGCTGGCCCAGGATCTGAACATCAATCAGACTCCAACGCTGCTGGTCAACGGACGCCAGGTCTCAGCCAATTTGGCTTACGACACCCTCAAGCAGATCATCCTCTACCAGGCCAAACAGGACGGCATCGCACAGTAAGACTGGCTCTGACCAGAGCTCGAAGAAATATAGATTGAGAACCACATGGCTGGCGCGATTCCCTTCCGCGGGATGGCGCCAGTCATAACTCTGGTTATTGGTTGAGGCCCGGTTCACTCGTCTTCGGTCTCCGAAATTTCTCCCCGTTTTTCTGCTAATGGTAATACTGATGAACTCCACGGACATGACATCAATCCCGCCGGATGAGGCTTGAAAAACCGGAGTTTTAACTCTTGGGAACACACCGGAATTTGTGAACGGCATTTTTGAAACACACTCTAACGATATGAGTCACGGAGCAGGCAATGCACCTTAATCTTCCGGATCTGGCGCAGGCTTCGAGTCATGCTCAGATCGCCCTGCTTCAGCGCGAGGCTATCCTTGCCCATGGGAGGCAGCTGGAACGTTCTCTCGCGATTCTCGAAGCCGGTTGTGGCCAGCGCTGGTCCATTGATCTGACTGGCATGGACTATACGCTGACCGGCATAGACCTGGACCCGGTTGCGCTCGGGATGCGCCAGCATCAAGTTCACGATCTGGATACGGCAATCTGTGGTGATCTGTGTACCGTCGAGTTGCCCGAAGCATCGTTCGATGTCGTATTCAGCAGCTTCGTCCTCGAACATGTCCCACGCGCCGATCTGGCGCTGGAAAACCTCGTGAAATGGTTGAAGCCCGGCGGGTTATTGATCCTTCGTCTGCCCGAGAGAAAGACGGCGCATGGATTTTATACGCGAATGCTGCCACATTGGGCTCACGTCTGGTATTACCGCAACGTCCTCCATTCCCCGTTCGCCGGCCAGCCAGGTTACGCGCCATACCCTACTTACTATCATCCGGTCATCGGTCGGGAGAGGCTCTTGGATTTTCTCGCTGACCACAACGTGAAGTGCTTGAGTTGTTGCGGAGACGGGTTCAAGCGCACTCATTCGGATTTGAAAAAGAAGATTCTGCGCGCAGTGGTCAAGCTGACTGCGATTCTTTCTTTAGGCTATCTCGCCGCGGACTTCAAAGATATCTTGTACATCGCCATGAAATCATCCGCGGATCAGCTTTGAGTTCCCCACCGGCTTCGCCAACCCGCGGTAGATGAAACCGTACCGCCAGCCTCCCGGCCGCCACTAGCGCGGACCTCACCGTCCACGCTTGTTTCTGATCAGAAACTGCGCAATCCGTTCTTGCCGTCAATCTAGCAGGCTGACTCGCCAACTCGCTAATGCTCCTGCCCGTGCTCGATGCGCAACATGGGCGAGTGGCCGGATGCCTGCGTCCCGCGAATCACATGAGGCGTGATCAGTACCAGAAGCGACGCATAGTTTTTCTGCACGTCGTTGCCGGTCACATTGTTCAGCCCCGGAATCTCGCTGAGGCCCGGAACGCCGCTGATGGCCCGGCTCTCATTCTTGTCCAGCTCGCTTACCACCGCCACAGTCTCGCCCTGCTTCAGCGTCACCACCCCGGAGATGGCGCGATTGTTGAGGATCGGATTGCCATTGATCGAGCTGCCGGATAGCG
The DNA here is from genome assembly GCA_050014135.1 of Occallatibacter sp. Taxonomy (GTDB): domain Bacteria; phylum Acidobacteriota; class Terriglobia; order Terriglobales; family Acidobacteriaceae; genus Telmatobacter. The sequence goes on from JBEKDX010000057.1 coordinate 11,735, forward strand.
CATCGATCTTAAGGTCGATGGTGAGCGCGACCTTGCCGTTGCGCAGCACCTTGGGTGTCGCCACCAGCGTCAGGCCCAGGTCCTGGTACTCCACCTGAGGGATATTCGGCACGCTGCTGGCATAGGAAGACAGCAGAGAAGCCAGGCTGCCCGAGGCTCCCGCGCCGGTCAGTCCCGGTATATTTGGAACGCTCGGCGCCGAGCTCGAGTACGAAGAGGTTTGAATGGGATAGCGCGAACCGGAACGCATCGTCGCTTTCTCGCCGTCGCCCAATCGCAATTGCATCTGATCAAGCTCCCGAGAGTCCGATGTATTCAGCGTAAAGTTGGCCGTGATCGCGCCTGGTGCAAGCGCCGATTGTGTCAGCCCGCCTCCAAACAAAGCCACGCCGTTCGAGAACAGCGAACTGGATACATCGCCGGCGGCAATCAGTATGCCCAGAATCGCAATCGTATCGTTGGACGAGGCCAGGCCCGAAGAGATAATCTGCTGCACCGTAGCCGAATTGGCGTTCAGGATCGACTGCTCTTCGGTATAGACGTTGAAGGCCGACACGCTCTGCGGCGGCTGCACTCCCGTGTTGCGCGTCCTGGTGTGCGCAAGCTGAATCAGGCGCACCTCCAGCATCACCTGGCTCTGCCCGTCAAGCAGTTGGCTCATCGTGGCATTGAAGGCATCCAGCGTCCTCTGAGGCGCCCGGATGGTGATTGTACTCGAGGTGCTCTCCGTCACCGCTTGCTGCGCGTCAAAAACGGTCTTCGCCAGGTCGCTGACGCTCTTCAGCTCTGCATCCGTCAATCCCGGCAGATAGACCGTCTCATATCCCAGTCGCATAAACTGCTGGCGATTGTCCTTGGTGTCCTTGGCCACCAGCGCGCGGTGCGCGTCCAATGGAACATAAAACGACGTGGTTAACATTCCCACGATCCGCGTCGCCGCCTCGAACCCGGCATTGTCCAGATCCAGATGTACCTGAACCGGACGAACGGTCTCGTCCACGGTGGCCTCGATCCCGTATGCCTTGTAGACCTGCGGAATGACCTGCCGCTGGTCGGCGTGCAAGTGAAAGCTGTGAACGTCGCTCGACGGAGCCAACTCCACCAATTCGCCGGCTGTCGCCGTGCCCTGCGCGTAGATCGGCCTCGACTCACCCAGCAGGGCATCGTCTCCCAGTTCGTTCAAGTGCTGGCTGAGTTGGCGGTTTTTTGGCTCCAGTTCCAGCCCATGCGCCAGCGCGGCGCGCGCCCCCGCCTCATCGCCGCCCATTCTGTCCTTGGCCGCCGCCTGGATCAGCGCCGTCACCGCGTGGCTGCGTGCCAGATTCACCGCCAGCGGATAATCGCGATTGCCGGGGTCGAGCTTCGACGCTTGTTCATAGCCGCGCATCGCCTCTTCAAACTTTCCGTCAACGTACAGTTTGCTGGCCGCGAGATATAGCTTAGCCGCGTGCCGCTGGTCCCGCTCCTGCGGCTGATTGGCCTTGTTGCCGCCCGCGGCCTGCTTGTCCATGTCCGGCGCGGCCGTTGAGGGTGAACTCTGCGCGATCGCTGATTGCGGAGGCGTTGCTGTGGGCGCAATTTGCGCTTGCCCCATGCTTGCCGCCAGAGCGAGAATGAGTCCCGCCGTTATTTTGAAAGCGCGCGGCTTTAGCTGCGCCAGCCGACAGGCAAATAAGGTATAGGGCTTTAGCCCCCCCATACAATTGCTGACCGTTTTTTCGGAGGGAGCAGGAGGCTTCAGCCCCTTGAAAAATGGCCGTAAAATACGGGCCTTTAGGCCCGGAAAGCGGTGATTTGGAACCAATAAAATTGTAGTAATAGCCCCCAAGGAACACTCTTCCCGTATTGTGCTGGACTTTGCTCTCTCTCGTTGCCGCATCACTCCGCCACCCGTTTCATCGCCATCAAATCCGCCAAAGACGATGCGCAAACCTCCGGCTGAAGCTCGGCAAGCGCGTCAAAGCTGAAACTGCCCGTGGCCACCGCAATCACCGCCAGATCGTTCGCGCGCGCCGCCTCGATGTCCCGCGGCGTATCGCCCACCACGCAGATCCGCGCATCCTTGCCGGCCAGCTCCCGGGCCTTCCGCGCGGCGCTTCCCACCAGTTCGGCGCGAATGGGATATTCGTCGCTGAAGCCGCCAAAGCGGAACCACTCGCGCAGCCCCGCCTCTTCCACCTTGATCCAGCCGATGGCCTCCAGGTTGCCTGTAGCAAGCCCCAGCAGCGCGCCCTTGGCCGCAAGGTGGCGCAGTGCCTCTTCCACGCCGGGCATCCGCCTCAGCTTCATCTCGTGCCGGCGATCGGCCACCGTCTGACACATCGCATCCAGAATCGCCTTCACCTGCGGCTCCAGTATCTCGGCGGGTATTCCGGCCTGGCGGCAGGCCGCGCTCAGAATCGCCGTATCTGTGCTGCCATGGATAGGAACCCCCTCCATCGTCACGGAAAATCCCGTCACCCGGCGAATGCTCGAGGCGATGGAATCCATGTGAATGCGATCAGGATCGCGCAGCAGCGTGCCGTCGATGTCGAACAGATAAGCATCCTGCTCATCCCAGGCAAACCCTGGTTGAATCAGCACCCGCCCGGTTGTAGTTTCTGGAACAATCTGCATATTGTCTATTGTAATGACGCTCAATGCGCGGATTGCGCTTGACGCTGGAACCGGTTGAAAGCCAATATAGAAACATTGCAATGAAGCGAACATAGCCGACTTTCGCCTTGAATCGCATCGACTCTTCCTTTCGACCCATCGATGCCGTCAGCCCTGGCGATAAACCTGGCGAGCCGCGCTGTATACCGGACGTTCGCTGCGCGGAGGGCGCTTGAGCGTCGCGCGCACTTCGGCCAGGTTCAGGCCCAGCTCCGCCATCGTCCGGCTCAGCGTGTTGCGATGCATCCCCATCTCTTCGGCCGCTTTACACTGGTTGCCCCGGTGTGCCACCAATACTTC
>JBEKDX010000058.1:0-21481 GCA_050014135.1 Occallatibacter sp.
ATGCAGGGCATGAGCAAGGGCATCTGGTTCGGAACGGCGGTGTTTGACGGCGCGCAAGAGAGCGAAATCAAGGCGCTGCTGGCCTCGGCCGGCCTGCCTTCGTCGGGCAAGACCATGCTCTTTGATGGCCTGACAGGCGAGCAGTTCGAGCAGCCGGTGACGGTGGGCTACATTTACATGCTCAAGCTGTCGCACCTGGTGGACGACAAGATTCACGCGCGTTCCATCGGGCCGTATTCGCTGATTACGCAGCAGCCTTTGGGCGGCAAGGCGCAGTTCGGCGGACAGCGCTTCGGCGAGATGGAAGTGTGGGCGCTCGAGGCTTATGGCGCGGCGTACATCTTGCAGGAACTGCTTACGGCGAAGTCGGACGACGTTTATGGCCGGACGAAGATTTATGAGGCCATCGTCAAGGGCGAGGCGGCCATCGAGCCCGGTGTGCCGGAGTCGTTCAACGTTCTGATCCGCGAGTTGCAGTCGCTTTGCCTCGATGTAGAGCTGATCAAGCGCGCGGACCTCATCAAGAAATTGCCTGCGCCCGAAGTCATAACGGTTGCGGATTAAACGCAGCTTTTAGCTGCTAGCTTCTAGCCTCTAGCTTCTTCGGAGCGAAGTTAGCAGCCGCGGCGATCAAAAGTATTCGAAATGTGTTGGCCGATTTTCAGGCTGGCACATTTCAGTGGAAAAAGAACCGCTTCCCAAAACAGGGAAGCCTAAAGCTAGTAGCTAGCAGCTAGAAGCTAGCGGCTAGATATCGGAGGGTTGCCTTGTTCCGTTCGAACCCGTTTGAACTTTCTGGTCCTATTACCGATTTTGATGCTATCCGTATCATGCTGGCATCGCCGGAGAAGATCCGCAGTTGGTCGCATGGCGAGGTCACCAAGCCGGAGACCATCAACTACCGCACCTTCAAGCCGGAGCGCGACGGTCTTTTTTGCGCGCGTATCTTTGGGCCAGTGACGGACTGGGAGTGCCTGTGCGGCAAGTACAAGCGCATGAAGCACCGCGGCGTGATCTGCGACAAGTGCGGCGTGGAAGTGACGGTGAGCAAGGTGCGCCGCGAGCGCATGGGGCACATCGAGCTGGCGTCGCCGTGTTCGCACGTCTGGTTCTTCAAGGGACTGCCTTCGCGCATTGGGCACCTGCTTGACATCTCGCTTCGCGACCTGGAAGGGATTCTCTACTTCGAGTCCTATGTGGTGGTCGATCCGGGCGATGCGCCGGTGAAGGAACGCGAGATCATCAAGGACGAAGCCAAGTACCGCGAGCTGGACGCGCAGTTCCGTCCCTCGGGCTTCAAGGCGATGATGGGCGCCGAAGCCATCAAGGAGCTGCTCAAGCGCGTGCAGATCGAGGAGCTGGGCATCGAGCTGCGCGAGCGGATGAAGACCGAGACCTCCGCGCAGAAGAAGATCAAGTACGCCAAGCGGCTGAAGGTCGTCGAGGCCTTCCGCAAGAGCGACAACAAGCCGCAGTGGATGATTCTGGACGTGCTGCCGGTGATTCCTCCCGAGCTGCGCCCGCTGGTGCCTCTGGATGGCGGACGTTTTGCTACCTCGGATTTGAACGACCTTTATCGCCGCGTCATCAACCGCAACAACCGGTTGAAGAAGCTGATGGACCTGCACGCGCCCGAAGTGATTGTGCGCAACGAGAAGCGTATGTTGCAGGAAGCCGTCGATGCGCTCTTCGACAACGGCCGACGCGGCCGTGTGCTGCGCGGCGCCAACAATCGCCCGCTGAAATCGCTCTCCGATACTTTGAAGGGCAAGCAGGGCCGCTTCCGTCAAAATCTTCTCGGCAAGCGCGTGGATTATTCGGGCCGTTCGGTGATTGTCGTTGGTCCTGAGTTGAAGCTGCACCAGTGCGGGTTGCCCAAGAAGATGGCGCTCGAACTCTTCAAGCCCTTCATCTATCATCGCCTGGAACAGACAGGCCACTGCACCACCATCAAGCAAGCGAAAGAAATGGTGGAGATGCAGGAGCCGGTGGTGTGGGACATTCTTGAGGAAGTCATCAAGGATCATCCGGTGCTGTTGAATCGTGCTCCCACGCTTCATCGCCTGGGCATTCAGGCCTTCGAGCCGGTGCTGGTCGAGGGCAAGGCGATCAAGATTCATCCGCTGGTCTGCACGGCCTTCAATGCCGACTTCGACGGCGACCAGATGGCGGTGCACATTCCGCTCTCGCCCGAGGCGCAGATTGAAGCCAGCGTATTGATGCTGGCGTCTCACAATATATTGTCGCCGGCCTCGGGCCAGCCCATCACCGTTCCCTCGCAGGATATGGTGCTCGGCCTCTACTACTTGACCAAGGCCAAGAAAAATGCCAAGGGCGAGGGCCGCGTCTTTGCCAATACGGAAGAGATCCTGATGGCTCTTGAAGCCAAGGAAGTCGAGACGCTGTCGCCCATCCGCCTGCGTTATACCGGCAAGGTGTTGGATCTGACCACGGCTTACGACGACCAGGATTTGACGCATATCGAGGCGGTGGATTTCAACAAGCAATACATCTCGACCACTGTGGGCCGCGTGATTCTGAACGACGCGCTGCCGGAGGGAATGCCGTACATCAACGGCTTGCTGAAGAAGAAGGGCATCGGGCAACTGGTGAACTACTGCAACCAGAACCTGGGCCTGGAAGTCACGGTGGGAATGCTGGACCGCATCAAGGAACTGGGTTTCCAGTACGCCACGCGCTCCGGCCTCTCGGTAGGCCTGGACGACATGGTGATTCCGGACAGCAAGTACACCGTTGTGCGCGAGGCTGATCTGAAGGTGATCGAGGTCCAGAAGCAGTACATGGACGGCGCCATCACCAACGGTGAGCGCTCCAACAAGGTGATCCAGATGTGGTCGGCGGTGACCGACAAGGTTGCCGACGAGATGTTCGGCAACATGAAGCGCGCTGATGACGAAGGCGCCTTCAATCCGATTTACATCATGGCCGACTCCGGCGCGCGCGGATCGAAGCAGCAGATTCGCCAGCTTTCTGGAATGCGCGGACTGATGGCCAAGCCTTCGGGCGAAGTGATTGAAACGCCCATCACGGCGAACTTCCGCGAGGGTCTCACGGTGCTCGAGTACTTCATCTCGACGCACGGCGCGCGCAAGGGATTGGCGGATACGGCGCTCAAGACGGCCGATTCCGGTTACCTGACCCGCCGCCTGGTGGACGTGGCCCAGGACGTGATTGTGACTGAGTACGATTGCGGCACGGTCGAGGGCATTTACGTCGGATCGATTGTCGAGTCGGGCGAGATCATCGAGGAGTTGCGCGACCGCATCATCGGCCGCGTGACGCTGGAGCGCATCAAGGACTACGACGGCAATATCGTGGTGGACGTGAACCAGGGCATCGACGAAGACATTGCCTCGGCGATTCAGGCCGCGGGTGTCGAGAAGGTGAAGATTCGCTCGGTACTGACTTGCGAGTCGCGGCGCGGCGTTTGCGCGCTCTGCTACGGGCGTAACCTGGGTTCGGGGCGCATGGTGGAGTTGGGCGAGACCTGCGGCGTTATCGCCGCGCAGTCCATCGGCGAACCGGGCACGCAGTTGACGATGCGTACCTTCCACGTGGGCGGCACGGCCAGCCGCGTGCAGGACAAGTCGCGCCTGGACGCCAAGAACAACGGCTTTGTGCGTTTCATCAATCTGAACCACGTGGAAAGCAAGGATGGCACGCTGGTCGCGATGAACCGTTCCGGCTCCATCGCCATTCAGGACGAACGCGGCCGTGAGAAGGAGCGCTACCAGGTGGTTTATGGCGCGCGCCTCAAGGTCAAGGACGGCGAACAGGTGAAGTTAGGCCAGTTGCTGGCCGAGTGGGACCCTTATACCTATGCCATTCTTACCGAGATCGGCGGCACGGTGCAGTTCAAGGACCTGCAGGAAGGTATCACGCTCAACGAAGAAGTTGACGAAGTGACAGGACTCTCGCGTTGGGTGGTTGCCGATGCTCCGGACGAGAAGCGGCAGCCGGCGTTTGTGGTGAAGAACTCGAAGGGGCACAAGCGCTATCTGTTGCCTCGCGGCGCTCACCTTATGGTCGAAGACGGCAATGAAGTTGGTCCCGGCGATGTGCTGGCGAAGATTCCCAAGGAGAGTACGCGTACCAAGGACATCACCGGCGGTCTGCCGCGTGTTGTCGAACTCTTCGAGGCGCGCAAGCCGCGTGAGACGGCCATCATCTCTGAGATCGACGGCGTGGTCCGCTTCGGCGAAGTGGCCAAGGGCCAGCGCAAGATTTATGTGACCGCGGACAACGGCGACGAGAAAGAATACTCGGTGCAGCGCGGCATTCACGTCAACGTTCAGGAAGGCGAGCGGCTCAAAGCCGGCGATCCGCTGATGGACGGCCCCTTGAACCCTCACGACATTCTGGACGTGCTGGGCGAGAAGGAACTCCAAGCCTACTTGGTGAACGAGATTCAGGAAGTCTACCGGTTGCAGGGTGTGGCCATCTCGGACAAACACATTGAGGTGATCGTGCGCCAGATGCTGCGCTGGGTGAGGATCGACGACGTGGGCGATACCAACTTCCTGCTCGAGCAGCAGGTGGACCGCTTCCGATTCCGCGAGGAGAATGAGCGCGTGCTGGCCAATGGAGGCCGTCCGGCTACCGGGCGTCCGCTGCTGCTGGGCATCACCAAGGCGTCGCTTTCAACTGACAGCTTTATCAGTGCGGCCAGCTTCCAGGAGACGACGCGCGTGCTCACCGAGGCCAGCATCAACGGAGCCATCGATAACCTGCGCGGCTTGAAGGAGAACGTGATCGTGGGACGGTTGATTCCCGCCGGCACGGGTCTAGAGTACTACCGCAACGTGCAGCTCTCACCCGAGCTGGAGGAAGCGGCTGCCCGCGTACAGCAGGAAGTGACGGCCGAGATCGAAGCCGCCGAGCGCGAGTTGGAGCTGATGCGCCAGGAAGGCGAGGCCGAGGAGATGGCAGCCGAGTAACCACCTGCGGTGGGGCCAGCGGCCTTCGGCAGGATCTGGGACTGGCTGTCGAGGTAATGTCTGCTGAATTGGATAAGCAAGCGAACAAACAGGCCCGGCGCAAGCTGGGCCTTCTTTTATCGGCGATCCGCGGCACAGAGTTGCGAATCCGTGCTCTGCGCCAGACTCTGTTCGATTTGCTTTTTGCTGTTTTTGGTCACATACATGGCGGCGTCGGCGGCGTTCAACAGGCTGTCTCTGGTGGCTCCGTTTTCCGGATAAAGCGCAATACCGATGCTGGCTGCGCCATGCAGCAGATACCCCTCCACAACAAAGTGATCCTCGAAGCAATGCTTCAATCGGGCGGCAATATCCTCGACTTCAGCACGGCCATGGACCGTCGAGACCAGCACCGCGAATTCGTCGCCACCCAGCCTTGCCAGCATATCGCCGCCGCGCAGTTGACGTTTCATGCGAGCCGCAACGTCCTGCAGAAATATGTCGCCGATGTGGTGGCCGTACTGGTCGTTGATCTGCTTGAATTTGTCCAGATCGATGTAGATCAACCCCAGCATTCCCGCTGTTTGTTGCGCTTCTTCGATGCGCGCGTCCATGAATTTTTCCATCGCAAAGCGGTTGGGAATATCGGTGAGCAGATCGAACTCCGAGCGGCGGCGCAGGTCGGTATAAAGCCGCCGGGTATCGATAGCCAATGAGGCCAGCCGCGTGCCCACCGTCAGCGCCGCGGTCTCCTCGGCCGAGTTTGGAAGCCGAGGATTGACGGCGGCTGAGAGAGTTCCCAGAGTCGAATCCTTGTGGCCGGCAATCTTCATTTCAATGACACGCAGTGCGTTAGGCTGCTGCGGGCAGGTTCCCAGCGTTGCGCCGCTTGTCATCATGCACCAGCAGTTGGCGCCGTTCAGCATGGAAGAAACCAGGCCGGTGATCTCTTCGAGAATATCGGCCAGCGGGTCGGAGCCGTTAATCTTCTCCAAGATGAGACTGCGCCGCTGCTCGAATTGGGCCATGGTAGCCAGAGTTGCGGTTTGCTGGTGAACTTTGCTCCTCAGCATCCAACCCCAGGCGCCGACGGCAACCACCACCAGAAACAGAAGACTGACAGCGATTCCCAGGTTGCGAATGTTCATCAAAGACGGGCGCGCGACAATCGCCACGTCGTCCATCGAGCGCAACACGATACTGAAGGGCAAATCGCCCTTGGTTCGGCTCGTGCTCTCGGCAAGGCAAATACCAGTGACGCGAATCCTCGAGCCGATTGGAATCTCTTTCATGGGCGGGGAATCAGCTTGAATGGATTCGTCCGGATGGCGGAAAAATGTCGAGAAGAGATGGCCTTCAGTGGACAGAACATAGACGTCCTGCGTCGCCTCTCGCGTTTCGGTCACCACTTGTCCTTCAATCGAAACCAGATCGTAAATGTGTCCAAAGTCGATATTGCTCCGGTAGGAAAGGCTATGCCAGTTGGCCGCAAACGGCGTTACAGGAGCATAGACATGGCTATCCCGAACCTCGCCTCCAATAAGATTCAATCTGCCATCATTGATATCGGGAAATCCGGTCGCATCCGCCAGATCACCGACACGCAGCGGTTCCGTCGTTTCGGTCTGGATCCACAGGCTCTTGCCGCCATCCTGCAGAACAACGGCCATGGCGGGTAGGTAGTAGGTGATGGTTCCATGAACACGGACACGGGTCGAGATATTGCGCACCCGGTAACCGAAAAGAATCTCGTCCATGGGAACCAATGGGAGGGTCCACTGGCTGGTTTGGGCACGCTTGAGCACCTTCACGTCGGAAGCTGTGGCAATATGCAGCGCAATCCCAATCCGCTCCATCTTGCTGTCGAACTTTCCCGCAACAACTCCAGAAACTTCCACTTCAGCATCGAGCAGGTCATTCAGTGCTGCCGGATCATTCAGTGCTGCCGGATCAGTGTTCTCAATCGCAGCGTCAAATCCTCCCTCGTCAGTGAAGAGTTTCAGAGTTGCACCATGATTAGCCGAATTCGGCATCGGATCGGCGGAATGAACCGTGGCACGTACTTTGACGAATACACAGTCGTGCTGATTCTGCATCAGCTCGCTATAGGTAGCGGTCACCGGGTTGGGACGTACTCCATGGCGTAATAGCGTAATGCTGTCGCTGACGACAATCGGACGAAAACTCGGCCTCACTGTTCCACGCACCAGAATGCGATCCCCGATAGCCAACTGCGAAGTGGCGGGGATCAGCACAAAGATGGCAATACCTTCATCCTGTACAAACAGCAGTTGTTCGGACGCCCGCACAAATGTTACCGTGGCTTCAAAAGCGACGGGTAGTTCATGGCTGGCCTCTGCGTTGCTCAGGGCGTGAATGGCGCGCAGAGTCGTCAGCTCGGCGGGCGGCGCTGCCCAGGCCGCCGTGGCGCATCCGAGAAGAACCGCAATTGCTGAAAACAGTCTTTTCATCGGCAAGTATCCGGTGTCTTGGGGATTTGATCTTCGCTCATTGAGATTCTTATCGGCATTCTGGCCAAATGAATTACTTCGACGGGATGACTGGCCGGCAATTATTTCCGACTTCTTGAAGACAATCCCCTCAAGTCGATTTGTTTTCAATAACAAGCCATCTGACGAACTCTTGACGACGGCACACATACGATGGGTTTGCTTAAAATTCGCCAAGAAAACCGGGCTTGAGATTCGTTTATAAGCGGCATTTTGGCTCAGGCCCGGGATTACTGGGTCCGGCGAGTGTTTCCGCAATCTGCCGCCTGTTGTTCTTGACCACATACATGGCGGCGTCGGCGGCATTCAGCAGGCCGTCCCTGGTGGCGCCGTCTTCGGGGTAGAGGGCGAGGCCGAGGCTGGCCGAGCCATGCAATACCTCACCGTCCATGATAAACGGTTCATCGAAGCTGCGCTCCAGGCGCAGCGCAATCTCCTCGACCTCGGCGCGGCTGCGCACCACGGGAACCAGTACGGCAAATTCGTCGCCGCCCAGCCGGGCCAGCAAATCTCCGGGGCGAAGCTGCCGCTTCATGCGCACTGACACCTCTTGCAGATAGAGGTCTCCGACGTGGTGGCCGTAAAGATCGTTCACCTGCTTGAATTTATCGAGATCGATGTAGATGAGGCCGAAGACTCCGGCCTGCTGGCGCGCCTCAGCAATCTCGGCATCCAGGTGCTGCTCCAGCGAGAAGCGGTTGTGAATGTCGGTGAGCAGATCGAACTCCGAGCGGCGCAGCAGATCGGAGTAGAGACGGCGGGTTTCGATGGCCAGGGTAGCCAGGGCTGCTCCCGTGGAGAGAGCTTCGGACTCATTAGCGCTAGGCTGGATGAGCGGATCGAGGGCGGCGAAGATGGTGCCCAACGGCGGCCCGGAACGGGCGGAAATCTCACAACTCACGATGCGCCGATCAGTGAGCTTCGCCGGGTAGTTTCCCAGGCGTGCACCATCGATGATCTCGCACCAGCAGGGAGCGCCCTCCAGCAGGAAGGAAAGCATTTCTGCGATCTGTTCCAGTATTCCAGCCAGCGGCTCCGACCCATTGATGTCTTCGAGGATGCGGCTTCGCCGCCGTTCCAGGGCAGCCTCGGCTTCGGTGCGAATGGCCATCGCCGTGGTTTGGCGGTGGACTTTTCCCATCAGCAACGCTCCCCAGGCGCCCACCGCAATCACCGCCAGAAGCAGCGCGATGACAAGGAGGGCAAGATTGCGAACGGTCATCCACGAGGCATTGACGACGACCTCGATATCGTCAAAGGTACGCAGCAGAATGTCAAAGGGCACCGTGCCGTTCCATGGATTGGAACTCAGCTGGCCGCAGATTCCCGTGACGCGAACAGTGGCTCCGATGGGAATCAGCTTCATGGGAGGAAGCGGAAGCTGGCTGGTCTTGTCCGAGTGGTAATAGATCGCGGTGAAGAGGCGTCCATTGGAGTTCAGAACATACTCGTCCCGCTCGGCTTCACGGGCCTCGGTCACCACCCGTCCCTCGATGGAGACCAGATCGTAGATATGCCCGAAAGTGATGTTGGTGCTTGAGGAGAGGCTCTCCCAAGTTGCCGGCTGCGGCGTAATCGGCGCGTACTTGCCGCTGTCCAGGAATTCGCCGCGCGCCAGGCTCAGAAAGCCGTTGTGTGGATCGGGAAATCCGGTTGCGTCAGCCATGTCGCCGATCCGCAAGGGGCGGTTGGTCTGGGTTTCGATCCACAGACTCCGGATGCCGTCCTGCAACACCACGGCCTCGCCGGGCTGGTAATACGTGATGGTGCCGTGAACGCGCATCCGGGCGGTGAAATCGCGCACCTGGCGGCCAATGTAAACCTCGTTCATCGGCGTGACAGGGAGGGTCCACGGACTGGAGTTGGCGCGCCTGATAATCTTCACGTCGGCCATGGTGTTGGCCTGAATCTTGGTGCCGGTCTGCTGCATTTTACTGTCGAAGATATCCGCGGAAACTCCACTGACCTCAACTTCGGCATCCAGCAGATCCTTGAGCGATTCGAGGTCGTCGGTTTCTACAGAGACATCGATGATGTTATGGTCTGCAATCAGTTGCATATAGGTGCTGCGAATCTGATGCCTGTAGATCAGGTCGGCGGAGTGGACCACAGCCCGCACGGTGACTCGTCTGGAATCGTATACGTTATGAACTAATTCGTTATAGGTGGCCCGCACGGCTTTGGGCAGGGCCGCGTGGCCGATTACCGTTACATCGTCGGTTTGCACCAGGGGGTGGAAGCTGGGCCCCATGATGCCCCTTATGCGAACGCGGTCGCCAGGCGCCAGCTTTGTGTCATTGGTGAGATAGATGAAGATGGCAGCGTCGCCATCCTGCACAAACAGTTCTTTTGTATACCAGCGGAAGTAGGTAACCGTGGCCACGAAATCGACCGGCTGATGCTGGCTTGCATCCTGGTTGGTGAGGAGGTGAATCTGGCGCAGGGAAGTGAGCGGGGCGGGCGGGGCCGCCCATGCAGCCGTGGTGCAGCCGAGTAGTAAGACGATAGCAAAAATCAGTCTCTTCATCGGAACAAACCGGGGCACTCGGCTCCCGTATGGCCTCTGACCAATCTTATCGGCAGAAAGGGCCAACGGAATCACCTCCGTATAAGAATCAGCCTACTCTATTTGAGAGGGAGTTGCTCTAGTTATAACGATTGATGTCCAGATTTGGGGCAAAAACATCAAAATCGGGCTGCGGTTTATGAGTGGCTTTTGGATGCGACTGTAGGAACCGCGGTCACGCTTGCGAATTGCTTTCGGTAGTTCTTGGTCGCGTACATATCGGTGTCGGCGGCGCTCACCAGGCTGTCCCTGGTGCCGCCGTCCTCGGGGTAAAGGCCAATACCGAAGCTGGCCGAGCCCTGCAGCATGACCCCTTCCAACTCCAGCGGATCCTTGAAGCAATGTTCCAGCCGCTGGGCGATCTCTTCGACTCCGGCGCGGTTGCGCACCATGGGCAGCACCACGGCAAACTCATCGCCGCCCAGCCGCGCCAGCAGGTCGTGAGAGCGGAGCTGCTGCTTCATGCGCCGCGCGACCTCTTGTAGATAAAGATCTCCGATGCGATGGCCGTAGAGATCGTTGACCTGCTTGAATCCATCCAGGTCAACGTAGATCAGGCCGAAGATGCCGGCACCTTGCCGCGCCTCTTCTATCTGGGCGTCCAATCGCTTTTCCAGCGAGAAGCGGTTGTGAATGTCGGTGAGCAGATCGAACTCCGAGCGGTGCAGCAGGTCGGAGTAGAGCTTGCGGGTTTCGATGGCCAGTGTGGCCAGGGCCGCTCCGGTCGTGAGCGCCTCGGATTCGCTGGCGCAGGGTTTGGTGAGCGGGCCGAAGGCGGCAAAGAGCGTGCCCAGCGGCGGCCCGGTGCGGGCAGGAATCTCGCGCTGGGCGATACGCAGCTTCTCGGCCCCCGGTGGGCATTTCCCCAACCGCGCTCCATCAGTGATCTCGCACCAGCAGGAAGCGCCATCCAGCCTACAGGTGACCATATCAGCGATCTCTTCTATGATCTCCGCCAGAGGCCGGGAGCCGTTGATGTCCTCGAGGATGCGGCTGCGCCGTTGTTCGAGGGTGGCTAAAGCGGCAGTTTGGCGGCGTACCTTGCGCTCGAGAACCCAGCCTCTGATCAGCACCGCGAAGACCACCAGGAGCAGCGAGCAGACGACGAGGATGAGATTGCGAATATTAAGCAAGGAGGCCTTGGCGACGATCTCGATATCGTCATAGGAACGTAGCAGTATATTGAAAGGCACCTCCGTTGTATTGGCGTTGATGGTATCGCCTTGCAAGGCCATGCAGATGCCGACGACGCGGACTCTGGCGCCCAGTGGAACCTGCTTGATGGGTGGAAGCGAGCCGCTGACAAGCGGATGGCGGTAGATTGCGGTGACAAGTTTACCTTCGGAGATAATGACAAACTCATCTTGCGAGGCCTCCCGAACTGCGGTCGTCACCTGGCCTTCAATGGCGACGAGATCGTTCTGATGACCATCGGAGGCGTTCCATTCGGACAGTTGATGCCAGGTCGACGGTTGCGGCGCGACGGGTGCAAAGATATGGCTGTCCTGAATTTCGCCATCCGTCAAGGTAAGGAAGCTGCTATGAGCGAAGGGAAAACCGGATGCCTCGGCATGATCGCCGACCCGCAAAGGTTCGCTCATCGAAGTCGAGATCCACAGGCTCTTGGCGCCGTCCTGCAGCACCGCTGACAAACCAGGCTGATAGTATGTGATCGTTCCTTGAACCCGGACTCTGCGCGTCTGATCAAGCACGTAAGAGGCGGACAACACCTTGTCCATGGGCGTGAAAGGGAGCGACTCTGGACTCGTTTCAGCGCGCTTCAGCATCTTCACATCGTCAAGCGATGGAAGTTCAAGCACGATTCCCGTGAGTTGCTTCTTGTTGTCGAATACTGCCGATACGACCCCGGTGACCTCTACCTCCGCGTCCAGCAGTTTATGAAGTTCGTGTGCATCGCCGCTTACGACCTCCGCATCGATAGGCCCCCCGTCCAGAAGCAACTTCAGGTAGGCGCTGTATCCATCCTTGGGGTCTGCCGTGTCCGCGCTGCGGACCGTGGCGTGGACAACGACTCTCATACAGTCGAATTCAGCACGGATGAGTTGTTCATAGCGGGCCACCACCGGCATGGGAGGGAGGCCATGGTGGAGCAGTGTAACGTTCTCGCCGAATATATCCGTGCCGAAACTATTCCGCGTCTTTCCCCGCACCAGTACAAGATCGCCAACTACCAGACCGGCCCCCGGCTTAGCCTCCACATAGATGGCTTCGTCGCCTTCTTGCACAAAGAGATCGACGCCAAGGTTGCAGTAGTACGTGACCGTGGCCTCGAAGGCAACCGGTAGCGACTGGCTAGCCTCGGCGTCGCTCAGAGCGCGAATCTGCCGCAAGGAGGTCAGCGGCACGGGCGCGGCCGCCCACACAGCCGCGCAAGAGCCGAGAAGCAATGCGATGGTGGGAATCAGTTTCTTCATCGGAATAATCCGGATCGCACAGGTATCGTAGAGCCTCTGCAATTGTTATCGGCAGAGATGGCCAGCGGAATCATCTTGGGTAAAAAATGCCCACTCGATTTGAGGGCGTAGTGTCTTAATACGGGACGGTTTCAGGCATAAGACCTTCGCTGGCAGCATCCAGATCCATAGCCTGGCCGTGGCAGCCTGTCACGCACACAGCTTTTTGGCGTTTTTTGTCCTGTACATCGCGGCGTCCGCAGCACTGAGAAGGTTGTCCTTGGTGACGCCGTCCTCGGGGTAGAGAGCGATGCCAATGCTGGCCGAACCCTTGATGATATGCCCCTCGATGTTGAAAGGCTCATTGAAGCAGCTCTCCAGCCGGGCAATGATTCTATCCAGGTCAGAGCGGCCATGCTGGAGTGCGACCAGTGCTGCAAATTCGTCGCCGCCCAGCCGGGCCATCATGTCGCCGCCCAGCAACTGGCGGCTCATGCGCAACGCTACTTCCTGGAGATAAAGATCTCCCGCATGGTGGCCGTAGGTGTCGTTGATGGGCTTGAATTTGTCCAGGTCGATGTAGATCAATCCCATGCTTCCCTTGGATTGGCGCGCCTCATCCAGCCGCATCTCCATGAACTTTTCCATCGCGAAGCGGTTGGGAATATCGGTGAGCAGGTCGTACTCCGAGCGGCGGCGCAGGTCCGAGTAGAGCTTGCGCGTTTCGATGGCCAGCGCGGCCAGGGCTGCTCCCGTGGAGAGTGCCTCGGACTCGCTGGCGCTGGGTTGGGTGAGCGGGTCGAAAGCGGCAAAGAGCGAACCCAGCGGCGGGCCGGAGCGGGTTGGAATCTCGCGAGTAACGATCCGCAGCTTCTCGACCTCTTGGGGACAATCGCCCAGCCGCGCTCCATCGGCGATCTGGAACCAGCAGGGCGCGCCCTTCAGCAGGAAGGAGACCATTTCGGTGATCTCTTCGAGGATCTCGTTGATGGCGCGGTCGCCGTTGATATCTTCTAGAATGCGGGCGCGCCGCCGCTCCAAAGCCGCCTCGGCCTCAATGCGGGTGGCAAGCGCGGCTGTCTTTTGGCGCACTTTACGATCCAGGGTCCAGCCTCGGGCCCCCACAGCGAAAATCACAATCAGAAGCAAGCCGACAATGATGATCAGGTTGCGAATGTTCAGCATTGAAGGTCCGGCTATAACCGTGATATCGTCCGATGTGCGCAGGAAAATATCGAAGGGAACCTCCCTGAAGGTGTTGAAAACCGATTCGGGGTCTGTTCTAGTGCAGATGCCGGTGACGCGGATTTTGGAGCCAAGCGGAATCTGCTTCATCGGCGGAAGCGCGAGCGGCGTGGGCGGGTGGCGATAGATGGCCGTAAGCTGCTGGCCATCGGACGTCAGAACATAGAGATCCGCGGTCGCCTCTCGGACCTCGGTGACCACCGTCCCCTCGATGGAGACCAGATCATTCTGATGCCCGTTCGGTGTGTTGCTGTCCCAGAATGCGAGTTGATGCCAGGTTGCCGGAAACGGCGTGATTGGCGCTTGAATATGGTCGTCCTGAATCTCGCCGTCGATCAGGTTCAAAAGCCGCCCGCGCAAGTCGGGGAAGCCAGTAGCCTCCGCCAGGTCGCCAATCCGCAATGGGTCGTGCGTGCGGGTCTGGATCCACAGGCTCTTGCTTCCATCCTGCAACACGATCGACAAACCGGGCTGGAAGTAGGTGATGACTCCGTGAACATGAAGTCTTTTGCTGAGATTGTTCACATGATAGCCGGTAATGATCTTGTCCATCGGCGTAACCGGAAGGGTCCATGGACTTTCGCCAGCGTGCTTGAGAATCCTCATCTGCGCCAGCGTGGGAACAAAGAGGATGATCCCCGCCAGTTGCATCTTGTCGTCGAACCTTCCCGCGGCGACACCAGTGATCTCGACCTCGGCGTCCAGCAAGCCCTTCAGCAGGCTGGAATCGCTGTTGTCTACCTCTGCCTCAAAACGCCCGCCTTCGGTGACCAGCCAAAGGCGTGTAATCAGCGCCGGAGCTGGCTTGTCAACAACCATGTCGGCGGCGCGAACGACCGCATGAACCGTGACCAGACGGCAGTCGTACTGGGAGCTGAGTAAATCATCGAAGGTAACCGGGACCGGTTTGGGAATGGCGCCGTGATGAAGGAGGGTGATTTCACTGGGCACTACTATCGGGCAGCATCCAGTCATCCCAGCGGGTGTAGGAGACCGTGGCCTCGAAAGCTACCGGATAACCCTTGTTGCCTTCACCGTTGGAAAGGGCGTGAATCTGGGCCAGTGAAGTCAGCGTGGCGGGAGCGGCCGCCCACGATACCGAAGCGCATCCGAGAACAATCGCAACTGCTGAAATCAATCTCTTCATTAGAATCCGGGCCGCCCAACTCTCGACTAACCCTTAACCATTTCTATCGGCAGGGATAGCCAAAAGAATAACTCCGCGCACGAAAAAGCCTGCTCCCTTATTGAGATAGATGTCCCGCTGACAGGAAGCCTCTGAAAAAATCGGCGCTTTGAAAGGGCACGGCTTTAGAAGTGCCGTAAAGGCCGAAAAATAAACGCGGGCTTTAGCCCCGAGGGAATACTGGCACGCAAGAAGAATATGTTCAGAGCTTCCCCAGGCCGTGGCAGTCCTTCACACACAATGCTTTTTGCCGTTTTTGGTCTTGTACATAGCAGTGTCGGCGGCGCTCAGCAGGCTGTCTTTGGTGACGCCGTCCTCGGGATAGAGTGCGATGCCGATGCTGGCTGAGCCTTTCAGGACATTCCCCTCTATGTTGAAGGGTTCATCGAAGCAACTCTCCAGCCGGGCGATGATTCTATCCAGGTCAGAGCGGCCATGCTGGAGTGCGACCAGGGCTGCAAATTCGTCGCCGCCCAGCCGGGCCAGCATATCGCCGCCCAGCAACTGGCGGCTCATGCGCAACGCTATTTCCTGGAGATAAAGATCTCCCGCATGGTGACCGTAGGTGTCGTTGATGGGCTTGAATTTGTCCAGGTCTATGTAAATCAATCCAAGGCTTCCCTTGGACTGGCGTGCCTCCTCAAGCCGCATCTCCATGAATTTTTCCATCGCGAAGCGGTTGGGGATATCGGTGAGCAGGTCGAACTCCGAGCGGCGGCGCAGGTCCGAGTAAAGGCGGCGGGTTTCCATGGCCAGAGTGGCCAGGCGCGTTCCGTTCTGGAGAGCATCGTCTTCGCGGATGTCCGGCTGCGTATCCGGATCAAAGGCGGCAAAGAGTGTTCCCAGCGGCGGCCCGGAGCGTGCTTCGATTCTCGCTTGCACGATGCGCAGGCATTGCGGCTTGGGCGGTCGTGTTCCCATCCTCGCACCACTGGAAACCTCGCACCAGCATGGGGCGCCCTCCAGCGTCGAAGAGACCATCTTGGCAATTGCCGCGAGAATATCGCTCAGGGGTTGGGATCCGTTGATGTCCTCCAGAATGCGGCTGCGCTTCTGTTCAAGCTGAGTCGAGCGCCTTTCCATAGCGGCTTCCGCCTCGATGCTGACCGCCAGCGCGGTCGTCTTCTGCCGCACCTTGCGCTCCAGTACCCAGCCGCGCGCGCCCACATACGACATAATCACCAGCAGCAGGCCTACCAGCAGCACCAGGTTGCGAACATTGAGCAACGTCGGATTGGCAACCAGTACTATGTCGTCGGGGGAACGCATAAGAATCTCGAAAGGCACCTGGCCTCCGAATGGATTGGGAATCTTTTGCACGCAGATCCCGGTGACAAGAATCTTGGATCCCAGCGGAATCTGATTCATCGGCGGAAGTGGAATCCCGCTGGCCTTGTCCGAATGGTGGTAAATCGCGCTGAAGAGGCTGCCATTCGAGTTCAGAATATATTCATCCTGCGAGTCTTCCCGCGCCTCCGTTACAACCTGTCCCTCGATGTTGACCAAATCGTAGATATGTCCATTCACGATCGTCGAGGAGCCGCTCAACGAAAGGTTTTGTGAGGTTGTCAGTTGCGAGGATACCGGCGCCTGCCGATGGCTATCCATAATCTCGCCGCGCGCCAGGATAAGAAAGCCGTCGTGGGTATCGGGAAATCCGGTTGCATCCGCCAGGTTGCCGATGCCCAGTGGGGTGTTGGTTACGGTCGCGATCCAGATGCTTCTTGTTCCATCCTGCAGCACTACGGCCGTGCCGGGCTGGTAATAGGTGATGGTTCCGTGAACCCGTATCCTAACGGTCAGATCGCGCACCCGATAGTCTGTGAGGATTGCGTCCATGGGCGTCACCGGCAGGGTCCATGGGTTGGTGCTGGCGCGCTGGAGAATCCTTACGCCCGCCATTGAGGCGACGTGCACTCGAACTCCCGTCTGTTGCATCTTGCTGTCGAATTTGCCCGCCGCCACTCCGGTGATTTCTACCTCGGCATCCAGCAGTCCATCGAGCGCCTCTGGATCCGAGTTCTCCACAATCGCATCGATGTAGCCGTCGTCGGCAAGCACCTGGATAAAGGTGCTGCGCACATTCGAGCTCCAAACCAGATTGGCGGAGCGGATCACGCCGTGCACCTTGACCAGCCTGCCGTCCAATTCGGCGCTTGTCAACTGGTTGTAGTTGGCGGGCGCCGGCTCGGGAAGTTCTCCGTGATGGAGCACTTTGATTGTCCCAAGATCGTCATCGCTCTTCACGATGGGACGAAAACTTTCCTGCATCGTTCCCCGCACCAGCACGCGATCGCCGGCGGCCAGTGTAATATCCGGGTGGACGAGCACAAAAATGCTCACATCTTCGTCCTGCACAAACAATGTTCTTTCGTATCCGCGGAAGTAAGTGACCGTGGCCTCGAAGGCTACCCGTTGATGCTGACTGGCTTCGGCATTGCTGAGGGCGTGAATGGCGCGCAGGGAAGTGAGCGTGGCGGGCGAGGCTGCCCACACAGCCGTGGAAGAGCTGAGAAGCAGAGCAATCGCAGGAATCAATCTCTTCATCGGGAGTATCCAGGTTACGCTGGCGCCGGCACTTTCAGCACCTTGTATTGCCTATCGGCAGTCCTCGCTGATTCAATTAATTCCGTCAGGGATGGCCGAGAACCTGGCGCGCTGCCGAGCATGGAAATGAATGCATCCTAATCTTTCTCTCGCCGAAATCTGGTTTAATAGCCCTTTGGGGCATCGAGCTTCCCGTGCCGCGTCAGGAGATATTTCCATGTCGAATCCCGCTGAAGTTCTCTCTTCGTTTCCGCACCATGGCACGCAAGGGCAGCCCGCCCGCCGCATTCGTATCATCGGCGTTCCTCTTGACCTGGGCGCCAGCCGTCGCGGAGTAGATATGGGACCATCGGCAGTGCGTGTCGCCGGGTTGGAGGCGCGCCTCGAGGCCTTGGGACACCAGGTGAGCGATGGCGGCAACATCCGCGTCGAGATTGCCGAGACCCAGGTTGCGGGCAACGCAAACGCGCACTACCTGAAAGAGATTGCCGAGACCTGCACACGCACCGCCGAGGCGGTGGTGAAGACCCTCGATGAAGGCATGACGCCGCTGGTGCTGGGCGGCGACCACTCGCTAGCCGCGGGCTCGGTTGCCGGGGTGGCCGAGTTTTATCGCCGCCGGGGAGAGAAGATCGGCGTCTTGTGGATCGACGCCCACTCCGACATCAACACGCCGGAGACTTCGCCCTCCGGCAACGTGCATGGAATGCCGCTGGCCGCACTGCTCGGGCTGGGCCCCGAGGCGCTCGGCAACATCTTCGGCTTCGCGCCCAAGATCGCCGCAGAGAACACTGTGCTGATTGGAGTGCGCGACATCGACGCCGCCGAGCGGGAGAACATCCGCCGCGCCGGAGTGGCCGAGGTATACACCATGCGCGACATCGACGAACGCGGCATGAGAATCGTGATGGAAGAGGCCCTGCGCGCGGCCGGGCGCGGGACAGCCGGCTACCATGTCTCGCTCGACATGGACTGGATCGATCCCGAGGATGCGCCCGGAGTGGGCACGCCGGTGCGCGGCGGCGCCACCTATCGCGAGGCTCATTTGGCCATGGAGATCATCGCCGACCACGGCCATCTGCTCAGCTTCGAGATCGTTGAAGTCAACCCGGTGATCGACGAACACAACCGCACCGCGGAGCTGGCCGTCGAACTGGCCTGCTCGGCCTTCGGGAAGAAGATACTGTAAATACCCGGCTTCTCGGATGCGCCGATTGACATTCATGGGCGAATCGTGTTTTTATCGTGACGGTTAGCGACGCGCCACGCATTTGTTCTGGAAACAATCGGTAGTTCTGCGTGACCCTGCCTTCGCCGCAGAGTTCTGCCGGCAAATACCCTGATCGACAGCATGAGGAGGTTTGATGAATCCGAAAAGCACACTGGCTCTTTTGTTCGTGGTGTTGGTACTCCTTTCGGCCGCGTTGAAGGCCCAAACCATTCCCGACGCTCAGCTCTGGCTGACCACCGTGGATCGTGCCGCAGTCTTCGCGCCGCAAGCGCCCCTGCTGCATTTCGCCGCGCCGGATGCTCAGTTGCCCGCCATCGAAGTGAACGATATGCAGCAGTTTCAGCCCATCGAGGGCTTTGGATTTGCGCTCACCGGCGGCAGCGCGCAGTTGCTCGTGCAAATGACGCAGGCCAGCCGGGCCGCCCTTCTGAAAGAGCTCTTCTCCACCGAGGGCAGCGACATCGGCGTCAGTTATCTGCGCGTCAGCATCGGCGCTTCCGACATGAATGACCACGTCTTCTCCTACGACGATCTGGCGGAAGGCCAATCCGACCCGGATATGGCCAAGTTCAACCTTGGACCTGATCTCGTGGATGTGATCCCCATGTTGAAGGAGATACTGGCGATCAATCCCAACATCAAGATTCTCGGCTCGCCCTGGTCAGCCCCCGCCTGGATGAAGACCAACGGCAAGGTCAAGGGAGGCGAACTCAAGCCCGATTGCTATGGCGCCTATGCCGCCTATCTGGTGAAATACATCGAGAGCATGAAGGCCCAGGGCATCAACATCACAGCCATTACCGTCGAGAACGAGCCGCTGAATCCCAAGAACACGCCCAGCATGGCGATGTTCGCCGAGCAGCAGGACAAGTTCATCGCCAAGTATCTTGGGCCGGCCTTTGCCAAGGCGGGCATCAAGACAGAGATCCAGTTGTATGACCACAATCCGGATGTAACTTCGTATCCTCTTTCAATTTTGAAGGATCCGGAGGCCAGCAAATATGTCGTTGGAACGGCCTTCCATTTATACGGCGGCGATCCCCAGGCGTTGACGGATGTGCACAACGAATATCCGAACAAGAACCTATATTTGACCGAGCAGTCGGTGGGCGGGCGCATGAACCCGAACAGCATCAATATCGCCGAGCCAGTGAGCCGCGTGCTGATCAGCGCCACGCGTAACTGGGGCCGCAACGTACTGCTCTGGAATCTTGCCGCTGATCCCAAATTCGGGCCGCACACCAACGATGGCGGATGCACAATGTGCGCCGGTGCAATCACCCTCGATGGCGACAATGCAAGGCTCAATGTGGCCTACTACGCTGCCGCGCACTTTTCCAAGTTTGTGCGTCCCGGCGCGGTCCGCGTCGGATCGAACCAGCTGGATCAGCTGCAGACCGTCGCTTTCCTCAATGCTGATGGAAAGGTCGTGCTGGTGGCGGACAACACCGGCAACTTTCCCAAGACCTTTCAGATTGTTTATCACGGCAGCGCTCTGACCACTACGCTGGCATCCGAGTCGGTAGGAACTTATATCTGGTAAAGGCAAGACAGAAAGAATCACCCGAGGCGCGCCGCGAACAATCTGCGCGGCGCGCCATTCAACTAGAATTAAAGATGAAATGGCAAAAAAACTTCGAGTTGGAATTATCTTTGGCGGGCGCAGCGGCGAGCATGAGGTTTCGCTGCTCTCGGCGGCTTCGATTTTGAAAGCAATTGATCGCCGCAAATTCGATGTGGTGCCAATCGGCATCAACAAGTCAGGACACTGGCTCACCTCAGAAGCCGCGCAGGGGCTGCTCGATGGCTCTGGTGCGGCCAATGCCGCGGCTGCTTCCGTGCGCGCTTTGGGCGAGAATCAAACTTTACAGGGCCAATCCGCTTATCTCGACAGCCAGTTCCTGGATGTAGTCTTTCCGGTGCTGCACGGAACTTTCGGCGAGGACGGCACCATTCAGGGACTCTTCGAGCTGGCGGGCATCGCCTACGTCGGCTCCGGCGTGCTGGGTTCGTCAGTGGGCATGGACAAAGAAGTGGCGAAGCGCCTCTTCGCCAACGCCAAGCTGCCCATGGTCAAGCACCTCACGCTGCTGCGCCCGGAGTGGGAAAACTCCCCGAAAAAATCCATTGCCCAGGTTGAAGCGGCGCTCAAATATCCGGTCTTTGTGAAGCCGGCGAATCTCGGCTCCTCGGTCGGCATCAGCAAAGTTCACAACCGCAAGGAACTGGGGCCAGCGCTGACAGAGGCCGCCAAGTATGACCGCAAGCTGGTCATCGAGCAAGGCGTCGGCGGCAAAAAAACCAAGGCTCGCGAGTTCGAGGTCGCCGTGCTCGGCAACGATGATCCCCAGGCCAGCTTGGTTGGCGAGATCATTCCCGGCAAGGAGTTTTACGACTACGAAGATAAGTACCTCTCGGAAGGCTCGGTGCCAGTGATTCCGGCTAAGCTCAGCCCGAAGGAAGACAAGCAGATTCGCGAGATGGCCGTCGCCGCCTTCCGCGCCTGCGATCTGGCCGGCCTGGCGCGCGTGGACTTCTTGATGGAGCCCGAGGGCAAGCGCCGCATCTTCCTGAACGAAGTGAATACCATGCCCGGCTTTACGCAGATCAGTATGTATCCCAAGTTGTGGGAGGCCACCGGCCTCAGCTACAAGGAGCTGATAACCCGCCTGATCGAGCTGGCTCTCGAACGCCACGATGAGAAGAGCCGGACGATCTACACGAGGGATTAGTTGTGGAGGCTCAACAGGTTGTTCCGGTTCAGACCTGCTCTTGAGGCCGGGGTCTTTGCATTCAGGCTAGCATGTGGGCGGTGGAAGTTGTAGTCGTGCAGCCAGAGGTCGAG
>JBEKDX010000059.1:0-14568 GCA_050014135.1 Occallatibacter sp.
CACTGTGGCAACGTCTCTCGTCGAGATGAATTCGACGGCACGGCTGTCGCCACCGGCATTTATCCCTGCACAAAGTGCGGCCATGATGGACCGCTCAATATCGTCATTCGAGACGTGGATGCCGCCGCAATCGGCACAAGCGACCCTGCTCCCGGAAGTTCAGCAGGCTAACGCAGTGCTTCGCCGCGTTGGAGATTGCGCCTTGACCAGCTTGCGCCCGACTGCGCGAACAAACTCGCTCGTCAGCCGCTTTTTGTCGTCGGCGCGCATCGCCAATCTGGTTACGAGTTTCGGGTGTTCCTTGCTCAGAGGACGGACAGCAATTTCATCGCTGGAGATTCGCCACGCGGCCTCGCGCGTGAGGAACGCCGCGCCCTTGTGCGCCAAGACGAGCGCTGATGCCTCTTCAGCTGTTGTAAAGGTATGCGTGTCCGGCACGACGATGTTTTTTGCGGAGGCCTCCGCTTGAATCATCTCAGTAACGAACGGGTTGATGTGCGGCGCGGGAAGAATCCACTCGTGCGCGCGCAGATCATTGAAACTGAGTTCGGCGTTACCGGCTACGGCATCATTATTCGGCAGCGCAATATAGCCAGGCGACTCAGTGACCGACAAAAAACTGAGTGACGGCGAATCCGGAATAGCCAGCACCAGCGCCAGATCGAGATTTCCGGTAGCCACCATGCGCGCGAGTTCGTGCGAGAAGTTGCTCCAGAGTTTGACCTTCAGGCCGGGGAAGAGGGAAAGCTGTATCGACTGGATTGCCGTGACCAGGTACGGATCGGCATAGACGGACCGGCCGATGTGAAGCACTTCGTCCGCTCCCTGCATCGCGGCCCTTGCGTCAGCGACTGCACGCTCTGCGTACAACACGGCGCTGCGCGCATCTTTCACAAAATGCCGGCCGGCGTCGGTCAATTCCACTGTTTGATGGTTCCGCACGAAGAGGCGCATATCGATCTGAGATTCAAGCTCGGCAATCCGCTTGCTCAGAGTCGATTGGTCGATGCGCAGCCGCGCGGCTGCACGCGAATAATTCAGTTCTTCGGCCAGCGCAATCGCGGCCTGCAAAAGTCGCATCTCCGGTAGTGCCATACCCGTCCTCCCAGCCAAAGACCAAGGGCAAGTAATGGTTTTTTCCCGAGCAACACAATAATGATCGGTGCTGCGTGTGTCTTTACACCACTCCTGAACTGCGGGGTACCGGTCTGGACGCAAGATTTTCCGCGCCGGTTCTTCTTATTGACGCTTAAGCGAAAAGAAAGTTGTGGAAGTGTAATCAAAACCTGCAAGACCTGCCTTTATGCGTTCCGCTGGCACCATAGCTGACTGGAGTTTCTGAGGAGTGAGTAGTTGTAAAGTCCCATCGTGTCGGCCATCCTTCATGAGCGTTATTCCTAATTGGAATAACGCTCTCCGTAGAATTCATTAGACAGATCGCTGCTGCTCAACCAACCTGTGAACTAGGCCGGACATTTCCGGGCTTTCTGGATCGAGAGTGGGAAGGAGGAAGCAGCTACATGAACTCAATGCCTTCAATTCAATCTGTGGGAACGGGAGAGGCACTTCTGACCGCAGAGGAGGTCGCAGCGAAACTTAAGGTCAGCACCGATTGGGTTTGGGATCACTCATCGCGGAGGATGCCGTATCTGCCAGTGATTCGCATGAGCGATGGCGTTCTGCGCTACCGTGCCAGCGGGATCGAAGAATTTCTGAGAGAGCGGGAAAGGACCTCCACCTTACGGCGCAAACGCCGGTAAAATGGAGGTGGCCCGCTTATTCCCCCACACAGAATCCGAGGAATAAATGGGAATCTCACATCAGAAAGGCTGGGTCCGTCTTCGCGGGAAAAAGTGGTATGGATACTTCCGCAGAACGGAGTTGGACCCTGCAAGCAACCAATCGAAACTCAATGTCGCGCAGGTCATCCTTGGGACGAAACCGGAGATGTCGAAGTATGATGCCAGGGAGAAACTTGAGCGCGAGATTGTCAGACTGGGCGGCCAATCCACAGGTGACCAATCCGTTGTCAACGGCGCAGTCACTTTTGAATGGTTCGTCAACAACCGCTACCTGCCACTGAAAGAAACGGACTGGAGAGAGGAGACGGCCAAGGTGAAAAAACACCTGATTCAAGCCGATCTCGTCGATACTTTCGCAGATGCACGCCTTGAAAATATCGACAAATTCTCTCTACAGACGCATCTCAATCGATTGGCCCAAACCCGTTCGCGTGATCGCGTGTTGCAGGTCCGGGCATATTTGCAAGCTATCTTTGCCGAGGCTGTCGATCAGGACTTCATCGGAAAAGATCCTGCACGCACGATTAAAGTACCGGCGCATCTGAAAGAGACCGACAAGACCGTACTGAGCTGGGATCAGTTGCGGGCTGTCTTGTCTAGGCTCGGATGCTGCGACCGGATTTTGCTCGAACTCGAAATGACCAATGCGCTTCGGCCGAGTGAATTGTTTGGGCTGAGGTGGAAATGCTTTGACCCGGCAACTTCTTCGATCAAGATCGAAGAAACCACCTACAAGGGGAAGATTCGTCCCTGGGGCAAAACCAAGGGAAGTCTCGCGACGATTCCGATTGCCTCCGACTTGGCGGAAGAACTCCTTGCCTGGCGGCAGCAGTGCCGAGAAGAGCAGCGGCAAAAAAAGCGTTGGCATGGACCTTCCGCAGATGACCCCGACGGGTTCATCTTTCCAGGACGCAACGGCGGGTTCATCGATTCGGGCAATTACCGCAAACGCGTGCTGCACAGGTTTGCCAAAGAACTGGAATTGCCGAAACTGACATTCCAGGTGATTCGGCGCACGGTTGCCACACTGGCGCGGAAAAAAGGCGACATAAAGGATGTGCAGGGAGTGTTACGGCACTCGCGAACGGCCACGACGACGGATGTCTATATGCAGGAACTTCCAGAGGGTGTGCGGGCGACTGTGAACTCCATTCATCAGGAACTGACGCAAAAAGGCGGCGGGAATGGCGATAGGGGACCGGGAACTTCAAAACCATCTGTGAAGAAGGGCAAAGTCCTGAGCTTCGGTACGAGGAAGTCAGTTCGACAGATTGCTCAAGAAAGGGGAGGAAGCGAAGTAGTTTTTGCAGGCCGTTGAAAATTTGCTGCCAAAATGCTGCCAAGCTGGGAAGGGATGGTTACTCTAAATGATTGATTTATTTGGTGGACCTGATCGGGATCGAACCGATGACCTCTTCCATGCCATGGAAGCGCGCTCCCAAACTGCGCCACAGGCCCACATACGGAGGGATGCAACTTTTCTATTGTCTCCGCTCGGGCGGAATTCGTCAAACCTGGCCGCGGCGCTTCGCGGCAACCAGCCTGAAACCGGCAAAAATAAAAAACTTGCGTGACCGGGAACACTTCTGGGCGAGCCGGTGTCTAAGACAATAGAGCGAGTGGGGCGCTGGTATCGAAACCGGCGCTCGTTTCCCGCACGCTCGCAGGCAGATAGGATTTTGAACGGAGTTTTATGAGCCGTTGAAGCGAGTGGCCGCAACCTGTGACCGGAGTTTTGTTCCGGCGCAGATTTGGCTAGCGCCAAGTGTTTCTGTTGCGGTAAAGTGGGAGGATTCTGAATTGCAGGCGGACCTCACCATGGGCAATTTTGCCAGCACGCTAACGTTTCAATCTCAAGAGGCGGCCCTGATCGAGGAGCTTCAGGCCGGCTCGGAGGAAGCGTTTGCGTGGCTGATAGCGCGCTACCATCAACCCATCTACTCGCTGCTGGCGCGCGCCGTGCAAGACCGCGCCGACGCCGCTGATCTGACCCAGGAAGTCTTTGTCAAGATCTTCCGGGGGGTGGGCAGTTTTCACGGTGAGTCTTCGCTGCGCACCTGGATTTACCGCATCGCCTTGCACGAGGCCTCGAATCAGAGGCGGTGGTGGATGCGCCACCGGCAGCAGGAGATCCCCATCGAGCAGGAGATGGCGGACAACCAATCCGGAGAGCCGGTGCGACTGAAGGAGATACTGGTGGATCCCTCCGAGTCGCCGTACGAGATTGCACTGCGCGAGGAGAACCGGGTGCGAGTCGAGGCGGCCTTGAAGCTGGTGCCGGAACCCTTCCGCACCACCCTCATCCTGCGCGACATCGAAGGATTTGTTTACGAGGAAGTGGCGGAGATCGAAGGCGTGAATCTGGGAACGGTCAAATCAAGGCTGGTGCGGGGACGCGCCTTTTTGAAGGCAATTCTGACCGCTCCGGCAAAGGACGCCTGTGCTTCGTCGAATGCGGGATTCGATATGCCCCTGGGAGAGGAGGCGCGATGAACGATTGCATGGCAATGCAGACACAGTTTACCGAGTACCTGGACGGTCACCTGAGCGGACGCGAGATGCAGCGCATTGCAGCCCATCTGGAGAGCTGCCGCGGCTGTGCCAGCGAATGGAATGCCCTGGAGCAGACGCAGTCCGCGTTGTCTACGCTAGGTCCGGTGCCTGAGCCCGAAGATTTGTTGTTGCGCATCCGCGTGGCCATCAGCCATGAGCGGGAGCGTAGCCGCCAGAGTCTTTTCCATTCTCTGAACCTGGCTTGGAGAAACAGCTTTGCTCCCTTCCTGCTGCAGGCGGCGGGCGGATTTGCCTCTGCCGTAGTGCTGATGGGCACGGTCATTGTGCTGGTGGGGATGTTTACCCAACCAGAGAGCGCGCAGGCCACAGCAGACGAGCCGCTGGGAATGGTCACCGCTCCGCACTTCCTGTATCTATCGAGCGTGCTGGACGGCAACCCGATCAGCGGCGTCTCTGGCCCGGTGGTGATTGAGGCTTATGTCAACGGCTCGGGCCAGGTCTACGACTACCGCATCGTCTCTGGCCCTACCGACGATGCTACCCGCGCGCAGGTAGAGAATATGCTGCTCTGGAGCCGCTTTGAACCGGCACGGCGGTTTGGCCAGCCGGTTCCCGGCCTGGCCGTGCTCTCCTTCTCCGGCGTCTCGGTGCGCGGGTAGAACGGAATCAGGGTACTGAGTAGATAAAGCCCCGCTTGGATTCGTCCAAGTGGGGCTTTTTTCTTTTTCAGTGAGTTATATCCAAACCCTCACGCCCGATGCATTTGAGCGCGACCGTATCATTTATTTGTGTTTTTTTGTGGAAATCTTCGGGCTGTTCTAAATCTGGCAGAAATTGTGCGATGTACCTACTGCCTGCCGAAAAAATCAATGCAAAGTGAAACCGGGTCTTTCAACCCCTCGCAGGCGGCGGAAATCAAACAATCTATACGGCATAGAAATGAGGCCGCAACCTGAATTCGCCATGGTTGTGAAGGCACTCTCCTGGGCCTTACGCGAAGCCTCCAAAAAGCACCCCGAGCAGGTCAGAAGATATCTTGCTGAACATAAGGGGGATCTCGCTGCCCGCGTCATACGAGAAGTAAACAACAAACTCACAACTGGTCTGAAAACGCCTCATATCTCCACGCTCAAGAGGACCCCTCCGCCTGCTGTTTGACGCGCCAGCGGCTGCTGGCCCCCTATGAAACCAGCCATGTGGACCGTTATCCCGCCCGCGCAGCATCGCTGTAAGAGCATCGCCCATATCCGTCCCACCAACGCATTTATGCTTTCTCCCCGCCCATGCGTCTAAAATGAGACTGGGTTCCTCATGACGCTTAGCAAATTTCCGTCCTCCGCCCTTATTTTGGCTGCCGTACTCTGCCTGTTGGCTGGCATTCAGCCTGCCGTGGCGCACGCTCAATCTTCCAGCGAAGACTCCTCCAGAGCCTCGGGAAAGGCCCAGTCCTCCTCGTCCACTCAGGGGTTTGTGCAGGAAAAGGCCCCTTCGCTGGTCGATCCCGCCGGTCCCACCATCTCGCTGGTCAGCTCCGAGCCGGTCTTCCTGATGGCCGCGGCGCTTAACGCGTGCGGCTACGACGAGGGCCTGGAAGAGAGCTCTCCGGTTCGCAAACGGGTCCGCGACGAGATGAACCGGGCGCTTGCCAAGAGCGAGGATGCTCGTGAGAAGCGCGACAAACTGTGCCTCTATATCGCCCAGCACCGCATGACCGGCGGAGAGCGCGATATTGCCCAATACATCTCGCTGTCGCTTTATCTGACCCCGCCTCCCGAGTTGGAAACCTCGTTCGAGCTGACCGAAATGCCTCCCGACTCGACCCAGGTGATCGAGATCGTTCCCCTGCTCAGAGAGTTCGCCGCCGCGGTTGATCTACATGGCATCTGGCTGGTGGTGCATCCTACCTACGATGCCGCGGCCGCGCAGATTCACGATCCCATTTCGAAGATGATCGTCTCGACCAACATCTATCTCAAGATGCCGGCCGAGACCTACAACGGACGGCGGTTTATCGTGGTGATCGAGCCGCAGTATTCGCCGCGCACGGTCAACGCCCGCATCTACGGGACCGACTATGTGGTGGTGGTTTCTCCGGAAAATGGAACGATTCCTCTGACCGACGTGCGCCACACCTACCTGCACTACATCATCGAACCGCTGCTGTTTGCACGCGCCAATGCGGTGGACCGCATGCAGCCGATCCTCAAGGAAGTGCGCGAGGCGCCGCTCGAATTCCGCTTGCGAACCGATACCGTGCCGCTGGCGATCGAGTGCCTGATCAAGGCCATCGAAGCGCGCACCATGGACACCGGCATTCCCGAGTACAAGATTCCGGCCGGGGCCGACCGCTCTCTGGAGATGCCCCGCTACGAGCATGAACGCCAGGTCTACCAGCAGAAGGTGGATGCGATACGCTGGGCAACCGTTCGCCACGATTTGAACCAGGGATTCGTTCTTACCCAGTACTTCTATGAACAGATGATCTATTTTGAAAAGAGTCCAACCAGCCTCAAAGACACCATTGGCGAGATGGTCTACAGCATGGATATTGAGCAGCAGATTCATCGCGCCCGCAACATCGAATTCGACAAGGAAGCCGATGGCGACGTGCTGTCTCGCAGCAAGCCGCGGAAGCTGACCGGCCTTGATCTGGCCGAGGCGCGCCTGGCTTCCGGCGATGTGGCCACAGCCAGCGCGATGGCTCGCCAGGCGCTGAACACGCATTCGGATGGCTCCGAGTCTTCCATGTCTCAGGACGAGATCGCCAGCAGCGCTCGCGCAGAATTCATTCTGGCCAGGGCCGCCATCCTCACCGGGCACCCGGAGCAGGCGATCGACGGATTCCAGAAGACGCTGGCCTCGAGCAAAGACCCTCGCCTGCTTTCCTGGTCGCATATCTACCTGGGGCGCATGCTGGACCTGGACTGCAAGCGCGACGAAGCTCTCACTGAGTATCAGCAGGCGCTGAAGACGCGCGACGGGCAGTTGGATACCCGTCTAGCTGCCGAGCGCGGCGTCAAAACAGCCTATGCCGTCAACGGACACAGCTGCGACGACGACAGCGGCGATGACGCTCCCGCACCGGCTAAACCCGACGCGGGGAAGCCACAGTGATCCATCTTCGGCAACGCCGAGGTTTTTTGGCGCGATGCCCCTGAAATGTATCGAGAGAGAGGTTGTAACGGATCGAGGCGCATGTGGAAGCCGCACTAGTCAAACTGGAAGCCGCGTTGGGGTATCGCTTTAAGCGCCCTGAGTTGCTGGTGCGCGCCCTGACGCATCGTTCTTTAGCCAATGAACGCGGCGCCAACGAGCGGGCGGCCAGCGAGCAGAGCCTCGCAGGCGGCAAGGAGGAAGCCGAAGTTGCGGGCGACAATGAGCGCCTGGAGTTTCTCGGCGATGCGGTGCTGGGCCTGGTGGTGGCCGAGAGCCTCTATCTGCTCCATCCGGAGTGGCGCGAGGGCGAGTTGACCCGCGTCCGCGCCAAGCTGGTCAGCCGTCAGCACCTTGCTGAGGTGGCTGCGTCGATCACCCTGGGCAGCTATCTTCTCCTTAGCCGCGGCGAGGACAAAAGCGGCTTGCGCCGCAAGACGACTGTGCTCTCCAATAGCATGGAGGCAGTCTTGGGCGCACTCTTGCTCGACGGCGGACTTGAGCCGGTCAGAGCCTTTGCCCGCCGCTGGGTGATGGGCGAGGCTGCCGAGCAGTTGGCCGAGGAGCTGCGCGCCGGCGCCGCTTTGGGCAACTATAAATCGGCTTTGCAGGAACACTTGCAGGCGGCGCACGCGGGATCGCCTGTCTATCGTGTCAAGAGTGAAAGCGGACCCGACCACCACAAGCGTTTTTTGGTGGAGGTACGGCTCAAAACCGCCGATGGTGTGCTGGGAAAGCAACTGGCGCGCGGCTTGGGAAGCACCAAAAAACACGCCGAACAGGATGCCGCGCGGCGCGCTATGGAGCGGTTGATGTCAGCCGCCAAAAAAGCCGGTGTAGAAACCAATTCCGGCGTTGGATCGGACTTGCCTTTATCAGACGTGGAGGAAGCAGCAGCGCAATGAGCCTTCCCAACCCAGGGACCAGCCCGCTTCCGCTCTGGTTCGAGCGGCTACGGCTCCATCTGCCCACCGTGCCCGAGGCCTTTGCCTCGCTGCTTTCACTGGTGGTGGTGGCGTTGTTTCTGCAAACCTTTGTCCTTCAGCCCTACCTCATCCCCTCGGAGAGCATGGAGCGCACTCTGCTGGTGGGCGATTTTCTTCTGGTCAACAAACAGGCCTATGCTCCCTCCAGCCGCCTGACTCGCTGGCTGATGCCTTATCGCGCCGTTGCACGAGGCGATATCATTGTCTTTCACCATCCCCAGCCTTCATTACTAGTCAAGCGCGTCGTCGGCCTTCCCGGTGACCGTCTGCGCATCAAGGATGGCCGGGTTACCGTGAACGGGATCGCTCAAGACGAGCCATATGCAGCTTTCGAACCGGCGGCCTTCAACGCCTTCAGCAACGACTTTCCCGCCAGAGACAATACCGATCCGGAGGTTGACCCGGCCTGGTGGAAGCAGATGCAGAACCTGGTCCGCGATGGTGATCTGGTGGTGCCCCCGGGCGAGTACTTCGTCCTCGGCGACAACCGCAATCACAGCAAGGATTCCCGCTACTGGGGCTTTGTCCAGCGCGAGCAGATTGTGGCTCGTCCGCTGGTCATCTACTTCTCGGTCTTCCGCCCTTCAAGCACCGATGTGCAACAGGCTGTGCTGCAAGCCTCGATGCAGACCTCGACCCAGGCCGCAGATGATAGACTCGGACACGACAGGCAGCTTACTGCCAAGCTCCATGACTTCGCCCGCTGGAAGCGCATCTTCCAAGTGGTCCATTAGGACAGTTGTCAGCCGTCAGTTTTCAGTGGTCAGTGATAACCCGGATTACCGGTCTCTGTAGGCTGATTACTGACTACTGATAGCTGACAACTGAAAACTGACAACTGAAATTGAGCGACAGGATGACGAAGAAAAAAACGCCCACACCTAAGACACCACCCGAGTCACAGCCCGCTCCCGTACCGGAACGAGTGGAAGAGACGCCTTTTGAGGCGGCCGCCAGCATTTGCTCCATCCTGGTCATTGGCCTGTTCATCCTCACCTTTCTGGGACAGAACTTCGTCATTCCCTCCGGCTCGATGGAAAAGACGCTGCTGATCGGCGACCACCTGCTGGTGGACCGCATCACCCTTGCCCCGCCCACCAAGTGGATGCCGCTGGTGCACTATCGCGAGCCGCAGCGCGGGGACATTATTGTCTTCATCAAGCCGGTGCAGGACGCGGACACGGATGGGAACCTTCAGTATTTGACTCTGGTGAAGCGGCTGGTCGGCGTTCCCGGCGACCACATTCACCTGCGCAACGGCATCGTGATTCTCAATGGCGTGGCCCAGGAACAGCCCCACGCCCAACCGACGACGCTCGACAATCATCTCGACTTTCTTGACGAGTATCCATCCGTGCCGCCTGTCTCTGAACCCGGAAACTACATTCCCGAGGCATGGGCAATTGATTTTCCCAACCACGTCGAGAACGGTGATCTGGTGGTTCCGGCCGGACACTACTTCATGATGGGTGACAACAGGCACAACAGCGCCGATTCGCGTTTCTGGGGCTTCGTTCCCCGGGAGAACATCATCGGCCGTCCGCTGTTCAACTACTGGTCTTTCGAGACGCCGGAGGGCAGGCTGGAAGAGCCGGGTCTCGGCAACACGCTGTCCTGGATGGGCCACATCGCGCTGCACTTTTTTACCGAAACCCGCTGGAGCCGGACACTGCATCGGGTGCAGTGAATGCAGGAGACAGCTAACACCATACGGTTGACAGCTGTCAGCTAAGAGTCTGGGAGAAGTGAACCGCAAGCTATCGACTGCAAGGTGCAAGCTGTAAGCTGTCGACTGGATTCCATGATCGAAGAGACGCAGCCCCGGAAACGAAATCACAAGCGACTTTGGCTTGCCCTGATGGTGCTGGCAGCCATCCTGATCGTCCTGATTGTTCCCCCATTCCTGAGCGTGACCCGCTACAAGGCCCAGATTACCCACCTGATCTCCGCCTCGCTGGGCCGCCCGGTGCGCCTCTCGTCGGTTGAAGTGCGTCTGCTGCCTCGTCCGGGGTTCGTGCTCACCGACCTGACGGTCGAGGAAGATCCAGCCTACGGCGCCGAGCCTGTTCTGCACGCGGAAACAGTCACGGCGTCGATTCGCCTGCTCTCGCTGTGGCGCGGACACGTAGCGCTGGATACCATCAGCGTCGACAACGCCAGCCTGAACCTGGTGCGCACCCCTGCCGGTCGCTGGAACCTCGATTCGCTGCTGCGCACGGCTACCGCCCCGCCTCAATCCGCCGCAACTGGCGAAACAGGGAGCGAAGCCGTCAAGCTGCCCTACTTGGAGGCCACCAATTCCCGCATCAACCTCAAGAATGGCGTGGAGAAACTGCCGTTTTCGCTGCTCAGCGCCGATCTCTCCTTCTGGCAACAGAGTCCCGGAGACTGGCGGGTCCGGCTACGCGGCCAGCCTGCCCGAACCGACCTCACCATTGAGCAGGGAGACACCGGCATTGTCCGCCTGGAGGCAGACCTGCACCAAGCCACGCAACTACGTCAGATGCCGCTGCACATCGATCTCGAATGGCGCGAGGCGCAGCTCGGCCAGCTCACCCGCCTGCTGCTCGGCACCGACTCCGGCTGGCGCGGCGACCTCACCGGCGAACTCCAGGTTGACGGCACCGCCGAGGCGGCCCAGATCAAATCCCGGCTGCGCGCCACCGGTGTCCATCGCGCCGAGTTTACTCCCGTCGCTCCCATGGACTTCGACGCCAATTGCACCCTCGTCGCCCACTTCTCGACGCGTGCTATCGACAACCTGCTCTGCGATTCACAGCTTGGCTCGGGGCGCATACGCCTGAGCGGCAATCAGCCCGGCAATCAGCATGGCAATCAGCCTGGAAGCCTCTCCGGAATCCACTCTGTCCAGCCCAGCATCACCGTCGAACTGGACCGCATTCCCGTTGCCTTTGGCCTGGACGCCCTGCGCACCGTGCGCAGCGGTCTGGCTCCCGGCCTCGAAGCCGTCGGCGCGGTCAGCGGCAAAATCACGTATGCTCCAGCACAACCGGAGAAAACGGCCTCGGAAAGGCCCACTCACGCTCACCCCGTCAAAGCACGCACGGCGGCTCAAGGGCCGCTCACGGGCAGCCTCACCGTCCTGGGTCTGCAACTGAGCGGCAACGGACTCAGCCAGTCCATCCGCATCCCCAAATTTGTCCTCGAACCCGAGCCCACCAGTCAGCCCCAGGCGTTGACGGCCACGGTCGCTATCCCGGTTGGAGCAACCGTTCCGCTTACGGTCTCGACGCGTCTGGCGCTCTCCGGCTACCAGCTAACCATGCGCGGTCAAGCCTCGATTGCGCGGGGCAGGGAACTAATGCGCGTAGCCGGCCTCGCCAACGTCGCGGCCCTCGACGAAGTGGCCGGCGACCCCGCCTCCGTGGACCTGATTGCCAATGGACCCTGGATGCTGCTTCCAACACCAGTCCAGAGTCCCGTTGCGCCCGCAGATACGCTTACAGGCACCGTGACGCTGCGCAACGCCAACTGGAAGGCTGATTACCTGGCCAACCACATCGAAATTTCCGAGGCTACGCTGCACCTGGCTTCGGATGGACTTCGCTGGGATCCTGTCGCGTTCTCTTACGGCCCGGTCAAAGGAACGGCCACCCTCACCTTGCCCGCCGTCTGCGACGCACCTCAGCCCTGTACGCCGCAGTTTCAAGTCAATTTAGGAGCGCTCGACGCCGCCGTTCTGCAGGCAGCGCTTCTGGGCGCGCGTGAGCGGGGCACATTACTCTCGACGCTTCTCGAGCGCCTCCGTCCCACGTCCACCCCTGCATGGCCGCTGCTGCAAGGCACCGTCAAGGCCGACTCTCTTATTCTTGGCCCGGCTACGTTCGACGAGCCAGAAGCCACGCTCTTGACGCTTGCCAATGGCGTAGAGATCACCGCCTTCGATGCCACCCTGCTTGGTGGCCGCGTCCATGGGAGCGCCAAGCTGCAAGCCGCCGCTACCGCGAAGGGCAAGCCCGCGTACGCCTTTGAAGCTCAGTTTGAAAAGCTCAATCCGCAAGCTGTGGGTCAGCTACTCGGCCTGCGCGCGTCAGGCGGGGACTTCGCCGCCAGCGGCAAGATCGAGCTAACCGGCTACACAGGCGACGATCTGGCATCCTCGGCCATTGGCGCTCTTCACTTTGAGTGGCGGCACGGAAGCATAAGGGCAACCTCTGGCTCGATGCCTTCTGTCTTGGAACGCTTCGACCGCTGGAGCGCCGATGCCGAGATCGCCAACGGCGCTCTCACGCTCAAAGAGAATCAGGTGAAGAGCGGCGCGCGGACCGGGACGGTGCAGGCTTCAGTTCCCTTGGCAGAACCGCCCCGGATTAGCTTCTCCGCCGGCAAACCGGCACCGACAAGGCATTAAGCCGGCTTTTTTTCCTGCCCCATCGCTCTGAGCGAATCGCCAAAAGGCGCGCGCAGCACGCCGCGTTCGGTGAAGATGGCGGAGATGTATTTGGCCGGAGTCACGTCGAAGGCTGGGTTGCAGATGCCGACGCCGTTTGGAGTAAGCTGCTTGCCGCCGTGGTGCGTGACCTCGATTGCTGACCGCTCTTCGATGGGAATCTCATCGCCGGTGGGCGTGGCCAGGTCGATGGTTGACCAGGGCGCTGCCACATAGAATGGAATGCCGTGCTCATGAGCCAGAATCGCCACGTTATAGGTGCCGATCTTGTTGGCCGTATCGCCGTTGGCCGCAATGCGATCCGCGCCCACGACCACGGCCTGAATCCGTCCCGCGCGCATAATGCTGGCGGCCATGTTGTCGCATATGACGGTTGTGGGAATGCCGTCGGCCATCAGCTCCCATGCGGTCAGACGCGCGCCTTGCAGAAAGGGCCGCGTCTCGTCGGCAAAGACTTTGATCTTTTTGCCCTGCTCGACCGCCGAGCGGATCACGCCCAGAGCGGTTCCGTAGCCGCAAGTTGCCAAAGCGCCGGCGTTGCAGTGGGTCAGCACGCCGCCTTCTGCGGGGAGCAGCGCTGCGCCGAATCGCCCCATCGCCTTGCAGGCCTGGATGTCTTCTTCGTACATCGCGTGGGCTTCGACGAGCAGTCTATCTTTGATTTCGTCCAGACCAGCGCCTGCGGCAATCAACCGCGCGAAGCACCGCTTCATGCGGTCAATGGCCCAGAAGAGATTCACTGCCGTGGGGCGAGTACCGGCCAGCCGTGCGCATATCGTCTCGAATTCCGGAGCGAATTCCGGGGTCGTAGCGGCTCGAGTGCGCAGCGCGCCCAGGGCGACGCCGTAGGCAGCCGAGACGCCGATGGCCGGCGCGCCTCGCACGACCATGGTGACGATAACCTCGGCTACTTGTTCATACGTGGCAGCGAGTACGTAGCTCTCTTCCAGAGGGAGCCGTGTCTGATCGATGAAGCGGACGCCTTCCGGAGTCCAGGCTAGAGTGGGAATCATGGAATTCCAGTGTAAATGGTGGGGGGTGAGAGAAGCGGAATCAAGGAAAAGCGGCCTGAACAACAATCTCAACTCTCTGTTTTAAGTACAGTCTGCTGCTGTAGCCTCTCTACTGCCTCCCGGTCATGGGAGGGCATATAAACCAGCGGACCCTGATCGGCAAGAGCCAGGATGCGATCCTGAGTCACAAGAGCGATCGCATCATCACGAGTTACGCCGCCAACCTTGCCATCGAGAAGGAGCTTCTGCGTAAAGCTCACGTCACCAGCAAGAAAGAACGACGGCTCTCCTTGGACAACCACAGACACGTGCCCCGGCGTGTGACCCGGTGTGGGCACCACGAGCACATCGCCGCGCTGTATGAGCGCCCTGCTCTGCTCACCTTGAATGCAAGGCAAGGAAGGGACGGCATGGGAAGATGGGATCGAATTAACGCATAAAGATCAATGACGGCCTGATCGAAATCGTTCCGGCCCGGCGGGGCTGATTTACCGGTTGAATCGCATTTCCAGGACTAGGGCCCGTCATCTAATTCCGCGAGGGCAGCGCCGGGAGCCAATTTTTCTCAGTTCTAGGAACTTGTTGAAATTCGATTAGATTTCCGCGTCATGTGGGTCTTCCGATTCATCGAATAGTTATGCGTGGAGATGAGCGAGTACAAGATGGGATGTTCAGCTATGTTTCGTTGG
>JBEKDX010000060.1:0-14483 GCA_050014135.1 Occallatibacter sp.
AGCCGGTCGTCGAAATTCAGTTCTTCGATTACATCTGGCCCGCCTATCATCAAATTCACAATGAACTGGCGCTGATGCGCTGGCGCTCCAACGGCCAGTGGGCCTGCCCGGTCGTGATTCGCGCGCCCATCGGCGGCTACCTCACCGGCGGCGCGATTTACCACTCGCAATCCGGCGAGAGCCTCTTCACGCACATCCCCGGGCTGCGCGTCGTGATGCCGTCAAATGCTTTGGATGCCAATGGCCTGCTGCGCACTGCCATTCGCTGCGATGATCCGGTGCTCTTCCTCGAACACAAGCGCCTCTACCGCGAGACTCACGACCGCGCGCCCTATCCCGGCCCGGAGTTTGCCATCCCCTTCGGCAAGGCGAAGATCGTTCGTCCCGGCGCTGACCTGACGCTGATCACTTACGGCGCTCTTGTTCCGCGCTCCGTGCAGGCCGCCGAGCGCGCCCGCCGCGAGCACAATATCGACGTCGAGATCCTCGACCTGCGCACGCTGAATCCCTACGATTGGGAGGCCATCGCCGAGTCTGTCAAAAAGACCAGCCGCGTCATCGTCGCCCATGAAGATATGCTCAGTTGGGGCTACGGCGCTGAGATCGCCGCCCGCATCGGCGATGAGCTATTCGATCTCCTCGACGCCCCGGTTCGCCGCGTAGGAGCCATGGACACCTTCGTCGCCTACCAGCCGATTCTCGAAGACGCCATCCTCCCCCAGCCCGAGACGATCTTCAAAGCGATTGTCGATTTGAAGGCGTATTGAGCAGGATTTGAAGCCTTATGAAGTAAAGGGATAACAAGAAGTGTCAGGGCACGACTTCACAGGCTGCGGAAAAACTCAATTCGGTGAAGGGTACGGGCTGTAAATATCCCCCGGCAGAGCCGGGGGCTTTACGGTGTATGGCCCCTCAAAGGGGCCACACTGTGTGCAACGCCAAGGGAAGCGTATTGTTCACGGCAGCTTGAAAATCCGCACCGGAG
This sequence comes from Occallatibacter sp., assembly GCA_050014135.1. Classification (GTDB taxonomy): domain Bacteria; phylum Acidobacteriota; class Terriglobia; order Terriglobales; family Acidobacteriaceae; genus Telmatobacter. The sequence goes on from JBEKDX010000060.1 coordinate 986, forward strand.
GCGCAGTGGTTATTAGCCCCGCGCTTCAGCGTGGGGTAAGCGTCACCGTCACAGAACCGGAGTCCCGTAGGGACGGTGCCTTCTCATCGCTCGCATCCTTTTGACTCTTTCGCAAAACAACAATGGAAATACGCAAAACCCAGGGGCGACTCCCGTAAATGTCAAACTGATACCGCCACCAAGCCAGAGGCGGGGGATCTCCTCACCCTTTAGCCCCCGAGGGAAAACTATCTCCCGATTCACCGAAAATCCCGAGTTTTTCCGCAGCCTGTGAAGTCGAGCCCTGATTCAGATTGAATGGAATCAGAGGGATTCATCTGGAAACTCCTTCTTCGGCGTCGGATCCATGGAAGTTTGTCCTTCACGGTGCGGATTGCGTGGCCGATAGAACATTTGCACCGAAAGAAACCCGCGTTTGCCGGGTTCTATATCTGCCGCGTCCCGTACGGCAAATGTGGGAAACCACGAACCTCAATGCCCTGTTCCCTACTACCTGTTCCCTCGCTCTTCAGTGTTCTCCCGGCGGCATCTTGCAGCAATCGCCGGCTTTGGGATACTCGTTGGCCAGGTCTCACAAGCGAGACCTGGGGCACCCAACATTTCGGGGCAGTCAAACCTGAGCCCCCCCGAATTACTCCACGAGGGTAAACAATATCGGAGACGCCGGAGTGCCTCCGACATACCAAGTCTCCGTGTAAGTGCCTGCGACATAGCCCCAGGCAGGGGTAAACTCGGCGGAACTCTGGAATACGCCGCTTGCATTGGTATTTCCCTGCGAAGCCGACATACCCTGGTTAACGCCGTTAACAACTGTGTCGACAGTGACAGGTAGGTTCGCTGCCCCTGTGATTGTGAAAGTGTACATATCGCCAAACAGATAAGGAGACGCTACCGTCTGTCCGGAAGGCCCCTTGACTACAAGACTCGCAGTAGGAGATGGCACCGATTCGGTAAATTCGATATAAGGTGCCGATCCACCCGCAGCAGCGCATGAGCCGAGCATCAGGTTATTGGTTTCTGCCGTGGTGCCGTCGTTCGACTCGCAGATTGGGGCACTCGTGCTCCCGTCGTCTATGCTCGTCTTGAGTACCAGAGCCGTCGGGCCGGTGAAGTTGGCCTCGGTACTACAGCAGTCACCGAAAACGTTGAACTCTACTTGATTCCAGACTTTCTGCAGACTGAGCACACTCGGCTCCGCGTACGTGTAGATGCCGCTCGTGGTCGACAGACTGACTACATCTTGGCCCGCGCTGGCCGACGATGTCATCACCAAACCGGGCAACTCCGCGGCGGTCTGAGGAGGGACATAGGTCATGGGGCCGTTAAACCAGCAACTGCCACCCCCACCGTCGTTCCACCTACCCGTCCCCGCCCAGGAGGGTAGGACCGGGCAGGGCGATCCCCAGTTGTACAACCAGTACTCGATGAAAACGCCTGGGGTAGTGCCCGGGGCGCCCGGCAACGATGTCTGGCCTGATTTAGGTGCCGGACCCTGCGTTTGAGAAAACAGAAACTGCTGCCAGCCGTAGCACCCCGCCGCGCCGTTCGGAGCGCCGTTGCAGGCTGGTGTAGCAAAAGAGCTTGCCGTAGCGTTGAAAGGGGCTTGCGTGTTCATCTGCAGCATAAAGACGTTGGCGACGGAATTTTTCGTACCGGCCACATCTCCGCGTACGCCGCTAACGGATGAGCCTCCCGCGGTTTGCAGGAACAATCCTTCCGCCGACGAAATCAAATTCGAGCCAGAGGCCTGAGCCGCGTAGTCTTTTCCATCACCCAATTGATTGGTTATGGAGTTCCTTCCCTTCCTTGGGTTAAAATGCGGCGATGGGCGTCCGCATTCCACCACTTCCCATTGAGTGCTGGGGTATGAAGCATGAAAGCACCCTGGTCCCGGCACGCCTGTCTGATGCATCGTCAAGCGCCATGTCTCGCGCGCCTGCGCTTCTGCGCTGTCCATGGTTGCGTCTGCGGATTGCGCAACAAGAGTTGTAGCAAGTCCAGCGATAACTACAAAACTGGCTGCTGCGGCAATTGTGCGGATTTGTTTCTTCATCTCTTTCCACTCCAGGAAAATAAATTTCAGCAAAGGTAATAAGAATTTTCTCACTTGTCAAGAGACGGATGCCCCATCCGGTTCGCGTCCTTTGCGGAAAGAATGGGAAACCACAAAGCTTAAGCGAGCGATTAGCGAGCAGTTTGCCCCACCGCAGGTGGCTCAATGTTCTCCCGGCGGCATCTTGCAGCAATCGCCGGTTGTCTTGATCGTCATTCGTTCACTTCGACGATCATCTCAACCTCCACCGGCATACCTGCGGGCAATTCGGCCATACCAACTGCGGCTCGGACACCTTTGCCCTTGGCCTCACCAAAAACGTCTGTCATCAAATCAGAAAACCCGTCTATCACTTTAGGCTGGTCCCAGAATCCAGGAGCAGAATTTACCATCCCCAAAACACTTACTACCCGTTTAACTTTGTCGAGGCTCCCAAGAGCATCACGCACTGTCGCAAGCATCTGCAACCCCGCATCGCGAGCCGCCTCCCTGCCTTGTTCCAAAGTTAGTTCCTTCCCTACTTTGCCTTTCCCCTTCCATTCTTTGCCAGGTCCGTGCCCTGCCAAGTAAAGCAGATTGCCCACCCTCACCCATTCAACGTAATTCCCCACAGGCTTCCCCGGCGCAGGCAAAATGATGTTGTGCGCCTTAAGACGAGCTTCCGCGCTTGCCTGGTCTTGAGCAAACGTAGCCGTGCAAGTTAAAGCGAGAGCGACCAAAACAAAAGCGACTTTTTGACACTTCATTGGAAGTCTCCTTCTTGCAATGTTGCGTTCTAGCGAAGATCTCCGATATTTGCCCCAGTCTGCACCGCCGCCAGAGATCGATCTCAAATAGCAGATCGCCGGGTACCCCATCCTTTTCGCGCCCTCTGTGGAAAGGGTGGGAAACCACAAAGCTTAAGCGAGCGATTAGCGAGCAGTTTGCCCCACCGCAGGTGGCTCAATGTTCTCCCGGCGGCATCTTGCAGCAATCGCCGGCCTTGGGCTCCTCGTTGGCGCCGGCGTCCAGCGCTACCTTCCACTCGCCATTCGGCAGCCTGCGCCAGATGGTGATATATCGGCCGGTCGTCGTCACTGGATTCCCGTTCACGTCTTTGCTGTGCCCTTCAAAGTGGCCCCAGGTGTAGCCCTCGTCGCCCGACGGTCCCATCTGCGCGTCAGTCGGCGTCCAGGTCAGTTGATAGACCTTGGGATCCCAATTAGCGGATTTTTGAATCGCGACTTTGCCAATCAGTGGCGCAGCAGCGTTGCCCAGCGCCACGCCGTCCTCGGCAAACCAGGAGGCGAAGCCCGCCCCGCCGCGCGCCAGCACGTCCTTGGCAAAGCGCGCCTCCAGATCGTAAAGCAGAATCTTGCCGGGGTTCGCCGTCGTGTCCGTCAGCGGATTGGGCGCAACCTGCGCGTCCGCATCCGGAAACGCCAACTGCCCCCACCCCGCGCATGGCGCAAACCCCACTCCCGCCAGTAGCACCGCACAAAGAAAAACTCTCCAGCTTCCAGTCACGTTCAAAGCCCTCCAGCTACAGAAAAGTCTATCTGCCCATCCTACAACGAGAGGATTGCTATCGTGAATCGGCGTCCAGGTTCCGGTCCTCGCAATATCCGGTATTATCCGTGCATTCAACTGCATTGAATCCCAGAAGGAAATAAACTTCGCTTTGGTTGTAACTTTCCTGGCCGTCGCGGATAGATAGGTAGGACTTGAAAGGAGAACAGAATGTCCAACCCATCCATCGAGAAATCTGAAACGCTCCCCGTGCCGTTGAGCGGACAAGCCATTGCGCCCGCGTGGCACACAGCCGTAGTGCTTCTGCTGCTTCTTGGCGTTTCTGCGGAAAGTATGCATATGCGCGCCGGGCACGAGTTCCACCGCGTCACCGGTTACGCTATCGCCATGTTCTCTCAATGGCTGATCGTCGCATTTATCTGTCTTGGTCAACGCTGGGGCGGCGCGTCGCTGCGTACGCTGGCAGGCAGTTGTGCGCTGGGCTGGCGCGCAATCCTTCGCGATCTGGGGCTGGCCATCGCCTATCTGGTTGCGGCGAACATAGTCCTTGGGGTTCTGGGCTCCCTTCTGGCCCGGCTTGGACATCCATCTCAAGGCGAAGCTTTGCAGAATCTTCTTCCACGCACCGGGCTTGAGATCGTAGTCTTTCTGCTGTTGGCTCTCACCGCCGGTATTTGCGAAGAAACGATCTTTCGCGGTTATCTGCAACGGCAGTTCAAGGCCTGGAGCCGAAACGGGGCGGTGGGCATCGTGGCTCAGGGGGTTGTCTTTGGAGTCTGCCATGCCTACCAGGGATCGACCATGATCATCATCATCTCGGTCTATGGCGTTCTCTTCGGATTGCTGGCCGCTTGGCGCAAGAGCCTGCGTCCCGGCATGATCGCCCACTTCCTGCAGGATGGCGTGGGCGGGCTTCTGTTGGCTGCGCGCGTACTCAGATAGAATGTTTCTTTCGTTCACGGAGCTAGGCGCATGACGGACTTCACATCGCTGTACGAAAGTTTCGCTGCCGATGTCTTCCGCTTTGCGTTCTATCTTTGCGGAAATCGCAGCGATGCCGAGGACATTACTTCGGAGACATTTGTCCGCGTCTGGACCTCGCAGGAAACGATCCGAACAGAGACGGTCAAAGGCTATCTCTTCACCATCGCCCGCAATCTCTTTTTGAAGCAGGCGCGTTCGGCCGCCCGTCACACTGCGCTGGACGACAATGTGAGCGACTCTCGGCCCAGCGCCTTCGATCTTGTTCAGCAGAGAGCCGAGGTGGCCGCCGTTCTCGATGCGATGCAAACCCTGCCGGCCATCGATCGCGCTGCACTGATTATGCGCACATACGATCAACTTTCTTACCGTGAGATAGCACGGGTTCTGGAGATTACCGAAACCACTGCCAAGGTCAAGGTGCATAGAGCCCGCGCCTCCCTGATGACATTACGGAGAGCATAAGATGCAAAGCGAAAATCGCCCGGAAATTTCGATGAATGTTACGCGCGAGGTCATTACTGATCTGCTCCCGCTATATGTCGCGGGAGAAGCCAGCCCTCAAACTTGCGCATTGGTTGAGGAGTATCTGCGCCAGCACGCGGAGATGCGCCAGCAATTCAATCTCTCCGGCTTGGATGGCCTGAGTGATGCCCCAGCTCCCGCCTTGCCACCAGATATTGCATTGAAGTCACTGCGGCGGACGCGGGCACTTCTCCGCTGGCAACGCCGGCTTTACGGCTGGGCAATTGGACTCTCCATCGCAACTCTCGGCGGCGTGGGCGTTTTCAGTGGCGGACACTTTGCCTTTCATTTCTTCTTGCGAGACTATCCGTGGATATTCAGGCCTTGCCTGGGCCTCGCCGCCAGTTGCTGGGCCAACTACTTTGTACTTCGCTGGTTTTCGCGCGCTACCAGGTTGTAGTTTGTTTGTCCTGCGCGCCGGACTCAGCCAATCCGCGTCTAACCCATCAGCCGCTGAATTCGCTGCGTTGATATACTATCGGTTGGCAAAGCTGGTTCACAGCGGGCTTTTTTGCCGGCTTGCCCGGCCCTTTTACGGGGAGAAGGATGACCATGGGACTGCTGGAATCCATTCACTCGCCCGCCGATCTGAAGCGTCTAAACTTTGCGCAGATGGCAGAACTGGCCGAGGAGATTCGTGAATTCCTCATTCAGACGCTCTCCAAGACCGGCGGCCATCTGGGTCCGAATCTGGGAGTCGTTGAGCTGACTCTGGCTCTGCACATGGTCTTCGACACACCGAATGACAAGCTGCTCTTCGACGTCAGCCATCAGGCTTACATCCACAAGACACTCACCGGCCGCCTCGACCGCATGGAGACGATTCGCCAGCCGGGAGGCCTCAACGGCTTCATGCTGCGCACCGAGAGCAAGCATGACTGCTACGGCGCGGGCCACGCCGGCACGGCTCTTTCCGCGGCGCTGGGCATGGCCGTGGCGCGCGATCTGGCCGGCGGCTCCGAGCACGTGATCGCCGTCGCCGGAGACGCCGCCTTCACCAATGGCATCACCTTCGAGGCTCTCAACAACATCGCCGAGCAGACCAAGCGCCTGATCGTTGTGCTCAACGATAACGAGTGGTCCATCGACCGCAACGTGGGCGCCATCGCCCGCTACTTTCACAAGATCGTCACCAACGAGCACTACAAGAGCCTGCACGATTCCGCTCACCGCATCATCGAGCGGATCGGCGGCAAGACGGCGAGCGAAGTGGCGCGCCGCGCCGAAGAGGCCGCCAAGAGCATCTTGTGGCCCTCGATCCTCTTCGAGGAGTTCGGCCTGGAATACTTTGGCCCCATCGACGGCCACAATCTGCCGCTGCTGGTCGAGACCTTCAAGTTTCTCAAGGCGGAAAACCGTCCCGTGCTGCTCCACGTCCTCACGCAAAAGGGCCGCGGTTTTCAGCCCGCGCTCGACAAGCAGAAGAAGTTTCACGGCCTTGGCCCCTTCGATCCCGAGACCGGAGAAACCAAGCCCGCCGGCCAGCTTACTTATGCCGAGGTCTTCGCCAGCACACTTGTACAGCTTGCCAATCAGGATGAGCGCATCGTCGCCATCACCGCAGCCATGCCTAGCGGCACTGGCCTGGATCTCTTCCGCCCGCACCATCCCAAACGATATTTTGACGTGGGCATCGCCGAGGAGCACGCAGTCGTCTTTGCCGCCGGCATGGCCACGCGCAGCTTCCGTCCCGTCTGCGCAATCTACTCGACCTTCCTCCAGCGCGCCTTCGATTGCATCGTCCACGACGTCGCGCTGCAAAAGCTGCCCGTGCTCTTCTGCATGGATCGCGCCGGACTCAGCGGCGATGACGGCCCCACGCATCACGGCCTCTTCGACATCGCCTATCTGCGCGGCGTGCCCGAGATGGTCCTGATGGCTCCCAAGGACGAGGACGAACTGGCCGACATGATGGCCACCGCTCTCCAACTTCCTGGACCAAGCGCGATTCGCTACCCGCGCGGCGTCGGACCCGGAGCGGCTCGCAAACCCAAGCCGGAAATCATCCCCGTTGGCAAGGCCGAAGTGATCAAAGACGGCTCTGATGTGGCCATCCTCGGCCTCGGCCCCATGACCACGCTGGCCGCGGAACTTGCCGCCCGCCTGGACCGCGACGGATACTCCGCCGCCGTCATCAATCCTCGCTTCATCAAGCCGCTCGACCGCGAGATGCTGGCCGGTTACGCCAGCCGCGTCGCCGCCTTCGTTACTTTTGAAGACCACGTCAAGATGGGCGGCTTCGGCTCCGCCGTCATTGAAGCACTCGATGAGTTAGGTAGCGCGGTCCCCGTCGTCCGCATCGGATGGCCCGACCACTTCATCGAGCACGGCAAAGTCGATGACCTGCGCGCCAAGTACTGCCTCACCGTCGATGCGGCATACGCGCAAGTCTCGCCGCTGCTCACGCGGCGACAACACACTACACTTGTTGCTAGCTGAGACGCCGACTGCTGCACAAATGTTAAAGTGGAGTGATACGCCCCATGTTTGCCACCTCCCAGCACGCGCACTTCATCGGCATCGGCGGAATCGGCATGAGCGGCATCGCCGAAATCCTGCTCAACCTCGGCATGAAGGTCTCCGGCTCTGATCTGCGCCGCGGCCCGGTTACGGACCACCTCGCCCTGATGGGTGCCGTCATTTACGAAGGCCATGACGCCGCCAACATCGCTGGAGCCACGGTCGTGGTCACCAGCTCCGCCGTTCATGCGGATAATCCCGAGGTGCTCGAGGCCCGCGCCCGCAAAATTCCCGTCATCCAGCGCGCCGAGATGCTGGCCGAGCTGATGCGCCTCAAGTACGGCATCGCCATCGCCGGTATGCACGGCAAAACCACCACCACCTCGATGGTCGCCAGTGTGCTCGCAGCCGGAGGCCTTGATCCCACCGTGGTTGTCGGCGGCCGCGTGGACGCACTCGGCTCCAACGCCAAGCTGGGCAGCTCGCAATACCTGGTTGCCGAGGCCGATGAAAGCGACCGCTCCTTCCTGAAGCTATCGCCGATTCTCGCCGTGGTTACCAACCTCGACCGCGAGCACATGGACTGCTACCACGACATGGCCGATGTCGAGCAGGCCTTCCTCACCTTCATTGACAAGCTGCCGTTCTATGGCGCGGTCACGGCCTGCATCGACAATCCGCTGCTGGCCGCGATTCTGCCCCGCGCGCATCGCCGCGTCTTCACCTATGGAGTTGCGCCCGAGGCCGACTACCGGCTGGAGTTTATTGAAACCGGCAAGGAAGGATTCGCGGCAGGGAAGGGAACCTTCGCCCGTTTTCAGGTAGTGACTTCTCTCGGCCCGCTCGGGCCTTTTGAATTGTACGTTCCCGGCCGCCACAACGTGCTCAACGCCACCGCCGCCGTCGCCATCGCTCATCAGCTCGGAGTGGATGGGGCCAAGATTGCCGAGGGCCTCAGCCACTTTCGCGGCGTGGACCGGCGCTTTCAGCTACGCGGCACGGCTCGCGGCGTCACCGTCGTGGATGACTACGGCCACCACCCCACCGAGATTCGCGCCACCCTGGCCGCCGCCCGCGAGTGCGGCTACGGCAAGGTCCACGTCGTCTTCCAGCCCCATCGGTATACACGCACCAAGGATTTGCTCGACCAGTTCACCTCGGCCTTTGCCGATGCCGACACGGTCGCCGTGCTGCCTATCTACGCCGCCAGCGAGGAACCCATCCCTGGCGTGACAGCCGAGCGGTTAGCAGCGAAAATTGAAGGCCCGCATACCAGCTTTGCCGCGGACTTTCCCGCAGCCGTAGCCGCGGTTGCCGCCCAGGCCAAGGAAGGCGACCTGATCCTCACCCTCGGCGCGGGCAATGTCAGCCAGTTAGCTCCGCAGATTCTCGCTGCTCTCGAAGAAAATCTCTGAATCTGTCCTTGAAGTAGCTTACTTCGCCGCCGACGACGCGATCTGCACCAGCATATCTTCCTTGCGCATCACCAGATTAGTCGCGTTCAGCGTGGCTAGCTCGAAGCCGTGGCCGTGGGTGATGGCGTCGGTCGGGCAGGCTTCCACGCAATAGCCGCAGAAGATGCAGCGGTTGTAATCGATGTTATAGACCTTGGCATAACGCTCCGCGGAAGAGATGCGCTGCTCGGCGGTGTTTTCGGCGGCTTCAATATAAATGCAATTCGATGGGCAGGCGGCGGCGCAGAGGAAACAAGCCACGCACTTTTCCAGGCCATTTTCGTCGCGCTGCAAGACGTGCGCGCCGCGATAACGCGCCTCCAGAACCGCTCCGCGTTGACGACCTTTCCCGTCGGGATAGTTCTCTACGTGCGTGGGTTCGAAGATTTCCCCAAAGGTGATGCTCATGCCCTTGGCGATGCCGGCAATGTTGTCCACAATCGACATGAGGCTAGTATACGATGAATGCGAGGAACTATTCACTATGAGTATCGGGGCGCGGACAGTCGTTTTTCTATGGATACTCGGAGCTGGCACTGCTTCCGAACTGATGAAAGCTCAAGACCATTCGCGACCTATGCCGATGGACAAAATGAAAATGGATTCTCCAATCGTCACCTCTCAAGAGCAAGCGCCCATGACTTCCTGGCCGATGAAGATTACGTTTGGAGACAAAACCGCGACGTGGACTCCAGCGACTCTGGCCCCTCTGCCGCACAAAACTCTCACCGTCTACAACATACATATCAAAGCCAATCAGACATTCTCCGGCGTGCCGCTGATTGATCTTCTCACCCGGCTAGGCGTGCCGGATAAGCCGCATGGCAAGGATTTGCAACTCTATCTTGTGGCGCAAGGAGCCGATGGCTACAAAGTGGTTTACTCGATGGCAGAGGTCAACCCCGACGTGCATGACGCCACCGTGATCGTCGCCGACACCCTCGACGGCAAGCCGATTGCGGATATCGGACCTCTTCAGTTGGTCGCCTCAGAAGAGAAGCGGCCCGCGCGTTGGGTACGAGGCCTGATACTCATTCGTGTGCTCACGGCGGAGTGAACGTCCTGCTGGGCAAGTGTTCAGATTATCCGGCCTGATTCACTTTCCTTGGAAGACCGAACTCAATGCCGGGTCCCCGGCGGCGCGGACTGGCCGTGATTGTTGGCCGGCGGAGTGGTGACGGGGCGACGCTCCACGCGCGGCTTCTGCGCAAACTGGCAGAGCACTGCATCTTGCCCGCGCTCGAGGCCCAGCACCACATTCTGCGTGCCGCAGAGCCGCTGCTTCATCTCTTCAGCCTGCTTGCCGCTGAGGATTTGCGTGCGCTCCAGGCCGCTGTAGGGGTCCAGATCGTAGCGATAGACAACGTCCTCGGCCGGCTTCTCGCCGCCATAGTCAAAGTGGTTCCATGTGCCCAGGACCTCGCGGCCATTGGGCTCGGCCATCAATGCGTAGAGCTGGGTTAGCGCCACGCCCTGCTGAGCGCCTGCGCTCCAGATGGGCGCGGCCTGATTGCCACGCATCCAGCGCGCCGCCCAGATGTGCTGCGAGAGATCGTAGTGGAAGGCCGTGAAGAATGTAGAGGACTCGCACTCGTTGCAATCGTCGTAAAGCGCGCCCAACTCGCGCGGCCTGCCATCGGCAAAGAGCATCCAATCGAGCAGGCGCAGGTTTACTCCCTTGATCAGCGGCGTGAGGCTGTGGTTGGTCAGCGAGAGGTTCCAAACGGTGAAGGCATCCGCGTCCGGCGGCGACTGCGACGTGGCGCGTAGCGTAGTGATGACCAGCGCCGCATCGTACTCGACGCCGATCTCGCGAATCGCCGTCCATTTCTCCGGCTCCAGCGTGCGCATCACCCACGAGACTACATCTTGGTCTTTGGCAGAGTGGAAGTCGATCCAGCGAAAGTTGTCAGGGGCTTGCTGGGCGGACAGGGACACAGCAATGCCAAGGGCCGCCGCGATCAAACCACAATGAAGACGAGAGACAAACCGCATAGTTTAGGTATAGCAGAGACGAGCCGCCGGTCAACCAGACGGCCAGGCCGTCCTGTCGAGCGAATGGTTATGCGGGGTTCGCGTGTCAGTGTCAGTGTCAGTGTGCAAAATTATAGGTGAGTTCGATTCCATTTCCATTTGGCGTTCGCACGGGGGCCAGGGAGAAGCTACTGTAGGAACTTTCAGTGGAGCGACGCCGAATGACATATCCGCCGATGCTGTATCCGAGAACTCCTCCCACGAAGACATCGGAAGGAAAATGCTTGCGTGCAATCACGCGTGCGGTGGAAACGCTCGCGGCAAGCGAGTATACCGCTATTTTGGTGCCCACACCGTTATATTCCGATGCAACTACGTGGGCAAAAGACCATGCAAGAATGGAGTGATCGGATGGCATGGACTGCCCATCTGGCCATGTTCTTGTGCCGTTGGGCCAGAAACTTCCTTTACCGTTGCCCTGCGTTGGCGTTTGCCGGTCAATCGCGTATCCAAGCCCGGTATTCAGAATTAAGGAATCGACCATCGCCTCTTCGGCAAGCATCGAGGTCTCCTGGAGATGATGATTATGCTGGGCACTGCCGACGACGAATCCCAGCGCCAGGGCGGCTTGGGGAGCGTAGAGGCCGGCATAATCTGAATACTTGTTCGCTTCTCTCTCCCGGTTCACATTTACACCGACTTGCTGCATGGCAGCTGTGTCTGTAGCCAAAGCGAGTGTACTTCCGACGCCGAAGGCCACCACCATAGGCGCATCGCGCTCGCGCCAACGCAGAGGGGCTGTGACGATTCCCCATTCGTCTTGTGCGACGTGCAGGGCAAAAGCCGGAATCGCTTTGATGCAGCATTCGTACTCGTTTTTATCTGTGAGCGCGCTGGCGGTGTCCTGGCCCAGCGCTGCAAACGAGACGCAAAGCAAGAGCATCAGCGAAAGCGATCGGAAGCGCAAGCTCATGATTGAAAATATAAATTATCGGCCTACGGCAGATTGGGAGGCCAAGCACCACATTTAGTTTTTACGACCGTATGGTATCTTGTTCGAATGAATGAATACGGAGCGATAACGTTACGGGAGATACATAACCAACCGGAAACCTGGCGCAATTGTTTGCGCGAGCTGGACAAACTCGATCTGGAGCCGCTGGTCGGCGACAAGAACCCGCGCACGCATGAGTGGCTTTTTGTTGGCTGTGGTTCGAGCTATTACCTGGCGCAGGCCGCCGCTGCCTCGCTGACCGTCTTGACTGGAGCTGCCGCGCGCGCGGTGCCTGCCTCTGAGATTTTGCTCTTTCCCAAACTGATCTTTCCTGTTGACGGAGCCGCAATCTTTCCGGTTCTTATCTCGCGTTCAGGACATACCAGCGAAGTTCTGCAAGTTGCCGAGTTTCTGCGCCAGCGTTCGGTCGAGTTTTTGGCCGTTACCTGCGATGGGAACGAGTTATACGAAGTTACCCGCCGCATCCTCAAGATGCCAGTCACGGAAGAAAGCACGGTGATGACGTCTTCCTTCACCGGAATGCTGATGGCGCTGCAATATGTCGCTGCCCGGCTTGCCCGCCAGGATGCATTCGTCGAAGCGCTGCACCTGCTGCCGGATTCGCTCGCCCGGTTGCTTCCGATGCATGCTCCGCGCATCGAGGAGTTAGCGCAGCGATCTTTTGACGATGTGATCTATCTAGCGCAGGGAGCGCTCTATCCGGTCTCGATGGAGACTTCTCTCAAGGTCATGGAGTCATCATCGAGTTATGCACAGTTCTTTCATGCGCTGGAGTTCCGTCATGGGCCTAAGTCGATTGTCTCGGAAAAAACTCTGGTTGGATCGCTTCTGTCCGAGACAGGTTATGCGGAAGAGAGCGCCGTGTTGATCGAGATGAAGGCGCTGGGCGGATGCACACTGGCGATAGCGAACCGAATTTCACCCGAGGTGCGGCGTTCGGCCGATCTAGCCATCGAACTCGCGTTGCCTGTGCCGGAGATTGCGCGGCTGATCGTCTATGTTGTATGGGGCCAACTGCTCGGCAGCCGCATAGGATTGAGCAAGGGACTCGATCCCGACGCCCCGCGCAATTTAAGCCGCTTTGTCGAAATCGCGGAATAAGATAAATCGGAGCAGTTCACACAACGCAGGATGCGCTTGCTGCGTAGTGCGTGAACAGTGGTCAGAAACGCTGGCTGAGTTTCGTGGTATCCCAGTTCCGAAAATCCGGACCTGGACCACCCGGCAAATTATCGCTCCTCTTGAGCGACACTTATGTTATCGAGAACCTCTATTTCGGGAGGTGTCGCTAAGTGGTCTTTCGGGAAAGTTAAATGTGTATCTTTCATCATTCCAAGGGTCGTTCTTATTGCATCAGATGGGCTTTTCGCTTTCACATGCGCGGCCGAGAAGCACTGGGTTATGGGATTGTTGGTAGTTCCCAAATGAGTATTCACAACAGCGTCCCGGAAAGGGATATCAACGGTGAAATAACGCTCATCAAAAGAATGCCCCGTAACGCTTTCAACTGATTTCTTATCCTCGAAC
>JBEKDX010000061.1:0-14395 GCA_050014135.1 Occallatibacter sp.
ATCCGAAGTCAAAAAAGAACGCGACCGCAAAGAACACCCAGAAGCTTTTGCTCAGCTTTTTCTCGAGCAGCCAGGCAGCCGGGATCTTCCAAATAGAGCCCCCATTCCCACCGCTTGCCTCAACGGCTTCAGCCTGTAGCAACTGCTCCACTAGCGCCCCTCCCGCACCAGCGTCTCCAGCCGGTGCACCGCCCAATCCAAATCGCTGTACCGCAATTCAAAGACTTCTGCAGTCAGCAATCGCTCCAGTGCAGCGTACTGCGCGGCCAGCAACTCCGCCGGCCCAAACAATACTTGCCGCATAAAATACCGCGCAACTTCCTTGCGATAGGGGACCAATTCCGGAGGGCCGGGGACGCGCCGGTTAAGGAAGACCAGGAAGTCCACCTGCGCGCTAGGCGCACAGCATATTCCGGTCATCGGCGCCGTCGGTAGCTCGATGGAAGGCTTGCCGGCAGCCCGTGGCGTAATCTCGAGACCGTTCAACTCCGGGAATAGTTCCGCCGCAGAAGGGCGAAAACGCACCTGATGGCAGTTGCCCATTATGAGACGATCTACCCGGGCATTGAAAAGGGCGCTTGCGTCGTCCGAGATATACGTCCATCCGGCGCGCGCGCACGCATACGAAAGAGACGATTTGCCTGCGCCTGAGTCGCCACATAGGAGCACCCCCCGGCCGTTGAGCGCAACGCATCCGGCATGCACAGGTGTCATATACTTGGATTCAATGTGGGTATGCGGCGCGTATCCCAGGAAAAAATATGCCAGATAGCTGCGGTGCTTCTCGGCGGCCCGCGAGATCGTAATTTGTGTCCTGTTCTGGCCCAGATGGGCGATGCTGTAATTGTCTCTATCCGCTACGCTAACCAGCAGCGGGTACATGATTCGGCAAACCGGCGTTGGAGGACACTCTGTCGAGTCGCTCTCCAACATATGCACGTCTACGCGGATAACTTCAGTGTCGAATTGCTTCTCGAAAATGGACCACAGACTGCTAGCTTGCGTCAGGATCTCTGGTGAATTCGTTCTCAGCTCCGTAGGAAACCCGAGTGGATAAAACATCTCCCTATGTGAAAGCTTTGGGACCTCAACTTTATGCCTGGAGAAGTCGAGCGCTTCGGATGCATCGCATGCGGACTCTATCTCTTCGATCGTCATCTTTGAGTCTCCCTCCGGATAGTTTGTGTGAACCGCGCAGTGGCAGCTCAGAACAGGAACTTCGCCGCGAACTGGATAATCCTGGGATTGGCCACAGTCGCATTGATGATGCCAAACGAAGGATTCTGGTTGGCGGGACCAGTGGGACTCAGGATGAAGTTGACGTTGTTAAATGGGTTGGCGAATTGCGGAGTATTTGTCAGGTTGAAGAACTCGGCACGGAAGCGAAAGCTGCTCGATTCAGTAACCGGGAAGATACGCTCGACGGCCAGGTCTAAATTGTGCTGGCCTGGACCGCGCGCAATGCCGACGCCACTGTCGCCAAAGTCAGTGTCCCCCGGCCCGCTACCATTGGGCGCCTCTGGAGCAATAGTAAATGCGTTTTGGCTGAGATAACCGTTGAGCACTCGTGAATGCAATGAACCATGCGTGGAGGGATTCAATCCGGTGCGCTGAGCTCTATTCAGAAAATTACCGTAGACCGCGCCGGCGTTGCCGTCGAGCACCGTGATGGGACTGCCGGACTGAATGACCGCGATGCCGGAGAACTCCCAGTCAGAGAGCGCGCGCCGGGTCAGCATCGGCATCTGATGTAACTTCGGCAAAGTCCATGTAAAGTTCACGACGGCCCTCTGGTCGCGGTCGAAGTCCGTCAGCCCGTATGCCTGCCGCGGATTTCTCTGGTTATTAGTCAGTAACCATATCTCGAAAATGTCGGCACCCCCGGAACCACTGGTCTCGTCCAGAGCCTTCGACCAAGTGTAACTGCCGAGAAATTGAAGTCCATGGCTTAGCCGCTTCGTAATGCTGCTCTGCAGCGCGTTATAGTTTGCTTCGAACTCTGTAATGGCCTGGAGCGATCCCGTAGAGATGCCGGCGAAGGGCAGCCGTTGGAGGACATTGGCCGCAGTATTCGTGGTGGCGCCGTTGACCGGACTCTGCGTACTCGCCAACAGGGCCTGGTTGAATTCAATCCTTCCGGGCGAATGAGTAGTGTGAGCGCCTACGTATCCGACCTCAAGCAGAAATGAATTTGCAAAGGCGTACTGAAGGTTCAGGTTGTACTCCTGTGTATAAGGGTCGATGACGTGCGGCGAAACGGCGGATGTATACGCGCCCGCGCCGGGCATCCGCGGCTGATATACGGGAAAGCTTGAAGCGAGCGGCAGTAATGGAACGAAAGGATTTTGCAGTGACGAGGTTGCATTCTCTGTGCCAAAAGACAGCTCTTGCAGCGAGAATGGCTGCCCACCCGACTGCCCTTCGACAAAACCGCCCGAGGGGCGATCGTAGTAGATGCCATATCCGCCGCGTAGCACGATAGTAGGCTTCTCCTTCAACTGAAGCGCGAAGCCCAGACGCGGCGAAAGATCGTGATAGTCGGAATACCATAATCCGGCGGTCGAGGTCTTGGTTACACCGGCGGGAACGGCCCCCGGAAAATTCGCCGGCAAAGTATACCCGCTGAGCGATCCCGTACTCGGGACCTGCGCCACCGCAATCGACGGATCGAAGTTACTCAGCCGGCCATGGATTTCCATCGGCGCACCGAATATCTCATAACGCAGACCGGCGTTCACGGTCAGCCGTCGCGTCATTCTAATGTCGTCCTGAATAAATGCCGCCAGGTCTGTGTAGCGCTCGTCTTCTCGGAAAAGGCCCGAGGCGCCGTCAATCCCTGCAATATTGCTTGCACCGATAGGACTGCCATTTTGCGCCGCGCTCTGGCCAAGCAGAAAATCTTCGAAGGTGTTGAACATCACTAGTCCGTCAACGCCGTAGGGCGGGTTTACGTCGACTTCGTGACGTTTCACCTCGACGCCGAATTGCATTTCCTGGCGGTTGCGCGTACGCGAGACGGTATCCTGCCAGATGAAGCTGTTGGTGTTCTGCCACTGTGATGGCGTGCCTGCATCTCCAGTGGTAAACAAGCCGTTGATGCTCAAGCCCGGCGCCACGCCTGACATACCTGTGGGAGTGCTCATTCCAAGCTCCGAAGCCTGTATCGGATTCGCGACAGTGGCGAGACCGCTAAAGCGCATGAAGCCGAAGCGTGCCAGGTTGATGAGGTCGGAGTTGAAAACGTGTGTATCCGCCAAAACGAACATCGTATTCTGGTCGAGTTGATTGGTGCTCCATCCGGGAACATTGGCACCACCACTCTGCGAAAAGGGAAAGAGGATCGGTGCTCGCAAGTAAAAGAACCTTCCTGCGAGCGTATTCTTTTTTGTCATCACCTGATCGATGTTCACGCTGAACTGGTCCTCATTGTAATGAGCGGGGATGGAGAAGGTTGACTGACCGATGGGAAGATCCCCTGGGGATGTAGGCAGATTGATCTGAGGATTAGGAACTGCATATTGGCCATTACTCAACTTGAAGTTGAGCAGTGCCAGCGCGACCGGATTGATGTTGGAGCCGTCGCAGGCAACCTGCGTTCCCAGCGCATTAGTCAGATAGCCGGGAGCATTCGCGAAGTTGGCAGGACAAAACTGCGCTCCCAGTGCGGCGGCAGAACGGTCGGAGGTTAGCTGCGGCAGATCGGTAGTTGACTCGGATCCGACTGCCCCGCCATTCACCTCTCGAATTCCTTGATATTCGACGAATAGGAAGCTCTTGTCTCTCCGAATCGGACCGCCTAAGGATGCTCCAAAGATATTCTTCTTCAGTGTGGGGCGCGGCTGATTGTTGTCCAACTTGGAAAAGAAGTCGTTTGCGTTAAAGATGGTATTGCGCACAAACTCCCACGCGCTTCCGTGGTAATTGTTTGTTCCACTCTTGCTTATGAAATCGATGTTGGCTCCTGCGCCTCTTCCGTAGGAGGCATCGTAATTGGCAGTTTGCGCCTTGAACTCCTGAATGGCGTCGGGTGCGGGAATGGCTGTACCCACTTCCTCTCCGTCACCCTTCATGGAGTTCTGCGAGAGGTTATTGGCATCGATGCCATTGAACTGGACGTTATTCGAGGTTGTCTTGGCGCCATTCGAGGTAACATTCTGCGAGTTTCGACCCAGGGTTCTGACATCCGGAAGAGCCACACCCACGCCCGGCGAAAGCGCGAGAATCTGCGTGTAATTCCGGCTGGCCAGGGGCAGAGCCTGAATCGCTTCCTGTTCCACGGCGCGTCCCAGCGTTGAGCTTTCCAATTCGGCCATCTCTGCATCACTCGTCACTTGAATGTTTGCGCTCACTCCTGCTAACGCCATCGTCACGTGCAACGAACTCGTCTCGCTCGCCGTCACGAGAATCGATTGTGAAATGTGTTCGGCGAACCCTGTTGCCCTCACTGTTACCGTGTAGCTCCCCGAGGGTAGCAATGGCACGCGAAAGACGCCCTCTGGCGTGGTGATCGCTGCGCGCGACGTATTGGTCGCCTCATTCACAGTCAGTACCACGGCACCGGCGATAACTCTGTTCGAGGGGTCATACACCACGCCGGAGATGGCACCTGTACCGGGTGTCTGCCCAAACGCCTTCGCCAACAGGGCGAGCGCGAATATCATCGAAACAGAGAATTGGAGTACGAACGAACCGGTCTTGATGTAGTTGTCTCGCAAATGTTTCCTCCAATAGATACACGCCACATAGACATAAGTATGAAGACAATGCGTAGGAAGCTTGTAAGCGATTTGTCATTCATTTGTACCTTTTCTTACGCGCTAGACACCTCAAATCGGAACGCGCATCGCAATATATCAGTTGGGCATATCCGATTGTGCGATTACATATGCGAGGACTCTTTACAATAGACATTTTTCCGGAGCGATTTACTGGAAGGCGATCTTACGCCAACAGCACAATCTGGAAGTGACATCCCTATGCCATGACCCCGACCATGCGCCCCGTCGCGGAGGCTCGGCGACAATTGGGAACGACAAGCAGAGACGGAGGATACCCGTGCGATGGAGGATAAGATTAGGATCAACTTTAGAGGAGCCGCCGCATACCATCGCTTCGAATGAACTTGAGCCAAGTTGCAAACTCTATATGCCGATGACATCGCGCATATACTTGCGTCCCATCGTGGCATAGTGGAGCGGGTTTGCATTTGCGGGGTTTTGTTCCGCTTCAACGACGAGCCAGCCTGCGTAGTCTTTATCGGCCAACGCCTGCAGGATAGGGGCAAACTCGAGGCCGCCATCAGGATCGCCGGGAACTGTAAAAATACCGGCGAGAATTGCTTCCTTGAAGGAGAGTTGCTCGGCCAAAGCCTTCTTGAGAATTGGCAGGCGAATGTTCTTGAGGTGAACGTGCTTGATGCGCGTGGCATAGTCGCGGGCCAGTGCGAGCGGATCGCCGCCGGCATAGTAGATGTGGCCCGTATCGAGCAGCAGATGAACCAGTTTGGGATCGGTTGATGCCATCAGGCGATCCACATCAGAGCGAATCATTACGCCGGTTCCCATGTGGTGGTGGTAACAGAGACGCATTCCTGCATCCGCAGCGATCTGGCCTATTTCATTCAGGCCATTGGTCAGCAAATCCCATTGCTGATCGGTGAAGATGGGACGATTCGGAATCAGCGCAATGGGCTGCTGATGACTCGACCCTCCCATCTCTGCAACCACAACGTCAGTTCCCTTCATGGCTTTGATGAAGGCTAACGAGGTGCGGAAGTTGGCGATGGTCTTGCCGTGCATCTCATGGATGGTGAAGTATGTGCTGGTCCATGGTTCGCTGACGCGCAGGCCGCGCTGGTCAAGCTCTTTGGTCAACACCGCCGTATCGGTTGGGTATTTGTGACCGACGCTGCATCCCGCGTAGCCTGCCAGCGCCATCTCACTGACGCATTGACCGAAGGGAATGCCGATGTCGATGTCAAGGAAGTCGTCATTCCACCATGAGGTCGGGGTAATGCCGACCCAAACTTTATCCGGATTGAATGGTTTTGCATTTGTATTTGTCATCCTTCACCTCTCGTTAATTTGCGCGTAAGAGTTCGGCCACGAGTCCGGTCCAGCCAGTTTGGTGATTGGCGCCAAGCCCAGCCGCATTGTCGCCTTGAAAGTATTCGTAGAAGAAAAGCAGATCGTGCCAATTGGGATCCTGCTGAAAGGTCGCGTTGCCGCCAAAGACAGGACGAGTTCCATCTGTGCCGCGTTCAAAGATTGAGACCAGGCGATTCGAGAGGTCATCGGCGACCTCTTCGAGCGTGTGCTGGACGCCAGAGTGAGTGGGATACTCGACCGTGAATGCAGGGCCGAGATAGCTGTGATAGCTTCGCAGCGCATCGATCAACAGGAAGTTGATGGGGAACCAGACGGGGCCGCGCCAATTCGAGTTTCCGCCAAACAATCCGTTGGAGGATTCGGCTGGCTCGTACTGTTCGGTGAGCGTCGCTGAGTCGATCTGAAGCGAGTAGGGATTTTGGAAGTAGACGCGAGAGAGTCCGCGAATTCCATGAGGACTGAGGAACTCTGATTCATCTAATACTCTGGTCAGTATTTGTTTCAGACGATCCTGCTGAACAAATGTCAGCATCAGTTGATTGGGCGTGCCGCCGGCGGTCGTCATCACATGCACGAGCAGTTCGGGGTGTTCGGATGCGAACCATTGAATGTGCGATTGCAGTAAGTTTGCCTGCGAATTACCACTTAGAACTGAGAGGTCAAGACTGGCAACGGGAAACAGCGGAATGATGCCGACCAGCGACCTCAGCTGGATGCTGAGATATTGGTCGGTAATGCCGGGACTGCTTACTCTAAGCGCGTCGTAGTAGAAGTTGTCGGTATCGCTCCAGAGTTTGACTTGGCCGCCGGAGATCTGTTCCAGGCTGTTCAGCGCGTCGGCGATAAAAACAAAATGCTGGAAGAATTTGCTGGCCAGTCGATCCATCTCGCTTATTCCTGCCGCCGCTAAGGTAATGGCCATCTGCATCATGTTGAGGCAGAACATACCCATCCAACTGGTTCCGTCCGACTGGTATAACTCGACCTGCTTGCTGATCTGTTGTTCCAGTGAATCGAGATTGCTTCGGTCAATGATGGAGATATTGTCGAGACCGAGAAATCCTCCCTCGAAGAGATTGTTCTCGTCTGAATCCTTGCGATTACTCCACCAGGTGAAGTACATCAGACAGTAGTTGAAGATGTCAGCCAGGAACTGCGTATCGCCCTTGCCATTCAGTTCCTGTTCTATCGCGAAGATCTTCAAGGCAGCCCAAGCATGCAGCGGGGGATTCACGTCGCCGAAGGCCCATTCATACGCGGGAACGGCTCCCGAGGGCGACATATACCACTCTCGCGCCAGAGTCAGAAGTTGTTGCTTGGCGAAGTTCAAATCCAACCGCGCAAAGACTACGGTTTGAAAGCAGAGATCCCAGGAGGCAAACCAAGGATACTCCCACACGTCCGGCATGGTGAGTACATTGGCGGCGTAAAGGTGTGTCCAATCTTCATTGCGCGTGCGCCCATTGGGCGGCGGTGGACCTACCGGATCGCCTTTCAGCCAGTCGCAGACGATGTAGTAATAGAACTGCTTGCTCCAAAGCATTCCCGCATAGGCTTGACGTTGAATGGCGAGCCGATCCGCGCTGAGACCAGCGGGGCCAAGGTTGGCATAAAACTCATCCGCATCGCTGATTCTGTTTGCAAAGATGGTGTCAAAGCCGGCACCGAAGGGGTCCGACATTGCCTGATCCGCGCTCAGTCGAAGGCGCACCTCGACCGTTTGCTGGGAGGCAATAGTCAGATGGTATGCGGCCGAGGCCTTGGTGCCATTCAGCGCAGGATTGACGGTGTTCGTTTTGGCGATCAAATAATCATTGATTCCATCCTTGGGATAGGGCGTTGCCGCCGCGGTATTCCATAGACGAACGGTATTGGTTTCATTTTCACAGAACAGCAACTCATCCGGCGCATTGCAATAGAGCATCATCTGCTCAAGGTCGACAGCGCTGAGGCCGGTCGTGCCCGTAGTACAAGTTGCCTGGATGGTTGCAACGCCATTCGGAGCCGGAGATAGCTTTCCCACCAGCGTAGGCCGAACCGGATTGACGACCCAGGACCAGGTATTACGAAACAGAAGCGTAGGCAGCAGATGCAGCGGCGCGGAATCGGGTCCGTGGTTGGTGATGCGAATCTTGATGAGAATATCGCAAACATCATTCTTGGCGTACTCGACCTGCACATCAAAGTAGCGCTGATCTGCGAATACGCCAGTATCGATCAACTCGTATTCGAAGGCGTGCGGATCGGTCTGCTTGCGGCGGGCATTCTCCTGGACTAGAGAAGCGTAGGGATAAGGATGTTGCGTGTATTTGTAAAGCCACTTCATGTAGCTATGAGTGGGTGTGTTATCGAGATAGTAATAGTATTCCTTGACATCTTCGCCGTGATTGCCCTCGCCGTTGGTGAGTCCAAAGAGCCGCTCTTTTAGAATCGGGTCCTGTCCATTCCAAAGCGCAATCGAAAAGCAAAGCTTTTGCATATCATCACAGATTCCAGCCAAACCGTCCTCGCCCCAGCGGTAGGCCCGGGAGCGCGCCTGATCGTGCGGGAAGTAATCCCAGGCATCGCCGCCAGCGCTGTAGTCCTCGCGAACTGTTCCCCACTGGCGTTCCGAAAGATAGGGCCCCCAGTGCAACCAGTCAACTGGCAGCTTCGGATCATAGTTCTGTGCGAGGCGACTGGCTTCTTTTCCTTGCGTCATGATAGCGATTCCTTTCTTTCTGGGCTGAGCGTTGCTTAGGCCTTCGGTTGGAAGCGCTCGATCTGGTCAAAGGACCGAATCGCTTCGGCGACGCTCCAGGCCTGCGCAATGCAGCCCTTGGGCGCGAAGGGCGCATCGCCATCAAAGATCTCGCTTACTGTTTTAAGGCCCACGCCGCTCAGATGATCGCCAATGGGAGTGAGTATCTGCATCGCCGCATCCTTATCTTGAAAAACTCGCAGGTGAGCGTCGATAAAGGCTCCCAGCAGCCATGCCCAAACAGTTCCCTGATGGTAGGCGCCGTCGCGATGCGCTTGATCGCCTCCATAGAATCCCTGATAAGCCGCTTCTGTTGGCGCCAATGATCGCAATCCATACGATGTCAAAAGTGCATGGGAACAGGACTCAACGACGGCGCGCTGGCGGTCGGCGCTGAGCGGACTATCAGGCAGCGAGACAGCAAAGAGCTGGTTGGGGCGGAGCAAGTCCTCGTTCCCATTTGGCCCGTCGAGCACGTCAAAGCAGTAGCCTTTTGCTGGATTCCAGAACCGGTCAAAGCCTGTCAGGGCCGCCGATGCCAGCGATTGATACTTGCCGGCAGGCTTGGCGAGCTTTTTTGAGAAGGCGACCATCGCAGTCAGAGCGTTATACCAAAGCGCGTTGACCTCGACGGGCTTGCCGATGCGCGGAGTGATGACGACGTTGTTGACGATCGCATCCATCCAGGTCAACTGCACACCTTGCTGGCCGCCACGCAGCAAACCGTCGGCTGGATCAACCTTGATCTGAAAGCGAGTGCCTTGCATATGCCAGTCGATGATCCCGGCCAGGACTGGATATAGGTCGTTGAGGATGCTGTCGTCGCCAGTCGCATTGTGATAGCTGCGAATCGCCTGAAAATACCATAGGGTTGCATCGATAGTGTTATAGAGGGGCTGATCAGGTCCATCAGGAAAGCGATTTGGCAGCATTCCCTGACTGACAAACCGGGCAAAGGTGCGAAGGATCGGCGCGGCATCAGAAGCTCGTCCGGGCACCAGTGCAAGGCCCGGAAGACTTACCATCGTATCCCGGCCCCAGTCGTCAAACCAATGATAGCCGGCGATCACGCTCTTGCCGTTGGGCTGATTCGCAGAGGGTCGATTCACCACAAACTGATCTGCGGCGAGTATGAGTTGCTCGATCCAATCAGGCGCTGGGGCAGCTCCGGCGATGCGATTCTTTTGCCAGTTATCGAGTAGGCTCTTGTCCTGCGCCTTGCGTTGGTCGAGAGATAGATCTGCAAAGGAAGGGGCGTCTTCGGCGCTGGCCAGGAAATTGAGCGTCGCGCCGGGGGCAAGCATGGCTGTGAAAGTTGCTGCATGCACATGGTCATCGCTGTCGCGCAAGCCACGCACGGTCTCGGCAGGCAAATAGAAGTTCGTATAAAGATCAGGCCCGGTAACAATCGATCCAGACGAGGCTTGTAGAATCAGAGGGCGCGCATCGGCCGGGCCGGATATCACGCGGATCTGATCACCTTGGCTGACGATATTCGCTGGCCATGCCACCTGGCCCGTGTTATGAAAGATGCGATTATCGACGATGGCGCTGATTGAGAGAGTTACAGGCTCGGTTGCGGAGAAAAGCTTGTAACTCACAAAGGTCGTGTTCTTGCCTTGCTGCATCCAGATCCGCTTTTCAATCAGCGCATCACCGCAGGCAAAGGTCCACAGAGGAACAGAACCTTCCAACTCGAAGCTTTGAATGTTTTTGTAGCCCTCTGGAGAGATGCTCCCGCCAACCCAGCGATTGGTGCCAAGATCATAGACTATGCCGCGATAGCTCACCTGCTCATCAACTTTGACCAGCATCACTCGCCGGTCGACCGGGGGAGATAGCGCGGCCACCAGCAAGCCATGATAGCCTCTTGTCAGCGAGCCGGCAGCAGAGCCGGAGCCGTAGCCTCCAATTCCATTGGTTACAAGCCACTCCCGGCTCTCCAGAACGGAGAGATCCTCGGCAATCTCACGACCAAAGCGAATCGGCATCGGGCAGCCTGCCCTCCCAGCAAAGTAACCCAGAGTTATCTGCGCATATTGCCTTCTGAGCTAGAAGGCTTTGACCAGAGTTCCAACGGTGACGTGCGGGAAGCTCATTCCGCGAAAATTCAGCATTGCGGTCTGCGAATACTGAAGCTGCAAAAACTCATCGCCGAAATCGGTACGAACAGTTTCTATAGCAAAGACGGATTCCAAAACGGGAGCATCGGCATTGGATTGAATAAATGGTATGTTGCTGATCCCTCCAGTGGCCGGAGTCGATGTAATCAGACGTATGATTTTTGTCAGCTTCTGGTTTTGAATTGCGGCCCTGAGCATCACGTTGGGATCGTTGATGAGTTGCTGCGTAATTGCGGCGGGCAGCGTGTTGGTGCGAAAGTTGTTAGCGACGCTGAGGTCATACTCCGGGAAGGGGTTCTTTGTTCCCGGCGGCGGCGGCGTCCCGCCAATCTTGAATGGAATTGTATTGGCCGGGGGGATCTCCGGCAGCCCTTGAAAGACCACATTCTCCGAGTGTCCAACGGTGCAGATAGCATTTCCGTGAGGGATGGTGGCCAGTCGCGCGATACTTGCCTCGGATGCGGGTTCCGTAGTCGCGGGAATATTCAGCCACATACCGGGTTCGATGTGGAGCGCGCCGCCAGTAATCTCATCGGTAACCCGATGGAGATAGGTCAGTCCGAAGATGGAAATATCGCCCTGTAGGCTGCCGCGGTTGAAGACAGGGGAGCCTATGGGAGTAAACTCCATCGACTCGCGTAGCAGGTTCAACTCAAGAAAGATTCCGTTTGGGTTGCCACCGGAAAAGTTCGGGCGTGCGATCAGGCTGAATCCGGGGCCTTCCCAGAAGCCAGCGAGATCCTGAAGCGGACCTAACAACTCCGCCGCTGCCTGGTAAGTGGATGCTGGGCGGTAGGAATCCAGATTATTTTGCGTGGTCATGGCTTATCCTTTCTTAGAACTTCTCTGAATTTTGAATTCATTCGTGATCGGTCTTTATGCTCCACCCGCCTCAGCTATCTCCCGACGGAGCACCTTGATCGCATCTTTGGCCACTGCATACGCATCCGGCCAGCCATCGACGGGCGCATCTTCAGCTGGTATCCAAAACTTACGCCGGGTCAGATGCAGAGAGTTCAGGAAGGCGGGGATGGCATTGAAAACCTCGATCAAAAACGGCCCGTCGTAATCTTCAAGAATCGGTTTCAGAAAGGGCTTCCAGGGAATCCAACTATCCCGCACCGCGCCACGGTCAGGCGCCGAAATATGCACATAGTTCAGGCGATCAGTCTTGGAGGCAAGCCTCACATCGCGGACAAAGGCCGATGGCCCATCGCTACCCAGTACAACGTGAGCGCTGTCGATGCAGACTCCAACCTGCTTGCTTTTCACGCCGTTGAGAAAGCGCATCACGTCGGCCACCATATTCGGCGAAGGAGTCTCCCAATGATCCACCGGCTCGATTGCCAGCCTGACACCCTGACTGGCCGCATACTCGCCCAACTCTTCGATGATCGGCAGCGCATTCTGGTAGCGCGGTATCAGCCACTGCTGCAATGCGTCGCTCCAGATCGGCTGGTTATCATCTGTTATGGGATAGACACCATATGGAAGAATGATCGGACCAGCCATAATCTCTCCACCTAGAGCCTTGGTAATATCGACGCGTGACTTGAGATAACTCAATCCGGCCTGGCGTTGTGCCGCATCCATCGACGATGGATCAAAGACTTTGGTAGCTCCGACATTCGTAGTAAACTTCACATCCTTCAAACCGGCATCATCCAATGCTTTCTTCAGCCCTTTGTA
The DNA here is from genome assembly GCA_050014135.1 of Occallatibacter sp. Classification (GTDB taxonomy): domain Bacteria; phylum Acidobacteriota; class Terriglobia; order Terriglobales; family Acidobacteriaceae; genus Telmatobacter. The sequence continues at coordinate 12,660 of JBEKDX010000061.1, forward strand.
GCTCTCGACCTCACTCTGGTGATCTACAGTATTGGCCGGCGCGATGGGAAGGTCAAAGCCAACATATCCCAGATCAAGTAACGCGCGAATATGGCGGACTATCACCTTCGTGTACTCCCGATCATTCGGCTGAAGATCGACGGTGAACATGAAGAAGCTAAAGTAAATCTCCCGGTTTTCAGCGTTTGTCATAGCAATCATCCTGACGTTTTCCAAGCTGCATTGTTCATTACTCAAAACGAGGGAATCTGCGGCGGATTAGCCCAGGACCCGTATCCAGGCGCTTTGGCTCCTGCGGGGTTGGCGCCAATTGCAGGCCAAATTAATCCCTCGGTATAGGCATTCGCCGATACTGCGAAGGTGACGTTTCTCTCGCGCGCACCAAATGCCTCGGTCCACGCACGCGGCAATTCGTACCACATTCCCACGTACCACAGCTTGATAATGTTCCTTGCAATCGGACCGAGCTTCTCGTCACCGAATATCTCGCGGCGCAATCGCTCCTCGCGCACTGATTGTTCTTCATGGCGCAGTTGATCGTAGGCATCAAGCAATTGGTCCAGAACCTCCTGACCTACGGCCTCGGAAACAGCATTCAGATACGCACCCGCCTGCCCGGTTCCCAGTAACTCGAAGACCGTGAATGCGGTGACATCTGATGAGAAGGCAAGAAATCTCTGTGTCATGACGCAACCTCTGAGGGAGCATTCGAGATCTCGAAGGTGGGTGCCGCATTCACGCCATCCAGACCTGGAATCGGATTGTGAATCAGTTGATTGATCTTGTTGCGAAGAGTGAACATCTTTGGCACTGCATCCAACAGCAGCTTGGGGTTTCCGTTATAGGCAGCTGTGAGAAGAGCCAGGAACTCCGCATAGCCTTGGTTAAAGGCGACCGCAGCATCATGAAGCTCAGATGAGCCAGCGTAATCCGCCAAACGTGCATTGGTCTTCATCGGATAGACGGCATCCCAATCGACGTTGACGGGCGGACCGGTCGGCGCATCCGGCTTGTCTCCGGCCTGATAGTACTTGCCCAACTGCAGCTGCTGGAAGCGAAAATAATGCGCTAGCTCATTCTCGGTGTTATAGATCTCCCAGCCAATGCCTTCGCCTTGTCCGATGATCAGATGAATTGCCGCGCGCGCCGTTTCGATATCCGTCACGGCAAACAACTCTCCGCCACCGGAGTAATAAAACTCAGGAGTGACCTGCCGTGCGGGATCACCTATAAATAGCTCTTTGCCCTCTTTCTTGTACTGCGCACTCAGATACTCCAGGCCACGCTCGATCTCTTCGTAAAACTCACCGATGCTGTAAAAATGCAGATCGGCCACACCTGGACAAACGCCTAGCGGAGTGGCTCCGGCACGCTTCCGGGAGACAATTCTGTGTCCTTCGTCGGGCGCTTTTCCGGGTCGCTCGATCTTCAGGCAGGTATCGACCGCACTCTTTGAGAACTTTTGCAAATCAACCTTGAAGTCCTCTTCCCCATCCGGTAGACCCGCAGGATACAGTGGTACAAAGCCCTTGGTCGTGAGATCAGGCGTGCTGCCCGATGGATACTTCTTGGTTGGATCGCTGACCGCATTCAGAATATTGGCGGCAAAGGTAAGATGCAGCATCTCTTCGACGACAACAACGCGAAATACATGGACTGCATCCGAGTTGGTCCCTGGATGGATCGAGTACATTGCAAGCAGATAAGGTGGAATCGTCGCGTGCTCGAGTTGCATC
>JBEKDX010000062.1:0-14275 GCA_050014135.1 Occallatibacter sp.
CGACGCGCTGATGATGAGCATGAAGCGTTCGGATTGGGAGCTGGTGATCGCCATCAACCTGACCGGGCCGTTTCTGCTGACGCAAGCCCTGCTGCGGCCGATGATCAAGAACCGCTGGGGGCGGATCGTGAATATGGCCAGTGTAGTGGGCCGCGCCGGTCAGGCGGGACAGGTGAATTATGCCGCCTCGAAGGCCGGGCTGATCGGACTGACGAAATCGCTGGCGCGCGAGGTGGCCTCGCGGGGGATCACCGTGAATGCCGTGGCGCCCGGTTACATCGAGACGCCGATGACTGCGGTACTGGACGAGAAGGTGAGCGCAGCGATGCTGGCCACGATCCCGCTGGGTAGGCGAGGGACGGATCTCGACATTGCGCAGGCCGTCAAGTTCCTGGCCTCGGATGCGGCCTCCTATATCACCGGTCATGTGCTGGACGTGAACGGCGGAATGTTCATGGGGTAGCGCAGCGGGGAAGACGAAAGGCGGCGAGAAAGCCTGCCGCCTTCTGAATTCTCCTCATGATGCTCCTCTTGCCAGCCGATAAGCCATTCGGGAAGGTATGAATGGCGGCGCAAGCTCAACTGGACCCGAAGACGCAACCCGCGCTGGCTGAGCTTGCCGGCGCGCTGCGTTATGTGGCGCGCCAGCCGATCATGGACCTGCGCGGGCGGGTGCATGGCTACGAGTTGCTCTTCCGGGCCGGACCGGAGGCAGCCTTCCGTGGCGATGGCGACATGGCGACCCGCACCATGATCGACAATACAGTGATCTTCGGGCTGGAGAAGCTGACCGGCGGACTGCCGGCATTTGTCAACTGCACGCTCGAGGCGCTGACCGAGAACCTGGTGCATATTCTTCCCTCCGGCATGACGGTGCTGGAGATTCTGGAAAACCTGGAGCCCACGCCCAGCCTGATCGCCACCTGCCGCAGGCTGAAGTCCGAAGGCTACCGGATGGCGCTGGACGATTTCACCTGGAAGCCCAACTTCGATCCGCTGGTGGAACTGGCCGACTACATCAAAGTGGATTTTCTGCTGACCGGAGCGCAGGAGCGCAAGGTCCTGCTCAATCGGCTGCGGGGCGTCACAGTGGCGCTGGTTGCCGAAAAAATTGAAACGCAAGAGGAGTACCGGCGAGCCTGCGAAGAGGGCTTCACTTTCTTTCAGGGATATTATTTTTGCCGTCCGGCGCTGATGGAGAACCGGCAGATTCCCCCCAATCGGCTCACCCAGATCGAGATTCTGCAACTTCTGCGCAGTGAAGTGCTGGATCTGCGCCGACTGACCAGGGTGTTGAAGAACGACCCTTCGCTGACCTACCGGCTGCTGCGGCTGGTCAACTCGCCGATGTGCGCGATGCGCCAGGAGGTGCGCTCGATTCAAGCGGCGCTGCTGGCCGTGGGCGAGAACACCTTCCGCCGCGTAGCCATGCTGGCCATCGCCAGCGAACTGAACGCCAATCAGCCGGCGGAGATTCTGCGCATGGCCTTTCTGCGCGGGCGATTCTGTGAACTGGCCTCGGCGCTGTGCATGCTGGACTCCACCGAGCAGTATCTGCTGGGAATGCTGAGCCTGCTGCCTGCGATGCTGCGCTTGCCGATGGAAGAGCTGACCCCGGCGTTGCCTCTGCGAGAGGAGATTCGCGAGGCGCTCTGCGGCAAGGCGAACCTCGAACGCATTCTGCTGGAATGGCTGGAGAACCATGAACGCGCTAATTGGGGCGCGTGCGATGCGGTGGTTCAAGCCCATGGACTTAACCAGGCGGATATGGTTGATTGCTATGCCGATGCCTTGGTGTGGGCTGAAGAGGCGGCCCACTCCGCAGGCTGATCAGGCGTGAAATCAATGAGCGGAGTTTGGCGCATATTGGTCGACTCTTGAGCGCGATTTTATAGATACGGCCCTCAAATAGTGCTATCGTTTCCCACCCATTCAGCAAAGAACGCTGAATGGACGGGGCACCCAGGTGTCAGTATTTATGGGCCGGATCAAGAACGGCCTGGAAGCAGGATTCAAGTTATCCCCGAAGCCAACCGATAGAAAGGTATGTGAAGGTGCGCATGGCGACACTGATTCTAACTGGAGATACTTCCGCGACCGTCCGGCCTGAGCTTGCGAGTGGACTCCGCTATGTAGCGCGGCAGCCCATCCTGGACCTCTGTGGCAGGGTGCATGGCTACGAATTGCTCTTTCGCAGCGGGCCGGAGAGCTTCTTCCGCGGAAATGGCGACCTGGCCACACGCGCCATGATCGACAATGCGATGATCTTCGGGCTGGAACGCCTGACCGGCGGCGTGCCGGCCTTCATCAATTGCGCAACGGAATCGCTGACCGAAGAGTATGTGAATGTTTTACCTCCCAGCATGACCGTTCTGGAGATCGTGGAAGGGTTGGAACCAACGCCCAGCCTGATCGCGGCTTGCAGGAATCTGAAGTCATTGGGATTCCGTCTGGCGCTGGAAGGCCTTAGTTGGACGCCGGGCTTCGAGCCGCTGGTGAAGCTGGCCGACTACGTCAAGGTGGATTTCACTCTGCTGGGCAGCTCGGGGCGTCACTATATGCGCGAGAAGCTGGGCGCGGCTACGGTGGCGCTGATTGCGCAAAAAGTTGAGACGCAGGAGGATTACCGGCAAGCCCGCGAGGAGGGATTCACGCTCTTTCAGGGCTACTACTTCTGCCACCCAGTGCTGATGGAGAATCGCAAGATTCCTGCCAACCGGGTCTTTCAAATTGAGATTCTGGAGCTATTGCAGAGCGAAACGCTGGATATGACCAAGCTGAGCCACCTGGTGAAGCGCGACCCGTCGCTGGCTTACCGTGTACTGCGGCTGGTCAACGCGTCGGCGGGTATTCTGTGCCAGGAGATATCATCCATCGAGGCGGCGATGTCGGCGGTGGGCGAGGAGGCCTTCCGGCGCGTCGCCACCATAGCCATCACCAGCGAACTCAGCGACGAGCAACCGACCGAGGTCCTGCGCATGTCGTATGTGCGCGGTCGCTTCTGCGAACTGGCCGCCTTTGGGTGCACGCTGAACCCCACCGAGCAGTACCTGCTGGGGATGATGAGCCTGCTGCCGGCGATGATGGGTGTACCGATGGATGAACTGGCGCAGGCGCTTCCGCTGCGCGACGGCATTCGCGAGGCGCTGAAGGGCGCCGACATACCGGAGCGCGTTTTGCTGCAATGGCTCGAGTTGCACGAGCAGGGGGATTGGGCGGCCTGCGATGCGGTCGTCCAGAAACACGGACTGAACGCAGAGGACGTCGTCCGCTGCTACACCGAAGCTGTCCTGTGGGCCGAAGCAGCTGTGCAGTCGGCTGTCTGAAGACTGAACGGTCTAGCGCAGACTACTTGGTCTGGGGCGCGCTGGTCTGGGGCGCGGGTGCGGCGTCGCGCGGGAGTGTCGGCATTCCTCCCGTCGGCATTCCCATCGCGTTGACCGAAGTCGCCACGAAAACTCCATCCTTCACAGCGCCCTCTGCGCGCACGATGTCACCCACCTGAACGTCAGCCAGCGTGATGGGTTCGCGATGCTTGCGGAAGCTGGTGTTCTCGTCGGCCACAAAGCTGTGGACGGCATTATCGACCGAGCCGAGCAGAATGACCTTGGTATCGTTGATCGCCGTCACCTTGCCCATCAGCCAGGTCTTGCCGTAGTTGGCCTGCGCCTCGCGCATCTGCTTGGCGCGCTCGGGATCGACCTGGACGATGAGAATCGCGCCTACGGATTTGGCTGCCGCATCCACTTCGCCCATGGCGCTGATCGCGTCGCCCACTTTGATATCGGTGGGCTTGATGGCTTGCGGAGGATTGCCGCCGCCTTGACCGCCCTCGCCGCGGTGCTGGACCGTCTGCTTGAGAATGCGGGTGTTGACGCTGAAGTGGACTACATAGCTCTCGCCGCTGTCGGTCTTGATGATGTAGTGGTCAGCGGCGGCCTCGGTGACAGTTCCCAGGATGCCGCGTCCTCCGAAGCCGCCTCCGTATCCGCCGCGATTGTGGATAGCGGGGCCTTGGGGCGGAGTCTGCCCGGCGGGCGCATCCTGAGAAAAAGCGGCTGCGCCGAGCATGAGAACAAAGACGGCGGCGGAGACTAGACGAAGCTTCATGGCGATTCGATTCATATAAACTCCAAGGGGCGCAGACAGGCAGCCTCTGATTACTTAGACGCGCGAAGGAGCTTCGGGGACGACAGGAATTCCTGCAACGAGCAGGCTTACGGCCGCCGAGCGCAGGCGACGCGGGGGATGCCTTGCAGGTCGGGGACGAATTCGATTTGCGTGAAGCCGGAGTTGGCGAGCAGCCCGCGGATCGCCGCCGATTGGCCGTAGCCGATTTCAAGAACGAGATAGCCGCCGGGAACGAGCGCGTTGAAGGCAGCGGGAATCAGACGGCGGTAGATTTCTAGGCCGTCATCACCAGCGAAGAGAGCTTGCGCCGGTTCGAAGTCGCGGACTTCGACCGATAGCGCATCGCGGTCGATCTCGGGCACGTAAGGCGGATTCGAGGCGATGATTTCGAAGTGCTCGCCAGCTACCGGCGCGAGGAGGTCGCCTTCAAGAAAGCGGAGGGAAACTGCGTTGTGTATGGCATTTTCTCTGGCAATCATCAATGCGCGGGAAGAAATATCAATGGCCGTGATGGATGTTTGAGTCAGTTTGCTGGCCAGCGCCACGGCAATCGCGCCGGAGCCGGTTCCGACATCGACGATGCGTGATTGCTCGAAACCCGCGGTTAACTCGATGACTTTCTCGACTAAGTGCTCAGTCTCCGGCCGAGGAATCAACACATCGGGAGTTACACGAAAAGTCAGGCCGAAAAACTCCGTTTCGCCGATGATGTATTGGATGGGTTCTCCAATGAATCGGCGTTCGAGTAACTCAAGATAACGAGTAGCTTTGTCTTCGGCAAATTCTTCGTCGGGATGCGTCAAGAGCCAGGCCCGATTTTTGCCGAGCACGTGGAGCAGTAGTAATTCTGCATCCGCGCGGGCACGGTCCGGGAGCGGTCCACTCCTTAAGCGACCCCAACCGCCGGTGACGAAATAGCGCAACGTGGTCACCGCTCACGCCGCCTGGACATCGGCCTTCAACTGCTCGGCCTGGTAGTGCGTGATCAGCGCATCGACGATGAGCTGCAAGCGGCCTTCCATCACCAAGTCAAGCTGGTGCAGAGTTAGTCCGATGCGATGGTCGGTGAGACGATTCTGGGGGAAGTTATAGGTACGAATCTTCTCGCTGCGGTCGCCGGTGCCCACTTGCGATTTGCGAGCTTGCGCCAACTCCGCATTCTGCTTGTCCATCTCCTGCTCATAGAGCCGCGAACGGAGCACGCGCATTCCTTTTTCGCGGTTCTTGATCTGTGATTTCTCGTCCTGGCAACTCACTACCGTATTAGTGGGAATGTGAGTGATGCGCACCGCCGAGTAAGTCGTGTTCACCGACTGGCCGCCGGGACCGGAGGAGCAGAAAGTATCAATGCGAATGTCCTTGGCCTCGATCTTCACGTCCACTTCCTCGGCCTCGGGCAGCACGGCGACGGTGATGGCCGAAGTGTGCACGCGGCCCTGCGTCTCGGTCTCCGGCACGCGTTGCACGCGATGGACGCCCGACTCCCACTTCATCTGCGAGTAGACGCGGTCGCCTTCGATAATGGCGATGACTTCCTTGTAGCCGCCCACGCCCGATTCCGACATGGACATCAGCTCGATCTTCCATTTGTGCTGCTCGGCAAAGCGCTGATACATACGGAAGACCTCGGCGGCAAAGAGCGAGGCCTCGTCGCCGCCGGTGCCGGCGCGGATTTCAAGGATGACGTTCTTCTCGTCGTTGGGGTCCTTGGGCAAGAGCAGAACCTTGATCTCTTCTTCCAGTACCGGCTCGCGCGGGCCAAGTTGCGCGATCTCCTCCTCGGCCATCACGCGCAGGTCAGGATCGTTCTCGGCCAGCATCGCGCGGGCTTCAGCCAGCCCCCGGCGCACAATCTTCAGCTCGCGAAACTTCATCACCGGAGTTTCCAGCGCGCTGAGCGCTCGGCCGGCCTTCAGATACTTCTCGCGGTCGTTGACGAGTTCCGGGAGCGAGAGTTGAGCGGATAGCTCCTCGTAGCGCTGCTCCATTTGTTGCAAACGATCAATCATGCTTCTACCTCGAATGCGCGCGCGGGCGCTTTTGGGTTAGTTCTTTGGGGGAAATTCTGGAAGATGAGCGAGGAACGAGTATCGGCGGCGGGCGCCGCTAGAGAAGTGCCGGGATGGGCTGGTGGAGCATCATGCTGCTTCTATTCTAACGCCAACCACCTGCGGTGGGGCCAACTGCCACCTGCGGTGGGGCCAACTGCTCGCTCATCGCTCGCTTGTGGTTCGTGGTATCCCACCCATTATAGGAACGGGTTGACGATCTCGACGCCATCAACGATGCGTCCGTGCTGCATATCTTCGCTGAGGATTACGCGGCAGCCAGATTGTTTGGCCATACGTAGAACCAGCGCGTCCCAGTAAGAAAATCCATGTAGCATATGCAGATCGATAGCCGCCAGGATGTCGCTGACCGTTGGCTCAGCCACATTGAGCATTGCGAAGATTTCAACTTTCCTGCGAGCAGTCCCTGTATCGAGTCCCAGCTTCCGGCTGGCCGTAACAAAGTACTCCTGGAGCACTTGCAACGAGATGACTCCCGTTCGTGAGCGCGTGTGCTCGTCGAGGACTTCCAAAGCCCTCTGCTGCTTCACAGGCTCCGTTTCGTCATCGCAGTAAACCAGAACATTCGTATCCAGGAATGTTCGCGGCAATCTTGGCGTGGGTCCTAATCTGGCAACGGACTTGCCCGCTCGGGTAATCACGATCTCTTCGCCCGCCTCAGCCATAGCCACAAGCCTGGACAGGTGAGCCTTGGCGGCGCTGATCTTCGCTTGTGCGCGCGGCCTATCTTCGCTCATAGAGCTCTTCCCGGTTGAACTTCCATCCGTGCGAATTGCCCTTGCCGGAAAGTCTGTGGAATTCTTCGATTCGGCTCTCCACGTCATCATCCCCGGCCACATGCTGGAGATGCTCGCGAATCTCCTGGTTAATGCTCTTGCCAACGGCGCGCAGCTTCTCCCGGGCGCGATCGGCAAGCTGTTCGTCAATGGAAAGAGTGATGTTCATGTACACAGTATATGTGCGCACGTATTATGTGTCAAGCCGCCAGATATGAACTGGGAGGCAATCAATTTTTCGCTCCGCCAATGTACGATAATGCGGTTGAAGTAATCGGGCAAAGGAGAAGCAATTGAGCGAAAACGAGAGAGCAAAGGAAGCCGACCTGGCAGCGATCTTTTCACGGCAGGACCACGAAGCCCCATCGGCGATTTCCGTCCATGGATGGCGTTTTCACCACTTGGGGATTCCCACTCAGACGCCGCGCGCGGACGAGCAGTACCTGCCCCATCTGAAGATGTACGTTTCAGGATTCGAGGCCAGCCCGTACGGCATTCAGTGGATGCGCTTCGACGCGGATGCGCCGCACCCTGAGCTTGTGAAGACCTTGCCCCACATTGCCTTTGAAGTAGACGACCTGACGGCGGCGCTCGAGGGAAAAGAAATCCTGACGCCGCCGAACAGTCCCGGTGAAGGAATCACGGTGGCGATGATCGTCGACAATGGCGCGCCGGTGGAACTGATAGCATTTTCGCCGGCGTTGAAATCCAAGTGAAATTTATTGTTCCCGCTCAAACTCACTCGACACCATTCACCACCGGCAGTTGCAGCATCGAGTCGTGACCCGGCCCGGAGTAGATGGTGATCGTCGCCGGCTGGTAGGCCTCGGGCTTGGCGGTCATGATGCTGGGGACGAAACTCTGCGGGTTGCGGTCGTAGAGCGGGAACCAGGTGCTTTGCACTTGAACCATCACCGTGTGGCCGGCCTTGAAAACATGATCCACATCGTGCAGCGAGAAGTTGTACTCGCGGATCGCGCCCGCCTGCAACGGAGTTGCTTTTTCGAAGCTCGTGAGATACCGGCCGCGAAAGATTTCCGCATTGATCATCAGTTGATAGCCGCGCATCTTGGGGTCGCGATCGTCGGCGGGATACTGGTCGATGAACTTGACGACTAAATCGTTGTCCGTGCCGGTGGTGGAGGCGAAGATGTCGGCGATCACTTCGCCGGTCAGCGTTAAATCGTTCTTGAGTACGGGCAGCTTCCAGACGGCCACGTCCTTGCGATCTGTGACGAAGCGCTGGTCTTCGGTGAGCCAGTTGCGCCACTGCGAGCCTTCTGCATACGTGGGCTGGATGGGCCGATGGCGATAGGGAACAGGGTTGGCCGGGTTGCTGACATAGCTGGTGCTGGCCTGCTCGGTCGAGGCGCTCCAACTCAGCGTGCCCGCGCCGAGAAGATGCATACTGGCGGGCTGTGACTCCTTGGGCGGAAAGTGAGAGTAACGCTTCCAGATGTTCGAGCCGGTTTGAAAGCTGGCCGTGTCTTCGAGGTCGAAGCCCGGCTCATCTTTCAAATAGTGGGCGAAGAACTTCGATTCGATCCGCTCACGATACTCCTTGCCAATTGGCTCGGTGTAATCGAGGTTGCCGAGGTGGCGCGATGACGATGACCAATATCCGTGCCTCCAAGGGCCGAGGACGAGAAAGTTCTGGTGGTTTTGGTCGTGGGCTTCGAGGGTCGAATACTCGATCTGCGTGCCGAACATATCTTCCTGGTCGTAGTAGCCGCCGACGGAGAGAGTGGGCACGGTAACGGAGTTGAGGCTATACTCGACTGCGCGCGAGCGCCAGACGCAGTCATAGGCTGGGTCTTCGAGGAAGAGCTTCCAGGTGGGCAAGGTCTTCTTCGCGCCGGATTCTTTCACTGCCTCGGCAAAGTTTCCGCGCTCGAGAAAGTAGTCGAAGCCATCGCGCGGTTTGCCGTCCTTGTCTTTGCCGTAACTGACCTCGACCTCTTCTTTATTGGATTCCATTCCCAGGACGTAATCGTATCCGTAACTCTGGCGGAAGGCGCCGTTGTGGAAGAAGTCGTCGCCCATCCAGACGTCGATCATCGGCGCTTGCGGCGAGACGGCTTTGACGGCGGGATGTGGATCGATGCCGGCCGTCAAGGCGAGAAAGCCCGGATAGCTGGTGCCGATGAAGCCCGCGCGGCCGTTGTTGCCCGCCACATTTTTCAGCAGCCATGCGACGGTGTCATAGGCGTCGGTGCTTTCGTCGATTGCCTTGGGATCATGATGATCGGCAAGCGGGCGGCTCATGATGAACTTGCCTTCGCTTTTGTAGCGGCCGCGAATGTCCTGGGAGACGAGAATGTAACCGGCGCTGGCCAGATCGGCATTCCAGGCGTAGAAGAGGCTGCCGCTGAATCTATCGACTCCGTAGGGCGTGCGGTCAATGAGAAAAGGCAGCGGCGACAGGATGTCGACTGGCCTGAGGATCACCGTGTGCAGCTTGACGCCGTCGCGCATGGGAATCATCACTTCCGTGCGCTGGTAGTTATGGAAGAGGTGATGGACCGGCGGGCCGGTGCGGCGGTAGACGATCTCAGGCTCGGCGGAGTGAGTCATGCTGGCAGCGTGGCCGGTCTCGTCGAGCGTGAAGCGATAGGTGTTTAACGCGTCGGGAAGGCCGAACTCAACCAGAGAGCGCGGCTTGAGTTGGGCGGGAAAGCTGCTTTCGGACTCGACGAAGAGATTTCCGTTTTGCACGCAGAAACTGAGCGGCGTGTCAGGCTCATTCGGATCGGTGTACTCGCCGGCCAGAGCTTCGAGTTGAGTGGAGGAAAGGACAATGGACTTTGCCGCCTGATTGGTATTTTGGGAAGCCGTCTGGGTAAATCCTGGCAGGGAAGTAAGTACGGCAAGGCCGAGAACGGCGAGAGGAATGCGGCGGCGATCCAAAGCGAAAATCCTCCACAAATGGGCGAGTGAGCAGGTCCATTTAGCCAGGTCAATGAAGAGTAAATGCAACCGCAGGCCTTCAACTCGCGGGGCTCACCCCTATTGAACGAGTTCGGTTGGGATTCATGGTTCCAATTGAAATGTTAACCTGCGTCGGTTGCGAGCAAGGTAGGCCTTTTCTTGAGCACTATTGCGCTTTGAAAGAGCACGGCGTTTGGCCTGCCATGAACTTGTTGAAGGGTGCCGCAAAAGCAGACAAATCAATACGGGATTTAGCTGCTGATATTTACTGTTCAGTAACTGAAAGTAACGGCAACCCCTGTAATTTGCATCTATTTAGGGGCAAAAATTTTTCCATATTAGCCCCAGGGGCATCATGTTGACCAGAAAATACCCCACTTTCGCCGGACTCTCTCATCGACTCGTAGTTGCTTGGGAGACCACGAAACGAAATCGAGCAGGCTGGGCGCTGGAAGATCAGGGCTTCTTCGCCGCGGGAGCAGGAGTCTTCGCCGGTGCAGCAGTTTTGCTGTACATGATCTTCTTGGTCCCGTTCTCGCAACTGCCAACCACCTTGCCTTCCGCGTCTTTGTCTTTCGCCACGATCTCCAGCGTGTACCCTTTCACGCCCTTGGCTTCCAGCTTTGCTGTGATCTCGGACTTCAACACTTCACAGGGCTTAGGTCCTTCCGCGCAGGCCAACGCCGACGCCAGGGATAACAGGACAATAGATACCGCGATTTTCATGTGCGATCTCCTTCGATTGGATGCTGGTACAAATTTTGCGCAAGCTTAGCGCATCCAGGCTGCTGGCGTCAATCCATTTATGGCGTGATCCCTGGCCGTTCTCTGGGGCGCGAAGTTTTTCGATGGACTTTTCGGCTACATATGTGACACTATAATTTTCACAGAGATGCCTGCTGGGATAGAATCGTTGAACTAGTTTGCAGGCGGTCTGTGGAGACGGTTGCTTCCCCTTTATCTTGTGTTATTTTCCCCTGGTTCGATCAACAAAAACTGGAGGTTGGCATGGCAACTTATTGCCGCACTTGCGGTTTGTCTAACTTTCGCACTTCGCGTTTTCGGGTGTCGGACCTGTCACAGTTGTTCATTCTGCGCCTGCCGGTGCGCTGCTTGAACTGCGACGAACGGGCCTTTACCTCCGTGATGCAATTCATCAAGTTGCGCAGCGCCCGCAAGGCTCGTCACCGGGAGCGCCACCAGCAGCGCAACAGCGCAATATAGTTGCAATGTCGCTTCAAGCCAGGCGAGCAGCGAGTGTTTCTGCTTTCCCCATGCCGCGGCGATGCGATAGGCTCAAGTATATGGAAGTCACCTGCACCCGCTGCCACCAGACCGTCCTGGCCGAGAACTGCTATTGCCCTGCCTGCGGCCTGCCGCAACTGCTGTACGCGGACGATGGCGCTGCCGGGCAAAACAACCCGCCCGAGCGTTGGGATGAGGCCGTGCGCGACGCCAGCAGTGTCGATTGGAAGCCGGCCTTGCGCGCGGCTCTGCTGGTGGCGATTCCGGCCGGGGTGCTGTCGAGCGATGCATCGCCGACCGGTCGCATGGGGATCTTCTGGATGACTGCGGCTGCAGCTTGTGCAGTGGTGCTCTATTTGCGCAGCGAGGGTTCGGCGTGGATCACGCTGGGAGCCGGCGCGCGCATCGGACTGGTCACCGGCCTGCTGGCTGGCTGGTTATCCTTTGGCGTCAGCAGCCTCATGCTTTTCGTGCAGCGCTTTGTCTTCCACCAGTCCAGCCAGATCGACGCCGGATGGAAGGCCTACGTCGAGGCCAGCCAGCAATTGGCCGCTCAGATGGGCTTTGCAGACAGCGCGCAAATGCAGTTCCAGCGAAGCTGGATGCTCACGCCGGAGGGTCATGCCGGCTTCGAGACCTTCGGATTGATCTTCAATACCGGCTTTCTGCTGGGTTTTGCTGTGATCGGCGGCGCGCTGGGAGCGCGTATGCTGGCCCGCGCTCGCCGGCCCCAGGTTTAGCAGCAGGACGATGGATGCCCCGGATTCCGCCCTGTTTCTCCACAACTTGCTCTCAGGCATGGAAGCCTTCTATCATCCTGCGAGAGACGGGCTGCGAATGACAGGCCGCGAGAGAAGAGCCATGAACGAAACCCCAAGCACGCCAGCTCTGCGCATCAAGGGCAGGCTGATGTCCGCCTCGGAGATCGAGCGTACCCTGGTGCGCCTGGCCCACGAGATTGTGGAAAAGAGCAACGGCAGCACAGATTTGACCCTGGTCGGCATCAAGCGCCGCGGCATTCCGCTGGCCGAGCGGCTGGGCAAGCTGATCTCCGGCATCGAGAAGCGCCCGGTTGATACCGGCGTGCTCGATATTCAGTTCTACCGCGACGACCTTTCGACAGCGGGCGCGCGTCCTGTGGTCACCCCAGGCGCCATCGGCTGCAACGTCGAGGGCCGCGATGTGATCTTGTGCGACGATGTACTCTACACCGGCCGGACGGTCCGGGCCGCGCTCGATGCGCTCTTCGATCATGGCCGTCCGCGCCGGGTGCAACTGGCCGTGCTGATCGACCGCGGCCATCGCGAGCTGCCCATCGAAGCCACTTACGTGGGCCGCCACGTGCCCACCAGCAGCCGCGAGATCATCGAGGTCAAGTTCTGCGAGGTCGACAACGACGAGCAGGTTCAGTTGGTCGAGCGAGTGGATTGAAAAAGACAGCTTCTAGCTACTAGCTTCTAGCCGCTAGCTAGAAGCCTTTCGCTAGAAGCTATTAGCTAGAAGCTAGAAGCTGTACCCATGACTCAGACCGTCGCACCAGCCCGCCGCACGCTCGCCACGCCGCCCGTCGCCGCATCGCCGTTCCCATTTCATCCCGGCTCGCTGCTCTCGCTGGATCACTTGACACTGGAGTCGCTGAGCCATCTTCTCGCCCGCGCCACGGCTCTGGAGAATCAGGACCCGTTGACGCGTATGCGCATCCTGGCCAAGCGCCGCGTCGCACTGCTTTTTTACGAGTCCTCGACGCGCACCCGCACCAGCTTCGAACTGGCCGCGAAGAGCCTGGGCGCAGATACCACGCTGGTCAGCGACAAATCTTCGAGCATCGAAAAGGGCGAGACGCTCAAAGACACCGGCCTGACGTTGCGCGCGCTGGGCGCCGAGGCGATCATTCTGCGTCATCCCAGCTCCGGCGCGGCCTGGCTGCTGGAATCGGCCACTCGACTCCCGGTGCTCAACGCCGGCGACGGAATGCACCAGCACCCGACGCAAGCGCTGCTCGATCTGCGCACGATACTGGCTCACCTGCGTCCCGGCGTCACAACGGTCACAGCCGAGACGCTGGCCGGCGTTACGGTCTCGATCACCGGCGACATCCTGCACAGCCGCGTTGCCCGCTCCAATATGCTGCTGCTGCCGCGGCTGGGCGCGCGCGTGCTGCTCTGCGGGCCAAAGGAGTTGCTGCCCGAGTTGGCCGCGCAAGCTGGGCCGGGAATCCCACCCCAGCGACAAGGACCCGTCGCTGGGGGCCCCGGAATCGAAATCACCCGCGACTTCGAGGCGGCGCTGCGCCAGTCGCAGATCGTGATGATGCTGCGCATTCAGGCCGAGCGGCTGGCCGGATTGCAACTCGATCTGGAGGAGTACAAGGCTGCCTACCAGCTCACCGGCCCGCGCCTGGCCGCCTTCGCGCCAATGGCCACCGTGCTCCACCCCGGCCCGATCATTCGCGGCCTGGAGATCACCGCTGGAGTCGCCGACGGCCCGCAGTCAGCGATCCTCGAACAGGTCACGAACGGCGTCGCCATCCGCATGGCCGTCGTCGAGCGGGCGCTGACGGCGAGCATCCAAGGAGGCCGCGCATGACGGCTCTTATTATTCGTGGCGGCCATCTGATCGATCCGGCGGGCGGGGTCGATGCGCTCAAGGACATTCTGCTCAAGGACGGGCGGGTGGCCGAGATCGCCGGGCCGGGCAAGCTCAAAGCTGCTGACGGTGCGGAAGTTCTCGATGCGACGGGGCTGACCGTCGCGCCGGGCCTCATCGATATGCACGTCCACCTGCGCGAGCCGGGGCAGACGCACAAGGAGACGATCGCCACTGGAACGGCTGCCGCGGCCGCGGGCGGATTCACTTCGGTGGCCGCGATGCCGAACACGTCGCCGGTGAACGACTCGCCGGAGACGACGCGCTGGATGCAGGCCCCGGAGCGCGGAGCCGTGGTGCGCGTCTTCCCGATTGCCGCCGCCACGCGCGGGTCTAAAGGTGAAGTGGTGAACGACTACGTCGCGCTGAAGGCCGCCGGAGCCGTGGCTGTCTCGGACGACGGCTTGCCGATCTTAAAAGACAGTGTCATGCGCGAGGCGCTGGCCGCGGCCTCGCGCGTGGGACTGACCGTGATCCAGC
>JBEKDX010000063.1:0-22106 GCA_050014135.1 Occallatibacter sp.
CAGCCAGATCATCAACCCCGCAGCGGCAGAGAGCATGGCGCAGGGCGGCATCATGGAAGGCATGGGCCACCTGGCGCAGCAGATCACATTGGCCGATGGCAAGATCCAGCAGTCGAACTTCCATAACCACCCGCTGATGCGCATGAGGCAAGTTCCGAAGATCGAGGTCTACTGGCGCAAGACCGACTACGCCCCGACTGGCCTCGGTGAGCCAACGCTGCCGCCGATTTTGCCGGCGGTAACCAATGCCATCTTTGCTGCTACGGGAAAGAGAATTCGCACTCTGCCACTCAAGCAGAGCGGCTTCAGTTGGGCTTAACGGCGAATTGCCGGCGCACCGCCGCGCACTTCGCTGAGCGGCAGTGCCGTGGCTCCGGTAAGAGATTTCTGGATCTCTGTAACGACTGAGAGCGCGATAGTCTCCGGTGATTCCGCGCCCAAATCGAGGCCGGTGGGGGCGTGGAGTTCCGCCAACCTGCGTTCGACCCAGGCACTGTTTGAGGAATTTGAATCGGCAGGCAGATTGAGCAGACGAGCGGCTTCAGCGAGTAGTTCGCGAGTCCGGCGCTGCGGTCCAAGCACGCCAACGTATGCAGGCCCAGCATCAAGCGCCAGCAGCGAGGCCAGGGCGCGTGAGTCCTGTTCAAAGCTGTGGCTCATCACCACGGCGGCATCTTGCGAGCGCAGATTGGCAAACGCCAGCGGCATCTCGGCAGATTTGATCGCATATATTTCTCCAACTGGCAGGAGAAGAGTCTCATCAGCGGAAGCGAAGCGTTCGTGGGTGGCGAGTTGAGATCGCCCGTCGGCAACAGTGACATACCAGCCCAATGCCTTTCCCAACTCGAGCAGCGGCTGGGCATCGTCGCCTGCTCCAAAGATCCACAGGCCGGGCCGGGCGGGGCGGAAGTCGGCGCAAATGCGCACATCCGTTCCATCAATTGAGAGCTTGGTTTCCTTTGGGCAACTGCTTGCCAGCGCCGCTTCCGCAAAGCTTTGAAGCGGATCGGATCCGCTGAACGAAGGGTCCGTCATCTGCTCCGGGCCAAGGCCTGCAAACGCGCGCCGTCCCATCTGCTCGCCTTCCAGAATGGTCGCCACTGCTATCGGCACGCGCCGCCGGAAGGCTTGCTCCAGCGCGTTCAGCAGCGGAGCAGCGGTTGAACGGCGCTCCAATAGCAGCCAGACCACGCCGCCACAGCCGGAACCATAGGGATGATCGCCGTCCTCTTCAACGGTGGAATAGCGTTGTATGATTGGGCCATTGGCAGTATGCCACCAAGCGCGGCGGGCAACCTCGGCTTCAAGGCAGCCGCCACTGACGGTGCCTGCGCGGCGGCCGTCAGGAGCCAGCAGCATATATGCGCCGGGCTTGCGATAACTGGGCCCCTCAACGGCGATGACCGTGGCTAGAACGTACTCCGCCCCTTCAGCTTCCAATTCACGCCACAGTTCGAAGATACGCTGGAGATCAGTCATGAAACTATTCTCGCTCAAACCTCACACATCGATGGGCACCGGCGCTCCGATATTTTGTCTGTCAGGGTTGAAAATGCGCTCGATGGGACCGGTTTCCCGGTAAACTGGGACCGATGACTGTCGCTGCCATTGTACTTGCCGCCGGAGCCAGCCGCCGCCTGAGCCAGCCCAAACAACTGCTCATGCACGGCGGCGAATTGATGATCGAGCGCGCGATCCGTCTGGCTAACGAGGCCGGGGCTGCTCCCGTGATCACGGTGCTCGGCGCTTATCACGAACTGATCCGCGAGGCGGTTCGATTGAGCAATTTCATCCCCGTCATCAACAGCGCCTGGGAGCAGGGGATCTCGACCTCGATTCAGACGGGTCTTGCTGCGCTTGAAGACACTGCGCCGCACCTCGGCGGCGTGTTGATACTTGCCTGCGACCAGCCTCGACTTTCGGCCGAGCATCTGCGCGCGATGCTTGAGGTATTTAGTGCGCAAGCAGCGCCGGCTATTGTGGCCTCGGCTTATAAAGGCATCCTTGGCATTCCCGCAGTGTTTCCCCGCGAGGTCTTTGCCGAGCTGCGAGCGCTCCATGGCGACAAGGGCGCGCGCTCCCTACTGATGCAGCCACCGTGCGCTTTGGTTGCGCTGCCGTTTCCGGGTGGCGAGATTGACATTGATTTGCCCGCTGATATGACTCAACTCGAAACTGATCTGTGAGATGAGCTCAACTTCCGGTCTTCAGTATGGGGAATAGCGGAAGCGATCCTCGTCACTCTCCTGCGCCGGACTGGGTCCAAAATCGGCTTCTCGATATAGAATCAACTGCTGACTGCCCCCAAGAATCCATCTGCGTGACTGTTCCAAGCGAAGATACTCTAATAACCCACTTGTGAACATGGTCGCAAAGACGACCCGCAGGCCGGCACTCGGTATGCGTGAAGACAAAAGAGCGTAAACCTTTGCGGCGAATCAGCCGTCTGAGTGAGTACGAAAGAAAAATAACGGGAGCGTGAATGCGGTTAGAAGCCATGGAGTGGGCGGTTGTTGTGGGATTCTTTGTGGCAGGCGAAGTAGCCTCTCTGGCCCAGCTACCGGCAACGCCAGCAACTCAGCCTGTTGCGCCGGTGAGTACGCTTGCCAGCGCTGAACCAACTGCGCAGCAGAGCGCCTCCGCGCCACAGGCGCAATTGTCCGCACCGGCGCCGCTGCCCGGCGGAAGAGTGCATGGCGTAGTCAAAAGCGGGAACATTCCCCTGCCCGGCGTGACCGTTACCGCCCAGAACACGCTCAGCGGCAAACGCTTCTCGACAACCACCGACATTACGGGCGCCTGGTCGATGAACCTAACGCAGAATGGCCGTTACGTTGTCAAGACGCAGTTCGCAGCCTTCGCGCCGGGCGCAAGAGAGGCGGTGCTCAACGCGGCGAGCCACGACCAGACAGTGAATTTTGAACTGGTGCTGGCTTCAAGGGTGGTCGAGCAGCAAGAGAGTGATTCAGCGAGTCAGCCGGTTAGCGGGCAGGCCATCCAGCAACTGCTCGGCAGCGGCGCGTTGAATTTGAACCTGATGAACACGCTGACTCCAGACACTCAGGCGGGATTGCCGGATGCGTCTGGCTCCGCTGGCGCGGCGCTGCCTTCGATTGCCGGTAACTCTGATTTTGGAGGCGACTCGGTGGCCATCAGCGGCCAGTCTGGATCCGTCAGTCCGCTGGCTGGCCTGGACACGGACCGCATACGCGATGCAATCGAGACGATACGCGCGCAGGGCGGTTTGCCGGGCGGGCAGCAGGGCGGAGGGAACTTCGGCGGCGGCTTTGGCGGTGGCATGGGCGGGCGCGGCGGCTTTGGCGGCGGCGGGCGCGGCAACTTCCGCGGCTTCAACCCCGGCCAGCCACATGGGGCCATCTTCTGGATCGGCAGCAACTCGGCGCTCAATGCGGAGCCGTTCTCGCTGCGTGGGCAATCGCAGCAGCAACCAGCCTCGGGGTCAAATCGATTCGGCATTACGTTCATGAGCGCGCCTTATCTGCCGGGAGTGACCAAGCCGAGCGGCAAGGATGCGGTCTTCCTTACACTCAGTGGGACACGCAGTTCAAATCCGCTGGATGAGTATGCGACGGTGCCGACAGACGGCAATCCTGCCTTCGGGACGGTCGACGAACGGACGGGTGACTTCAACGCTCCTGGACTTCCTACGATTTATGACCCGACGACGAATCAGCCTTTCTCCAACAACACCATCCCCAGCGGAACGGGCGGGCGGATTGTGCAGTCAGCTACCTGGCTATTGACTTGTCCTAATCCCTATTCGAGCGGAACGAATTGCCAACCGTTCTTCCCCGCGCCGAACCTTCCTGGCTACGCGCAGAACTATCATCTGCTGACCACCGCGCAGTCTAACTCGACGCAGGCCGGGGTGCGCTATATGCGCAGCCTGGGAAAGAACGCGACATTGCTCGGCGCGGGCCGAGGCGGCGGACGGCGATCGCAAAATCAGGGTCTGCGCCAGAGCATCAACTTCAACTACAACTGGAGTGACTCGGCCTCGGATAATGTCAATATCTTTCCGCAGTTGGGAGGCAAGAGTTCAACTAACTCAGACAGCGTGCAGGCAGGATATACGGTTGGTTACCAGAAAATAACTAATATCTTCAACGCTAACTGGAATCGCACTACTAGCCAGAGTGCGAATTATTTCACTAACAAGACAGATATTGCTAACGGGACAAACGGGCTTGGCATTTCGGGAACTGACAGTTCACCGCTCAATTATGGCCTGCCCAATATAGTGCTCAGTAGCCTCCAGGGACTGAACGAGCAGCAGCCAAGTTTCTCACTCTCGCAGACTATCTCATTGTCCGAGACGCTGAGTTGGATTCGCGGCAAGCATAACCTGCGCTTTGGCGGCGACTATCGGCGCGTGCATCGCGACTTTCTTGGCGGCTCGAATGCCACCGGAACCTTCGCCTTTACGGGCCTTTTCACAGAGGATTCTGCGCAGGACCCGACAACCGGCTCGTCGCTGGCGGATTTTCTGCTTGGGCTGCCGGTGTCAACCACAATCGACGCGACCGCAGGCAAGAGCTATTTGCGCGATAACGTGATGGACGCTTACGCGACTGACGACTGGCGTGTGCGGACCAATCTCACTCTCAACTATGGCCTACGCTACGAGTTCTTTGCGCCTTACACGGAAAAGTATGACCGCCTGGGCATGGTAGACACTGATCCGGGAGCGGGGTTTACCGGCACGCCCGATGAAGTTGCGCCGGGAGGGAGTTCATCGAGCGGCAGGTTGCCCGACTCATTGATATTTCCCTTCCGCACCGCTTTTGCGCCGCGTCTGGGACTGGCGCTGAAGCTGCCCAAGCAAATTGTGTTACGGGGCAGCTACGGCATCAATTACACGGTTAGTCAGTACGCCACTTTCGCAACGGCAATGGCGCGCCAGCCGATTGCCGACCAACCGTCGTTTGTCAACGAACAGACCAACAAAGAGGCGAATGCGCACGGCCAGCCGAGTACAGCCTGCCTGTCGAACGCAAGTTGCTTTACACTAGCCCATGGATTCTCGATGCCGAATACACTCGGCAGTTACGAGCTTGATCCGCATTACCACCTGCCTTATGTGCAAGCCTGGAACCTCGACATACAGAAGACGCTGCCATGGGGCATAGTGCTGAACCTGGGTTACAACGGCTCGAAGGGCAATCATCTTGATATCACCAGCGCGCCACGCGCAACCTCGACCAGCCCGGACTTCAACTACGAGCAGTCGGCGGCGTATTCGAAATTCAACGCAGGTTCGGTGCGCGCGAACAAGCGGCTGAGCAAGGGAATCTCAATCGGCGCCAACTACCAGTACTCACACTCTATTGATAATGCCGGATCGGTGGGCGGGACCTCGACCGTGGTCGCGCAAAATTGGCAGGATTTGCGCGCAGAGGAAGGTAACTCCAGTTTCGATGTGCGTCACAAGGTCAGCGGAACTTATCTTTACGAGTTACCCTTCGGCAAGGATAAATTATGGGTTACAAGTGGAGTTGGTTCGCATATTCTGGAGGGATTTTCCATCTCCGGCAGCTTTACCTTTGCCACCGGCACACCGCTCACGCCGAGTTATCAGGCTACGAGTTCCGATGCGGTCAACAATACCGCCGGTACGCAGCGCCCTAATTACACTGGCATTTCGGTTACTTCCGGCGCTGGCTCGCAGAATGAGTGGTTCAATCCTGCGGCATTTACGCAGCCCGTGTCAGGCGCCCTCAACTATCCATACGGCAATGTTCCGCGTAACTCGATTGCCGGGCCTGGAATTATTCAGAACAATATGTCGCTCTCGAAGACGATGCAGCTGGGCGACACGCGCAGCATGGAGTTTCGCGCCACGGCCAACAATGTCTTCAACACCGTGCAGTATTCCGGCGTCGATACCAACCTGGCCTCGCCGACCGCCGGGCAGGTTATCTCGGCAGGTTCCATGAGGGCTATTCAGTTTACGGGGCGGTTCAGGTTTTAGTTAAGCAACGGAGTTAGCTGCGCAGCGCGCGAGTTAGCGGAGTTAGCAAGGCAGCACGGGAAGGAATTCATGAAGCGTTGGGTGCAAAAGGCCGGAGTAGCAATGGCGGCGCTGGGCGCGTGGCCGGTGCTGAGTTATGCGCAGGCCTCGGCGCAAAACCCGACATCCGCGCGGACCCAGGATTCGAATGCCGTGCAGGCGCCGGATCATGTCTTCGTACTCAAGATGAAGGGCGAGCTGGTGCTGACCAACGTGGTGGCGCGCGACACGAAGACCGGAGACTTGGTGCGCGGGCTCAAGCAGAGCGACTTCACGATCTACGAGAACGGCAAGCAGCAGCCAATCTCGACTTTTGATTTTGAAAGCGTGGAGATGGCCGTGCCGGTCAATGAGGCTACTATCAGCGGACTGGCGGCGAGCAATGGCAATAAGGCCGCTGTCGTTGCCCGTCCCGAGGAGCTGCGCAATCACCGTCTTATTGTCATGTTTTTCGATCTGACCTCGATGCAGCCCGAGGACTTGGATCGCAGTGTCGCGGCGGCACAGGATTTTCTGCGTACGAAGCTGCAACCCGCCGACCTGGTGGCGCTGATCTCGCTGGGCGATACGCTCAAGGTTAACCAGGACTTTACCGCAGACAAAAACGCGCTGATCAATGAAGTCGGAGTTTACAACGGGACCGAGGGCGAGGGTTTTCAACAGGGCGCGACCGCTAACTCGAATCAGGTGGAAGATACCACAGGTTACACGCCCGACGAAAGCGAATACAACGACCTGAACACCGACCGCGAACTCTTTGCACTGAGATCCGTGGCCAAGTCACTGGAAAAGATCACAGAGAAAAAGTCACTGCTTTATTTTTCCGGCGGCATTTCGCGGGATGGCATCGAGAACCAGGCTTCTCTGCGATCTGCCATCAACGCAGCGGTGCGCGCCAATCTGGCAATTTACAGCGTGGACACGCGCGGCTTGCAGGCTGTCTCGCCGCTGGGCGACGCATCGACGGGGAGCCTGCGCGGGACGGGCGCCTACAACGGCGGCGCGCTTACCAACAACATGAACGCAAACTTCGCCACTCAGGAGGTGATGGGCACGCTCTCGACCGAGACGGGCGGCAAAGCGTTTCTTGATTCCAATGATTTTTCTCCGGCCTTCGCGCAGGTGCAGCGCGATACATCGGCTTACTACGCGATCGGCTTTCACAGCTTGAATCCGGCGCGCGATGGGCGCTATCGCAAGTTGACGATCAAGATCAACCGGCCCGGCGTAAAACTGGAATACCGTCCTGGCTACTATGCGCCAGCCGACTTTCAGCACGCCGGCAAGCAGGACCGCGAGCAAGAGTTAGATGAGGAGTTAGCCAGCGACTTACCGGCCACCGACATGGCTGTGTATCTCGACGCGCTCTACTTCCGCCTCGACGAGAACCGCTTCTTTGTGCCGGTCTCGCTGATCGTGCCCGGCTCGCAGATTCCTTTTGTCAAAGGAGGCGACAAGGACAAGGCTACGCTGGATATTATCGGAACGGTGATTGACGAGGCCAAGCGCCCTATTGGCTCGGCGCGTGAAACCGTCAAGCTCGATCTCGACCCTAGCTTGCAGGCGCGGCAGAAAAACATTCAGTACACTACCAGCTTCAATCTGCCGCCGGGCAAATACCATTTGAAGTTTGTGGTGCGCGAGAATCAGACCGGGCAAATGGGATCATTCGAAGCTGAGATCACGCTGCCGGAGATGAAGAAAGCGCCGCTCAAAGTGAGTTCGATCCTGCTCTCTTCGCTGCGCCAGCCAAGCAAGAAGAGCAGCCCACTGGTGCGCGGCGGGCAGGAGTATGTGCCGAACATCAGCCACGTTTTTCGCCGTGACCAGCACCTCTATCTGCTCTATGAAATCTACTCACCAGCGCACGAAAAACCGGCTGATAACCAGCTCAAAGGAAGCAAGCCGGGAATTCGCCTGCTAAGCAGCTTGGAAATGATTCAAGGTTCGACGAAGGTCTATGAGACGCCGCTGGTCGTGGCCAAGGCAATCAATGTGGAGGGGCGCGACGCAGTGGCTATCGAGCTGGATGTGCCGCTCAACGGACTCAAGCCCGGCTCCTATCTCTGTCAGTTGAACGTGATTGACGACGCTCAAGGCAGTTTTGCCTTTCCGCGCTTTGCAGTGCTGGTGCGCGAGGCTACGACTCCTCCGGCTGCCTCTTCACAGTAAAGGCGTTCAAGCTTTATAGCTTCTGCCCTTCCAACTTACGCGTTTCAGAATGTGGTGCTGGAACCAACTGCGATAAAGCAGCACGACGAAAAGCGGCAGGCCCAGCGGCGCAAGAGCACAATCGAAAAAGGAAAAATTGGACTTGGCAACCCGGCCATAGAAGCGAAAGAGATTGCGCACCCACAGCAGAGCCAGTACCCAGCCCACGCCAAGCCATTGCAGCGAATGAATGCCGAAGCGCGCATTCCACAGCCAGACCACCAGCACCGGCAGCGCCGCCAGCAACAGAATATCGAGCGCGCGCCAGACGGCCAGTGGCAGGCAATTCGCGAAGAGCAGAGCCAGGTTCTTGGTCCATCCCTCGACCATCGCCGCCGTGGTGCGGTACATACGCGCGGAGACCGCGTCGTCGGCATAACGGAAGCGCAGACCGACCTTGCGCCGCTTGGCCAGGAAAGCCAGTTCCACATCTTCGAGCAACTTATCTGCTACGCTGGCGTGGCCGCCTAGGCGGCGATAGGCCTCGCGCTCAACAAGCAGAAACTGCCCGTTGGCAGCGGCGATGCGCTGATTAGGATCGGAGACACGGGCCGGCGGATAGGCCAGCGCAAGTTCGGAAAAGACCAGCGGCATTAGCGTGCGCTGCGCCAGGCCCCTGACAATTTGCCGCGGCGAGTAGCTCAATATGCCTACCTTATGCTTGGCGGCCTCATGCATCGCGCGATGCAGATTTCCCGGCTCGTGAATCGTGTCGGCGTCAGTGAAGAGCAGCCAACGGCCGCGCGCCTGCTTCGCCGCCGTCCAGAGGGCATTGTTTTTGCCGGTCCATCCCGGTTCGAGCAGGCGGGCTTCGAGTACCGTGACGC
Organism: Occallatibacter sp.; assembly: GCA_050014135.1. Classification (GTDB taxonomy): domain Bacteria; phylum Acidobacteriota; class Terriglobia; order Terriglobales; family Acidobacteriaceae; genus Telmatobacter. The sequence continues at coordinate 9,070 of JBEKDX010000063.1, forward strand.
CTGCAAAACCATGAGCAATCTTGGCGGTCTGATCAGTCGAGTGGTCGTCCACCACGATCAGTTCCCAGTCGCGGCCCAGCTCGAAGAGAGCCTCTGACTGGCTCACGAGCGATTGAAGGCAGGCGGCCAGGCAGTCTTCCTCGTTGCGCGCCGGAATGATGACGGTCAGCTCCATGAACTGCTCCGGCTCCGTCTGGTCGAAATCCATCGTTCGTTATCCTTTCGTTGCGGGCTCTCGCTCCGTATTATAAGGATGTGCGCCTCACTCGGTTTCTCACTCTCGCTTTGCTCGCGCCGCTAGCGCTGACGCCGGGCTGTGACCGCGGTACGCATCCGGCCCAGACCGGCCAGCTCGCGCCTGACTTTACCGTCTCTGACGGTATCACGTCCGTTCACCTGGCGAGCTACCGGGGCCGCGTCGTCCTGCTCAACTTTTGGTGGAGTCAGTGTGCGCCTTGCATCGAGGAGTTGCCCTCTCTGCTCCAACTGCACCATGACGAACCCGGTCTCGCTGTAGTGGCAGTCAGCATCGATGAAGACCCAGAGGCCTACAGCAGCTTTCTTGTTCGCCGCCACGTGGACCTGATCACCGTCCGCGACCCGGAGCAGAAGGCCGCCAAGCTCTACCACTCCGAGATGTGGCCGGAGAGTTACCTGATCGACCGCCAGGGCGTGATCCGGCGCAAGTTCATCGGCGCGCAGGACTGGACCAGCCCTGAGATTCGCGAGTACCTGAAGGGTCTGTAAACACTCATTTTGACTTTTCGTATAGTGTGCGCATACACTATACGAGTGATCAAAAGCTACCGTCACAAAGGCTTGCAGAAGTTCGCGGAGACGGGATCGAAGGCGGGAATCAAGCCGGAACACGCGGCCAGACTACGCATTCTACTGTCGGCTTTGGATGCGGCCGTTGTGCCAGACGATATGAACTCGCCAGGTTATAACCTGCATCCACTACGCGGAAGTCTTGTACATCACTGGTCCATCTGGGTAAGCGGCAATTGGAGGGTTACCTTTGCGTTCGAGAGAACCGATGTGATTCTCGTCGATTATCTGGACTACCATTGAAAGGAGAAACGAAATGATCTTCAATCCCGCACATCCCGGCGAAGTTCTGCGCGACTATCTGGGGGAGTTGAGCGTTTCTGAGGCGGCGTCGCGGCTGGGCCTAACCCGCGCCCATCTGTCGCGAATCCTGAATGGACATACAGGCATTACCGCGAACACGTCGTTGCGACTGTCGGCGGCCCTGGGTACCTCGCCCGACTTCTGGATGAAAATGCAGATGAACCATGACCTCTGGCTGGAGCGACAGCGTCCAGCGGTCTTCAAGGTGCGCCCGTTTCCGCGCCGGGAGGCTTGCGAAGCGCGGTGAGGCCCCGGCCTTGCTATTATCTTCCTATGACCACGGTGGAGATTCACTTTCGCTATTCCGCGCCGCCTTCGAATATCGATGCGGTGACCCGTGCGCTGGCCAACATCCGCGAGGTCTACGGCATTCATCGGCTCAGCTTTGACCGCGCTGCCGGCACACTGTGCGTGGAGTACGACGCTACTCGGCTGAACGCCGCAGCCGTGACCAAGCTGGTGCGCCAGGCGGGGCTGGAGATTGGCGGGGCGCTGCCCCTAATTGCGCCTCAGACACTTCCGGAGCAGGCAGCCTGAAATTCTCCTGGATTACCTTCGCCCGAAGTCCCCAACAAGCGGTTTTGCTCGCTCGGAAAGTGATTGCGCCGCCGGAAAAATACTGATATTCTGTTTATGGTTTCGCTTGAAACCATCCGTGCGCCCGTAGCTCAGTTGGATAGAGCGACTGGCTACGAACCAGTAGGTCGGGAGTTCGACTCTCTCCGGGCGCACCATTCTTTCCTCTATCTGCAGTTTATCTGGGCCCTTTTCATCATCCGAAGCGGCAAAGACCGCTGTGACGCAAAAGCCGCAACCCCTCCCCCTGCGGTTTTACTCTCTCCTGATCGCTTCACGGAAATGGCATGAACAGGAGAGCTGTCGCTTGACAATCCCCTGCCTCAAAAATGAAAAGAGCGAAGCGCGTGTGCACTTCGCTCTTGATGCTCAAACCGTCGCAAGCCATCAATAGAGGTGGAAGTCGATCTCGACGGGTTGCCAAACCGCAACCGGCTTACCGTTCCTCATCGCAGGCTTGAACTTGTACTTCAATACAACTTTGAGGGCCTGTTCGTCCAACCCCATGCCCAGCGAGCGCATCACCCTCGGGTTCTGTGGATTCCCCTGTGCGTCGACAATGATCTCAACCAGGACTTTGCCTTGATACTTGGCTCTCCTCGCCTCGTCAGAAAACTCAGCCTCCGGCGCGAAAATAAGCTTGGGGGCAGAAACTTCTCCTCCAATGTGGAATACCCCTCCGCCGATATTGCCACCAATGCCATCGCCAAGGCCATTTCCTTTTCCATTGCCCATGCCCAATCCAGTTCCGTTTCCGCCCGAATCCAGCTTGACGTTCGTAGATTTCGAGACACCGAAGTTCGGCAGCGTTGGGTTGTCGGGAATGATGATATTGTTTTGGACGTCGATTGTGGGAACCGGCGCCTGGATCACCTTGGGGTCGATATCCAGAGGCTTCGCGCGCGGAGGAGTCCTGCCCTTGATTGCTTCCATATTGTCGTGTCTGCCGCCTCCGCCGCCTGCTTCAGAGTCAGCCTTGGGAGCTATGTAATCGGTGGCCACATCGACCGGCGTCACAATCATGGCCTTCTTGTTAGCCGTATCGATGATCTTCTTGCCTACAAAGAAAAGTAGAACCAGCACGATTGTCAGGTTGATGCTGGTCGAGATGCCGATAGCCCACGGATTCGGCTTGACCGCCATGCGGTCTGGCACCGGAATGGACGTAGAAGTCAGCTCCAGAGGGGGAAGCTTTGGCGGGAAAAAGAAGTCGCGAATGCTATCGTAAAGATTGGTCCAGATGGGCTTATCTTCGACGGGAACGCCGAAGGAGAGGTCGAGCTCGCAGCCGTCCGTCTTGGCTGCGGCATCTGAGGGGTCTCCAATTTGGTTGAGCGGATCGTTGGCCATCGTTGCTTCTGGTTCTATTGCCTCTGGGCGTCTGATTAGCTGTCCAAACGGTGGTGGTTCCGTCTTCAAGCCCATCTCCCTATTATGCTTGACGCCACCCGTTTGTGTCTTGTCCAGCTTGCCCGTGTGGGTCTCACAATCCAAAGTCTCATATTCCAGCATGGCCGGGTTTCCCATAAATAATAGACGTACCAACTCGGCAGTTGTTACCGAAGAAATCTCGTCTTCGCCATTTACACTAAAGAATGAATCAGATCGGAAGACCACAGGGAGTATAGATGTCCTCAGTACCGCAGTTGAAGGCGACCCTAACCTTGCCGCAAACCGCCTTCCCGATGAAGGCAAATCTGCCGCAGAATGAACCGCTCAGGCTGGCCCGTTGGGCCGAGCTTGGGCTTTATGCCGAGCTGCGCAAAGCTGGCCGCGGCCGCCCTGCCTATCTATTGCACGATGGCCCGCCTTACGCCAACGGACCCATTCACCTGGGTCATGCGCTGAACAAAGGGCTGAAGGATTTTGTGGTGAAGTCGAAGACGATGGCCGGCTTTGACGCGCCCTATGTACCCGGCTACGACTGCCACGGGCTCCCCATCGAGATCAAGGTAGATGAGCAGTTGGGCCGCAAAAAGCTGGAGATGCCGGCTCCTGAGGTGCTGGACGCCTGCCGCGCTTACGCGCAGAAGTACATCGACCTACAAACCTCGCAGTTTGAGCGGATTGGCTGTCTGGGCCGCTGGGACGCGCCCTACAAGACCATGGCGCGCGATTACGAAGCGCGAACGCTCGAGGCGTTTTACGGCTTTCTGGAAAAAGGCTTTGTCTATCGCGGGCTGAAGCCGGTTTATTGGTGCATCCACGACCGCACCGCTCTGGCCGAGGCCGAGGTCGAGTACGACCAGCACACCAGCCCCTCGATCTACGTGCGCTACCGGCTGACCTCCGATCCGGCGGCGATTGACCCGGCGCTCAAAGGCAAACAGGTTTCCACGATCATCTGGACGACGACTCCGTGGACCTTGCCTGCGTCGATGGCGGTGGCCTTTCATCCGGAGTTCGATTACGTGGCGCTGGCCTTTGAAGGCAGCGAAGAAGTTTTTATTGTCGCCGCCGAGTTGGTCGCCTCCGTCACTGCCGCTTGCAAGCTGGGCGCGACGAAGGAAATTGCCCGTTTCAAGGGCAGCGTTTTGGAGCACGTGACCTTTCAGCACCCATTCCTCGACCGCTCGATTCTTGGCGTCAACGCCACCTACGTCACTGCCGACCAAGGCACCGGCGCGGTGCACACGGCGCCCTCACACGGCGCAGACGACTTCTATACCGGCCAGCGTTACAACATCGACCCGACCTGCCGCGTGGATGCCGTTGGCCGCATCCACGTGGACCCCGAGGCTTGGAACCGCAGCACGCCGCCGGCCTTCGAGGGCATGAAGGTTTGGGCTGCCAATCCGATCATTGTGGCGATGCTGGAAGAGTCTGGCGCTCTCTTGGCCGTGAGCGATCTGGAACACTCTTACCCGCACTGCTGGCGCTGCCACAAGCCGGTGATCTACCGCGCCACCGAGCAGTGGTTCATTGGTCTGGAGACGCCGATCAAGCGCGAAGACGGCTCGGAGATTTCCTTCCGCAAACTGGCTATCGAAGAGATCGACAAGGTGGTTTGGGATCCGGCCTGGGGCAAGGAGCGCATCACCAACATGATCGCCACGCGCCCCGACTGGTGCATCAGCCGGCAGCGCATCTGGGGCGTGCCCATCGCGGTTTTTCTGTGCGAGGGATGCCAGAAGCCGATCATGGACGCGACGCTCAACGCAAAAATTGTGAAGCTCTTCGAGGAGCACGGCGCAGAGGCATGGCACACGACCGAGGTAGCCGCGCTGTTGCCGACGAATGTGAAGTGCACTCACTGCGGCGGCAAGGAGTTTCGCAAGGAAACTGACATTCTTGACGTGTGGTTCGACTCCGGCACAAGCTGGTTTGCCGTCTGCGAGAGTGACACGGAGCTGAGCGAGACCTACAAGAAATTCCAGAACGGCGACGGCACGAAGTGCTTGTATCTGGAGGGCGGCGATCAGCACCGCGGCTGGTTTTGGACGCTGGACGAGCAGGGGCGCGCAATGAGCAAGTCGCTCGGCAACGGCGTGGACCCGGTAGACATCGCCAACCGCATGGGTGGCGAGATCGTGCGCCTATGGGTGGCGTCGATTGACTTCCGCGAAGACATGGCGGCCAGCGAGAATCTGATGCAGCGCTGCGCGGAGATCTATCGCAAGCTACGCAACACTTTTCGTTTTTTGCTGGGCAATCTAAACGGGTTCAACCCAGCTACGGATCGAGTACCCGCAACGGAGTTGCTGCCGCTTGACCGTTATATGCTGGCCCGGACGCGCGAGCTGACGGAAAGCATTCTCGACTGGTACGAGCGCTTCGAGTTTCATCGCGTCTATCACGCGGTCAACGACTTCGCGGTCATAGACCTGAGCAACTTCTATCTCGACGTGCTCAAGGACCGTATGTACACCTTTGCGCCGGCCAGCAAAGAGCGCCTCTCCGCGCAGACCGTGCTCTGGCAGATTACGGAGACGCTGGTGCGCCTGGTCGCGCCGATCTTGAGCTTCACCGCCGATGAGGTTTGGGATTACCTGCCCAAGGTGGAAGGCCGCGAAAAGAGCGTGCATCTGGCGCTCTTTCCCAAGCCGGAGGAGATTTTCTCGGAGGAGCCGGCGAAGTTGTTGGAGGAATGGAAGCAGATTTTTGAAGTACGCGATGAAGTTCTTCGAAAGTTGGAAAAGTGTCGCGAAGACAAGACAATCGGAAAGGCACTCGAAGCTGACATCGAAATCATTACGACCGGAAACCAGCTTGATTTACTTCTACAGCACGAAACAGGACTCAAGGAAATCCTTAATGTTTCTAAGGTAACGGTGTCTCCGATTCGATTGCAAGGTGGCGTAGAGTACCGAGAAGATGGCGAGTTTCATATGCCTAACATCAAGGTCCAGTTCGCTTCAGGCCACAAATGCGCCCGCTGTTGGAACTTTATGCCGGAAGTTTCCAATTACGGCATCTGGCAAAACGTATGCACACGCTGTGCCGAGGCGCTGACGAAAATGGAAATCCCCCCACCCACGGAGAACGCCCAATGAAATTCACCGCACCTCGACGCCTGCACTGGCTGCTGCTGATTTCCGCCGTGATCATCTTTGTGGACCGGCTGACCAAGACGTGGGTCGCGCTGCGCATCCCCATGGGCGGCGCCATTCCGGTGATCCCGCGCATTCTGCGCATCACTCACTGGACCAACGAGGGCGCGGCCTTTTCGCTCTTCGCCGACTCCGCCTCGCCGCACGCGGTGCGCTGGGCGCTGGTTGGCTTCTCGACGCTGGCGGCGCTGATTGTCCTTGTTCTGATGGTCCGCCTCGGCGACCGCATCACGATCACGACCTTTGCGCTGGCGCTGGTCTTGGCCGGAGCGCTGGGCAATATCCACGACCGCATCGCCTACGGCTCGGTGGTGGACTTCATCGAGGTGCACATCTTCAGCTATCATTGGCCGGACTTCAACATTGCCGACTCGGCCGTCTGCATCGGCGCCTGCCTGTTGGTGCTGGACTCACTGCTTCCGAAAAAAGCTCCAGTGCAATAGCCGCTCCACTTCACAAGGATTGAATGAAAGACTCGGATCCGCCGAGGCGCGCTCCAGAGTGGAGAAATTCTTCTCGATGCACAAAGTTTCCTCCTCGGACAAGGCTCTCAAGCCCGCGCTGGAGAGCATCGACGGCTGCGCTGAAATGCGCAGATTGCAGGAGCCGAAGCTGAAGCAGTGGCTGTTCGCGCTGCCCAAACAGTAAACCAACGTGGTAGCTTAAGTGTGGGAGAAAGCACAGAAAATATGCCGTCCATTACCTCGTTTATCAAGCATCATTATCGCCACTTCAACGCCGCCGCGCTGGTGGATGCCGCCGAAGCATACAACAAGCTGCTGGCCTCGGGCGGCAAGATGTTCGTCACCATCGGCGGCGCGATGAGCACCGCGGAGCTGGGCCTGTCGCTGGCCGAGATGATTCGCCAGAATAAGATTCACGGCATCTGCTGCACCGGCGCCAATCTCGAAGAAGATGTCTTCAACCTGGTGGCCCACGATTTTTACGAGCGCGTGCCCGGCTATCGCGATTTGACTCCCGCCGACGAAGCCAAGCTGCTGGCGCGGCACATGAATCGCGTTACCGACACTTGCATTCCGGAGATGGAGGCGATGCGGCGCATCGAGAATGAAGTGCTGAAAGAGTGGGTGCGCGCCGACCAGGCCGGCGAGCGTTTTTTCCCGCACCAATTCATGTACAAGATTCTGCTCTCCGGCGACCTGAAGAAGTCATACCAGATCGACCCCAAAGACAGTTGGCTGCTGGCCGCTGCTGAAAAGAATCTGCCTATCTTTGTGCCTGGATGGGAAGACTCGACGCTGGGCAATATGTATGCCGGCCACTGCATCACCGGCGACGTGAAGAATGTCCACACCGTACGCACCGGCATCGAGTACATGATGGAGCTGGCCGAGTGGTACACGAATACCACGGCCAAGACTCCGCTCGGCTTCTTCCAGATTGCGGGCGGCATCTCGGGCGACTTTCCCATCTGCGTGGTGCCGATGCTGCATCAGGATTTGCAGCGGCCGCACGTTCCGCTGTGGGCTTACTTCTGCCAGATTTCGGATTCGACCACCAGCTATGGGTCTTACTCGGGCGCGGTGCCCAACGAGAAGATCACCTGGGGCAAGCTGGCTGAAAATACGCCCAAGTTCATCATCGAGTCGGACGCCTCGATTGTGGCACCGCTGCTGTTCGCTTACGTGCTCGGCTGGTAGAGAACGCAGGCATGATGATCGTTGGAAGGCTCCATCAGGGAATTGGCGTCTAGCGGAAGGGATTCTCGATGCGCAATCCTTCGATCATCTGGCCGTGTTGCAGATCCTCGGTATAGACAGTAGTGCATCCTGCCTGCAAAGCCGCGGCTAGAATCATCGAATCATAGATGCGGAAGCCGTGGCGTTTGGAAATCGCGATTGCCAAGCAGTGCGTCTCTGCCGTCAATGGGATTGCGCGACCACAAAGCGCATCGATCACTTCGAGGCATTGTTCGACCGCATCCCACTCCATCTTGAACTTGCCAGTGGTAACGTCAGCGAATTCATTCAATACTTGAACGCTGATCACACCACCGATGCTCAGCGTCTTTTCGGCCATCTCCGTGCGAGGATCAAAACGCGCACTGGCGCGAACCGCAAGCGCATAAACCAGGAGATTCGTATCAAAGAACGCCTTAGCGGTCATAGATTTCGTTCCGGTTGAAGACATAATCGTCTGGAACCACAAATCTCAGCTTGCGCATTTTTTCGATCGCCTCCTCGCGCCGGCGGTCGCGCGTGACCTCGAAGGAGAACTTGCCGGTTACTTTGATCTGCGCCTCTTCGTTGGGAGAAATTCCCAGCTTAGCGACCACCTCGGCGGGAATGCGAACGGCGATACTGTTTCCCCATTTTGCGAACTTCATGGCGCGCCTCCGGATATACATTTCTATTGTATATTCATCTTTATTGTATATCTATCTTGGAATGTATATCCGTTTAGATTGGATAGGGTAACATTCTCCGCTTCCCATCTATCCCATTTCGCGCTACGATTGCGGCAATCTACTTTGGAGGCTTGCTGTGAATCTGCGCCGGGTGGGATGGATCGTACTGTTGGCGGCGGGCTGGCCGATGCTGGGCTTTGCCGGGTCGCCGAAGCCGTGCGTGACGGCCGATGAAGCCACCAAGCTCATTAACAAGGATGTGTGCATCACGGCGCATATATACGACGTGGTCGAGCTGCCGGATGGGACGCGCTATCTGGATGTTTGCACGCCGGATACGCCGGATGAGAGGTGCCGGTTCACCATCGTGAGCCTGTGGGAGGATCGCGAGGATGTGGGAGAGTTGCGCAAGTACCGCGATATGGACGTGCATGTGAGGGGGATTGTGCGGCCGATGCACGGGCGGGCGGGGATGGTGGTGAGCCATGCAAGGCAGTTCTACGGCGGACCGCCCAAGTTCAAGCCCAACCCGCTGCTGGCGCGCGGTTTCAACGCTGAGCAGAGTCAGCCGCCGATTCGCGACCCGAATCTGCGCCTGAGGGGGGTTGGCCGGGAGTTCATGAATAACAGGGATAAAGTGACGTTGCCGGGGAAGTGAGATTCGGGGTTCCCGTGCTGCTTTGTAGGCTGAAGCAGCACAGTTAACCGCAGGTCCTTCGACTCCCTTCGCTTTGCTCCGGTCGCTCGGGATGACAGCGGCGAGGGCAGACCCAGTTTTATGCGCTAGGCGGGCTCTTCCAGCGGCAGGGCGAAGCGCGCGCCGGCGCGAAGGATGATGCAGGAGACGACCAGAAAGATCAAAGTTGCGCCCAAGCCGATGCGGAGGTTTGAGTGGTCGGAGATGGCGCCGATGATCTGTGGCGAGAAGGTGTCGCCGAAGCAATGAATGATGAAGAGGTTGCAGGCGATGGCGGTGGCGCGGACCGGGGCGGAGACGGAGTTGACGATGGCGGCGTTGAGCGGGCCGGTGTTGAGGAAGAGGAAGAACTCGGCGGCAAAGAGCGAGGGGATGGCCCATGCGCGGGGGCCGAAGAAGAGCAGCGCTCCGCAGGGCAGGGTGAGGGCGACGCTCCAGAAGGAGAGCAGGTAGAGAGCGCGGTGATTCGAGCGCAGCCAGCGCTGTGCAATCCAGCCGCCGATAATGGTTCCGGCGATGCCGTCGATGACCGTGATGGCGCCGACGACCAGGCTGGCATTGCCGACCGACAGACCGGCGGAGCGGCTGAGGAACTCCGGAACCCAGGCCGAGATGCCGCCCATCGCAAAGGTGAGTGTGGCCAGTCCGAAGGTTGCGGTGAGATAGGCGGGGTTGGTGAAGAGCTTTAGAGTCTTCAAGAGGAATTCGAGTACGGACTCCACGAACGTGATTTCTTTGTGGGCCGGCCTGACGCGGTCAGAGGCTCCCCGCTGCGGCTCGCGACCCCACAAGCCATAGAGCGCGGCGATGACGAGGCCGGGAATGGCGCAGAGGAAAAAGGGCGCCCGCCAGCCCCAGCGTGGACCGAGTTGTCCGCCGGCCAAATAGCCGAGGGCAGCGCCGACCGGTATAGCCAGATAGAAGATGGAGAGGATGCGATTGCGGTCGCGTTCGGGATAGAAGTCTGCGAGCACCGCAGGAGCGAAGATTCCGAAAGTGGCCTCGCCAACACCGACCAACGCATGGCGAATATAGAGGGTGGTATAGTCGTGAACCCATGCGGTGGCCAATGTTGCCAGACTCCAGAGCACCGCTCCGGCGATAATGAGCGGTTTGCGCGGAAACCAGTCCCCCAGCCAGCCGGTGAGGGGCGCGGCAATCATATAGAAGAAAAAAAGCGCGGTGGTCAGGGCGCCCATCTGCTGGTCGGTCGAGTGGAATTCGCGCTGGATCAGCGAGAGCTCGCCGGGCAGGATGTAGCGGTCGATGTAATTGAGCAGATTGAGGGCGATCAGCAGCACGAGCGTGGCAATGACAGGGTTCATGCCGATGCGCGAACGAACGGTCTGGAGCGCGCTTGCCATCTATTCCTTTGGCCGGGGCCAGCGGGCTTCGACGGTGGTGCCGATGCCGCCGCGGGGACGGAACTCGCCGCGGACGACGGCCCAGACCGGGTCGCTGGCTTTGACCACGTCTTCCAAGACCTGGTTGACGATGTTTTCCTGAAAGATGCCCAGGTTGCGATAGCAGAAGAGATACTCTTTCAGCGACTTCAACTCGAGGCAGCGCTGGCGGGGCATATAGCGGATGGTGAGTGTGCCGAAGTCGGGAAGGCCGGTTTTGGGGCAAACCGAGGTCAACTCCGGGTCGTCGATCAGGATCTCGTAGCCGGGAAACTGGTTTGGCCAGGTTTCGATGGCCGGGAAGGCGAAATCGAGGCCTGCTTTGGCGTGGGCATCTGTATAGTTTGGTGCGTAGCGCGGTTCTGCAGCCATGGTTTGATTGTACGAGGCCGAGGATTGGCTGCCAAATTTCTCCCGGCAGGATTCCTTTGCGCTTTGGGGAGGGTTTCTGCGTCCTATATACTGGCTCTGGTTGATTGAATGACTCAAGAAAGAAAACATTCGGTCCGGCTTTGGTTTTGGAGAAGTTCGGCCGTTCTCCTGATTATCGTGTTTTTCACGGTGCGCGCCCTGACCAGGGAACGCTTGCAAATACACGCTGCCCCGGCGGAACACGCGCCGCTGCAAAGCACGATCAGCAACACTGGCCGGGTTGAGCCGGAAGTGAACTACGAGATTCACAGTCCTATCGCGGCCACGGTCAAAGCGGTGTATGTGCAGCCGGGCGACAAGGTAGCCGCGGGCAAGCTGCTGATGGTGCTGGATGACGTCGAGGCACGTGCCCGTTTGGCCACGGCCGAGAGCGGCGTTAAGGCCGCACAGGCAGCGCTGGAAGCGGCGACCCACAACGGCACGCAGCAGGAGCGCCAGATGGCGGCGGCCGATGAAACACGCACAAGGCTGGAACGTGACGATGCGCGCAGAAGCTTGGAAGCGTTGACCAAGCTGAGCGCGGCCGGCGCGGCATCACCCAGCGAAGTGGCGGCGGCGCGGCAGCGGCTGGAGACAGCCGAAGCCAATCTTCAAGCATCGAACCAGAGTGTCCACAGCCGCTATTCGCCGGCGGAGGTGGAGCGCGCGCGGGCGGCGCTGGCCGACGCACAAGCCAGTTTGGCCGTGGCTCGGCAAGTGATGGCGCAAACCTCGGTTCGTGCTCCGGCGGCGGGAACGGTTTACAGCCTTGATGCGGGGCGCACGGAGTTTGTTGAAGAAGGCAAGCAGTTGTTGCAGTTGGCCGACCTGAGCCATGAGCGAGTGAGAGCCTACTTTGACGAGCCGGAGATCGGGCAGCTTGAGGTTGGGCAGAAGATTCAGATCAAGTGGGAAGCCAAGCCGGGTCGCATCTGGAACGGGCACATCGAGCGGATTCCGGTGACTGTGATCAACCTGGGCACGCGCAGCGTCGGCGAGGTACTGGTAAAGGTCGACGATGCAAACGGCGAATTGCTGCCGGACACCAACGTGAACGTGACGGTGACGATCTCCAGCGAAGCCAATGCTTTGACGATTCCGCGCGAGGCGCTGCGCCAGGAGAGCGGCAAGCCTTACGTCTACAAGGTGGTAAACGACAAGGTGGAAAAGACCTTCGTGACGACTGGAACCCTCAATCTGACCCAGGTGGCCATTCTCTCCGGACTCAGAGCGGGGGATATGGTGGCAACCGGAACAGTCGACGGGCGGCCCTTGCAGGAAGGCCTCCCGATCAAGGTTGTGCGATGAGAGTCATAGTTGGGCTGCTGCTGGCGGCAGCCGCAGTCCTTTCGGCATCCGCGCTGGACGAGCGAGATTCTCTTGCCCAGGCCAACGCGGCCTTGCAGAACGGCGAGGCGGACAAGGCGCTGGCGCTGCTGAATCCGTTGGCTCGTCCCGGCGGCAAGCCTGAAGCCTATAACCTCCGATGCCGTGTCGAGTTCACGCTGGAGCAATGGGATCGAGCCGTGAACGACTGTGAGCAGGCGGTCCAGCTGGATGGGCAGAACTCGAACAATCACCTCTGGCTGGCGCGCGCTTTGGGCGAAAAGGCCAGCCGGGCAACATTTGTAAGCGCCTACTCACTGGCCAAGCGGGTGCGGGCGGAGTTCGAAGAGGCTGTGCGGCTCAATCCCCGCAATGCGGATGCGCTCTCCGATCTGGGCGAGTACTACTATTCCGCGCCTGGAGTGGTAGGCGGCGGTGTTGACAAGGCCGAAGGAGTGGCCGCGCAACTCGACAAGATCGACCCGGCGCGCGCCCACGAACTGCGGGGCCGCATTGCCGATGCACGCAAAGATTACGAGACCGCCGAGCGGGAGTTGAAGCAGGCAATCTCGGTG
>JBEKDX010000064.1:0-21212 GCA_050014135.1 Occallatibacter sp.
GGAGACGCCGCCGACGCCGCCCACGCCTGTGATGGCGAGAGCTTCAGCAAGGAATTGGATGAGGATGTGATGTTTGCGCGCGCCGAGAGCTTTTTCGATGCCGATTTCGCGCGTTCTCTGCTGCACGGCGACGAGCATGATGTTCATGAGGCCGACGCCGGCAATGCCTAGCGTGAACGCGCCGAGGATCGAGAGGAGAACCTGAAGTGCGATGGAAAGAATCTGGAACTGGTGGAGCTGCGTGCGGAGATTGAAGATATGCACGGCATCGTGGTCGGTAGGCCGGAAGTGGTGGGCGGCAGCGAGGGTTTCGCGGATGGTCTTTTCGATTCTCTGGTAGTCGCCGTGATAGCCGATCCAAACACCGTCGAGGTAGGTTGTGTCTTTGAGGTCGCTCATGGTGTTGAACGGCACATAGACGGTGCGGTTGGTGTCGTCATTGGGCTCCTGCATTTTGGGACTTTCAGTGCCGACGACGGTGAAGTTGACGACATTGATGCGAACGCTTTCGCCCTCCGCCCAACTGCCGGAGAAGAGTTTCGTCTTGGCCTCGGAGCCTAGGACGCATACGTGGGCGCGCTGCTGATCCTCGGCGCCGTTGAAGAAGCGGCCCTGGTCGGGAACGAGCCGGATAATGTCGGCGTATGCGGCGCGCGAACCGACCACCGTCCAGGTATAAGTGTGCAGGTCGTTCTGCACAGTCACGTCCTTGTACTCGGTGGGCGAGATGTGCGTGATCTCCGGCAGCATGGCGCTGACGCGATCGACGTCGTCCAGGGTGAGACGGACCTTTACGCCGGCCTTGTCACCGCCGGCCTGTTGGCTGGTGCGGCCGGGAAAAAAGCCGATCGTATTCGTTCCCCATTGCGCGAAGATGGTCTCGATGGCGGTGCTGAAGCCATTTCCGTAGGCCAGCAGCAGCACCACCGTAGCAATGCCCCAGGCCATGCCGATCGTGGTGATTGCCGTGCGGCGGCGGTTGTAGAGCATCGCCTCCCAGGCTTGTGCGAGAATGTCTTTGAGCATACGAATCCTTTGAGCTTTCAGCTATCAGCTGTTCGCTGCACTTCCTACTCTTTCCGTAAGGCCTCGATCGGGTCCAATGCGGCAGCTTTGCTGGCCGGGTAGAGCCCTGACGCGATGCCACAAATGGTGAGCGCCCCGAGGGCCAGAGCCGCCGACCACGGCACTAGCCGCGGTGGATCCCAGCCCGGCATCTTGTCCGTTAACGCCAGTTGCAGCACCCACATGAACCCCGCCGACGCCACAATGCCGATCCCTCCGCTAATGCCGGTCAGCAGCAGACCCTCCCAGAAGAACTGCGCCATGATGCTGCGTTTGGTGGCCCCGATGGCCTTCAGCAGGCCAATCTCGCGCGTCCGCTCCGATACCGAGACCAGCATGATGTTGATAATGCCGACGGCGCCCAGGCCGAGGGTCACGACACCCACGCCGCCCAGGAAGATGTCCATCGAGGTAAAGATGATGCCGATAATGTGCGACTCCTCAATCGTATCCCATTCGTTGAAGGCATCTTTGAGCGAAGGATCGAAGCCGTGATTTTTGGCGATCACCTTGTGAACAGCGATGTCGGCGGCGATGTTGTCGTTCTTGATGGTGGGGTTGTATTGAATGGAGGTCAGCGCGTCCTGGGGGATGTTGTCACCCTTGAGGGGAAACAACTCGAGCATGGTGGTGACGGGAATGAAGATTTTCTCGTCGTCGTAGGTGTTGTTACCGCGTCCGACCTGCGCCCCCACGCCGATCACGGTGAAATCGGTTCCACCAATCATGATGGTTTCTCCGATCATCGGACGGCCTTGAAAGAGGATTGAAGCGGTCTTGGATGCAACGAACGCGACGCGGCGCGCCTCGCGGATGTCCTGGTCATCGAAATAGCGGCCGGCAGCAATGGGAAGGTAGCGGACGACGGTGTAGCTGGGTTCGGTTCCGGAAAGGTGACCAGAGGTGTTGCTCCACTGGCTGACCTCGTAGAGATCGGAGCGCGCCAGCTCGCTGGTCACGGCCCGGACCTCAGGCAAACGACCCATGTCCGCCTCGTCGCGGAGTGTGAGTTCGTAGGGACGCATTCCGGTGTGCTGGTTGGCCAGCGCAGGGATGGTGCCGTTGAAGACCATGACAACATCGTTGCCGAATTGGGAAAGTTCCTTGTGCTGGCCGGAGCGGAAGCCTTCGCCGAGGCCCACCAGCACCAGCAGGGAACCGACACCCCATGCGATCCCAAACATGGTCAGGAAGGAGCGCAGCTTGTTGGCCATGATGGCGCGGATGACCTGGCCGAGAGTGTCGGAGAACGTCTGCATGAGTGTTGGACGCCGAGGGAGGGCGCTGGGAAGATGATACGCGGACGGAGACGCGGCGGTTCCATCCGGATTAGCGGCTAACTTCCAGGTCTCAGAATAGAGACCCGGGGCAACATTGTGGTAATCGAGCCAGACGCGCTACTCAGTTGCCGCTGGAAGTGACTGGGGCCATTTGAAGCGGTTCGGTCAGGGTGAAGAGCAGCGCAGCGCCGGATTCTAGCTTGGCCTGGGGATGGCTGGTCAGCAGGTGCGCGGTGATGACGCCGGCGCCGATTGCGCCGCCGGCCAAAGCGCCTACCGGTCCGCCTAGAATCGCTCCAGTGATGGCTCCGCCGCCCACCGCGCCGCCGTATTGAATGCTGTCGCTCTTCAGGCGCGAGTTGGGAACTATCACTCCTTCGCTTCTGACTTTGGTGTGGGAGCCGGGTGTTCCGGTGATCTCGGCGTGCAAGCGGAAGCGGGAGCCGTCGGGCAGAATGAGCGTCTCGGGTTGTAGCCGCATGGAGCCGTGACCGCCGGTATGGCCGCTGGAGACCTCCGCTACACGGCCGTCAATCTCTGTTCCGGCGGGGATCAGTACCTGGCCGCCCAGCAAAACGTCCGAGGCCACGCGGCTGCGAAAGGCCTCGCCCCTCTCGCTGCTCACTGTCGAAAGCTGACCTAGCAGGCGGACGCGAATCGAGGTTCCTTCGGGAAGTTCTCCGGGGCGCAAGGGACGCGGATGGACGATATCGCCGTCCGGATCGCCGGTCGGATTGCCATTCGGATTCACGGTATAGCTGCGCATGATCAAAGTTGGCTCTTGTGAAGCAGGAGCGCTCTGCTCGACGGCTACAGTTCCACCGTCCGGGTCAGTAGCGCTGAGGGCGGGAGCTGGTGGGGCGAGCTGGGGCTGCACCGGAGCCGGCGCAGGAAGTTGATACTGCGCGGCAGCGGCTGGCTTCCCAGCCGGAGGCTTGGCCAGGGGCGTCGTGGTGGTCACAATAGTGTCGTCCGGGGGCGGCGTCGAGGTTCCCTGGTAGGAGCCAGACTGACCTGTCTCCTGCGCTGCCAATGCGGCGGTGGCCATCAACATCCAGGCGCATACAAGAATCGGCTGCTTCATCCAAGTCTCCTTTTTCGCTGTGCGGGCTAAGAACTCGCTATGTGTTTAGACCCCGCGACGAGGAAAGAGTTGCGTCTGGCACGCAGGCAGGTTCCGCGGCCATGCGCTAACTCAACTACAATAAGGCTAACGCGCATCATCCCCTGGTGGGATAATCGGCATTAGGACGAGTGCCTCCGGCGGCACGAATCAACCAAGGCAACCCACTCTGGCACACTTCCCACGCTGGTGACGATTCGGAGCCGCGACTGCTATTTCATTCCCCGTGCCGGTCCGATTTGCTAGAATCCTTGCGAGAGATCAACCCGTTTTGACCCTGGGACGGAGAGGAAATTGCGAACGTGCAGCAGCTTCTGAAGTCGATTCAAAGTGCCGCTGGAGAGATTCTTGCCGTGGATCGCCGTCCAAAACTGAACGACCGGCTACATCACCGCATTATGAGGACTGATATGACTGAGATTGTTGCTATTCGCGCCCGCGAGGTTCTGGACTCGCGCGGCAATCCGACCGTGGAAGCTGACGTGATTCTGGAAAGCGGAGCATTGGGCCGCGCGATCGTGCCCTCGGGCGCTTCTACCGGTGAGCATGAGGCCGTGGAACTGCGCGACGGCGACAAGGGCCATTACATGGGCAAGGGCGTCTTGCAGGCGGTGGCCAATGTGGAGACCGTGATTGCGCCGGAGCTGGAAGGCATGGACGCCTCGAATCAGCGGCTGATCGACCAGACGATGATTGCGCTTGACGGCACAGGGAACAAGGCGAAGCTGGGCGCGAACGCCATTCTGGCCGTCTCGATGGCTGCCGCGCGCGCCGTGGCCCAGACCCTCGAGGTTCCGCTCTACCGGTATCTGGGCGGTGTCAATGCCAGTGTGTTGCCCACGCCGATGCTGAATGTGCTGAATGGCGGAGCGCACGCCGACAACAACGTGGACTTTCAGGAGTTCATGATCATGCCGGTCGGCGCGGAGAGCTTCTCGGAGGCGCTGCGCTGGTCCGCGGAGACCTTCCACACGCTACGCGGCGTGCTGAAGAAGAAGGGCTACAACACCGCAGTGGGCGACGAGGGAGGCTTCGCTCCTTCGCTCAAGTCCAACAGCGAGGCTATCGAAGTTATTCTCGAGGCTATCGAACTGGCCGGCTATAAGCCCGGCGAGCAGATTGCCATTGCCCTTGACCCGGCGTCGAGTGAGTTTTATGACAAGGAGACCGGCAAGTACGTCTTCAAGAAGAGCGACAAGCGCGAGCTAACGAGCGAGGAGATGGTGGCTTTCTACGACAACTGGAGCCGCCAGTATCCGATCGTCTCGCTGGAAGACGGGTTGGCCGAGGACGACTGGGCGGGCTGGAAGATTCTTACCGACAAGCTGGGTGGCCGCATTCAACTAGTGGGCGACGACATCTTTGTGACCAATATCAAGCGCTTGCAGCGCGGCATCGAGGAGGGCGTGGGGAACTCGATTCTGATCAAGCTCAACCAGATCGGCACTATCACCGAGACACTGGAGGCCATCGACTTGGGCCGCCGCTACGGCTACACGTCTGTGATCTCGCACCGCTCGGGCGAGACCGAGGACACCTTCATTGCGGATCTAGCCGTCGCCACCGGCGTGGGCCAGATCAAGACCGGCTCGGTGAGCCGTACCGACCGCATCGCCAAGTACAACCAGTTGCTGCGCATTGAAGAAGAGCTGGGCGGCGGCGCGGTCTTCCTTGGCCTGGAAGGCCTGAACTACAACGACTAACCACCCGCGGTGGGGCAGACGGCTTCGTAATATAGCAAAAGGGAGGAGGCTTCGGCTTCCTCCTTTTGCGTTTAGACGGGGAAATGTCAAGCGGCTGGCGGCGCCTCGTGGAAGTGCCGCCAGATGGCTTCGGCAGTTTTGCCGGGAACGACGGCGGCGAGCGATTCGGCGGTGGCTTGGCGCACCTCGCGCAGGCTACCGAAGTGGGTAAGCAGGCGCTCGCGGGTTTGCGGGCCGATGCCAGGAATCAACAGAATCTCTGACTCGCGGTCGCGCATAGTGCGGCGCTGGCGATGATAGCTGACGGCGAAGCGATGGCTCTCGTCGCGAATGATCTGGACCAGATGCAGCACGGGCGAGCGGCGGTCGAGGACGATGGGCTCGTCTTCGTTGCCGTAGAGGTAGATGATCTCTTCGCGCTTGGCAATGGAGGCCAGCGGCTGAGTGGTGAGGCCGAGAGATTCCAGGGCTTCAGCGGCGGCGTGGAGCTGGCCGAGACCGCCATCGACGAGGATGAGGGAGGGGAGAGAGTTGGGTTCCTTCGAGGCCTTTCCCTCAGGGGCTAAAGCCCCTTCCTCCAATAGGAGGCCGTTTTCGGCACGACTAAAGTCGTGCCCTTTCAAAACATCGGTTCCTTTGTTCTGATCCAGCAAGCGGCGATAGCGGCGCGCGATCACCTCGCGCATCGAGGCAAAATCGTCCACGCCGATGACGGTCTTGATCTTAAATTTGCGATAGGCCTGCTTGTTCATCTTGCCGTCTTCCCAGACCACCAGCGAGGCTACCGTCTCCTCTCCCTGAATGTGAGAGATGTCGAAGCATTCGATGCGCTTGGGCAGCTCAGGGAGCATCAGTACGTCGGCGAGCGCCTCTTGAATGGCCTTGCGCGAAGGCTCCAGGACACGGAAGCGCTGGGTGTACGACTGCTTGGCATTTTGGCCGGCAAGATCGACGAGCGAGCGCTTGTCGCCGCGCAGCGGGACGGCGATTTCGATGCGATGGCCACAGCGTTCGGTGAGCAGCACCGCCAGAGCCTCGCGGTCCTCGAAGCCGGTGGGGACGAGGATCGAACGCGGAACATATTGCTGACCGATGTAGAGCTGCTTGAGGAGGGCGGAAAAAAGCTGGGCGGCGTGGAAGATTGGTTCTGGCTTTGTCGTTTCCTGGCTTCCAGAATTGGGAGCTGGGACACACGCACCCAACTTTGTCGTTTCCCAGGTCCCAAAAGCGGGACCTGGGGCACCCATCATTGTTGGCTGGTCAGGCTCTTCCGGTGCGGCGGCTTCGAGCAGTTCCGGCAAATCTTCCCAGAAGAATTCGCGGCGGTCAACGATTTTTCCGGAGCGGACGTGGAAGAGGTTGACGGCCAGTGAGCCGGCCTCGAAGTGATAGCCGAAGACATCAGTGTCGTCGCTCTGCTCGGCGGTGGCGGCGCGCTGCTTCTCCTGGAGCTGGTGAACGGTGGATAACTGGTCGCGCAGGCGGGCGGCAACCTCGAATTGTTCGGCTTCGGCTGCGGCGGCCATGCGCGCGGTGAGCGTGCGCTCCAGCTCGACGTGACGGCCTTCGAGCAGTAGTTGCGCGTCGCGCACGGCGCTGGCGTAAATCTCTGGCGTGGTCAGCTCCTCAACGCAGGGGCCGAGACAGCGATGAATGTAATACTGCAGGCAGGCGCGGGGATGATAGCGGGAGAGATCGACCTTGCAACTGGGAATGAGAAAGCTGCGATGGATCAGCTCGACAATGCGCCAGGCCAGGCTGCCGGGAAAGTATGGGCCGTAGTAGGCCGCGCCGTCTTTGCGCAGGCGGCGGGTGACAAATACTTTTGGAAATCGGTCGGCCATCGTGAGCTTGACGTAGGGATAACTCTTGTCGTCCTAGAGCAAGATGTTGAAGCGTGGCTTGCGCTCTTTGATGAGATTGGTTTCGAGGGCCAGCGCCTCGGATTCGTTGCCCACCAGGATGTAGTCGAGATCGACGGCCTCGCGCATCAGCGAGCCGGTTTTGGCGTCGGCCTGCGAAGACTCCAATAGATACGAGCGAACCCGCGCGCGGAGGTTCTTGGCCTTGCCGACGTAAATGACCGTGCCCTCGGCGTTCTTGTAGAGGTACACGCCGGGTTGCGTGGGCAGTGAGCGGATTTTCTCGTAGAGGTCCATGGAGTTCGCGCAGCGTGCATTCAGGATAGCGGGTTTTGGAACGGTGGTCTGTGGTTGGTGATCTCTGTCACGCAATCCTTACCGATTCCGGTAAAAATTACATGGTTGGGGTGAATGGTTCCAGTCGAGCAATAAATGCAATATGTTTATTTTCAGAGTATTACGGAGTTCTTGTGTTTGGCCTACAGGATGCTTTCTAGCGAACTAGAGGAAGAGCCAGTTCCGTCAGCGGATATGCCGCGAGGCAAGGAGCGTGGCGGAGAAAGGAATGAGTCTATGAATTCGTATCGGTTTGGAGTGATGAGTTTGGCGGCGGGTTTGGCGGTGGCGGGCGCGACGGGGTGCGCGACCAAGAATTATGTGCGCAACCAGACTGCGCCTCTGGTGGACCAAGCCAATCAACTGGAAGACAAGACAGCCAGCAACAACCGGCAGATGCACGATGTGGACGACCGAGCGCAGGCGGGGATAAGGCAGGCGCAGGGTACGGCAGACAGCGCGAATCAAAACGCGCAGAACGCGAGCAAAGCCGCTGGCGATGCTGAGTCTTCGGCCAACTTCGCTGTCAACCGCGCTGACTCGCTGGAGAGCGTGATCAAGGGGCTGGACGATTACAAGCCGGTGGCGAATGTTGCTGTGACCTTCGGCTTCGACAAGGCTGTGCTGACCAAGGAAGACCGCGATCAATTGGACACCTTTGCTGCACAGCTTGGTTCGGCGAAGGGTTTCCTACTGGAAGTGACCGGCGGGACGGATTCATCCGGGCCAGCGCAGTATAACTACGATCTGAGCCAGCGGAGGGCCGATGCGGTGGTGCAGTATCTGGCCTCGAAGTATGCGATACCCGCACATCGCTTCTATCTGATCGGCATTGGCAAAGATAAGGAAGTGGCGCCGAACACAACCGCCGAAGGGCGCAAGCAGAATCGGCGCGTCGAGGTGCGGCTGCTGTCGAATTCGAGCGATCAAGACGGAACGCAGACTGCGTCAAGCGGGAGCGCTGGGCGATAGGTCAGCAAGGCAGCGAGTTAGCGATTTAATAAAGGGCCGGTCCGGTTTGTGGATCGGCCTTTTTTGTGAGTGAGGAGCGTTATGGCTAGGATTTGGCGGCAGATAATTGTTTTACGTGTTCCGCGCGAACTTCCTTTGCGGTGAAAAGACTGAGGAAAGGTGCGCCGTGCGCGACAGCTTCGATGGCGGGGCGGCCGTTGGCTTCTTCGCGCTCGACCAGGCAGACTACGGCGGCGACGAACATTCCGGCCTCGCGGGCAGCTTCAATGGCGTTGATGGTGGAGGCACCGGTGGTGCAGACGTCGTCCACGATCACCACCCGGGCGCCTTCGCGGCAGAAGCCCTCGATGCGTCGGCCAGTGCCGTGGGCCTTCTCGGCCTTGCGCACCAGGAAGCCGTGCAGCAAATGCGCGCCGAACTTCGATTGCGCCGGATCGGATAAGGCACGTTGGGCGCTGGCGGTGGCCACGTTGCTGACGATGGGGTCCGCGCCCATGGTGAGGCCTCCGACGGCCTCGGCCACAATGCCGTGCTCTTCGAGCAGCTCAAGGACGGCGTGGCCGGTGAGGCGACCGCCCTCGGCGTGAAGCGTGGTGGTGCGGCAGTCAACATAGTAGTCGCTTTCGCCGCCGGAGGAGAGCTTGAAGTGGCCAAGGCGGAAGCTCAAGCGGGCGAGAATCGAGAGCAATTGCTGGGCGTGGGTCGGAGTGTTCATCATTTTTGATTGTAAAGTGCGAAGGGCCATTGGCAGAGACGGCGGGCGCGAAGCAGGTAGATCAGCGAGCCGGAGAGGGCGATTCCAGCCGCTACGGCCAGGCCGCCGAGGGCGTGGCTGCGGTATACCAACAAGAAGACAAAGCCGGCCATGGCCACGAGCGGAGGCAGCGGATAGAGCGGCATTCTAAAGGGCCGTGCCAGCTCCGGCTGTTGCGCACGCAGCAGCATGACGCCAACGTGTTGCAGGAAAAACTGAAGCAGGATGCGGGTAATGACCAGCATCGTGATGACCTGCGCCAGCGAGAAGAAGCAGAAGGCGGCGGCGACTGCTCCTAGTGCGACAAGCGAGCGGTGAGGAATGTTGTGCTTGGGATGCACGGCGGCCAAAAATCGAAAATAGTTGCCATCGCGGGCGGCGGCGTAGGGCACGCGCGAGTAGCCGAGCAGCAGCGAAAAGACCGAGGCAAAGGCCGTCCAGACGATCAACGCGGCCATCATGTGGCCGGCCAGGCTGCCAAAGGCAGAACTGGTAATGTCGGCCACCAGTTGCAGGCGGACTGTGGCTCCGGCAGCGACGTGCGTGGCGGCATCGCGCATGGAAGGCAGTGCGGCCAGGTTCATCAGCACGTAAAACGCCGCGACAAAGAGGACCGAAAGCAGAATGGCGCGGGGAATGGTTCGCTCGGGCTTGCGCACCTCGCCGCCCAGGAAGCAGATGTTGTAGTAGCCCCAATAACAATAGGTCGTGAGCAGCGTGGCCTGCGCCAGCCCGCCGAGAGCCACGGGGAGAGTGAGCGCTGGCGCGGCCGGCATCTGCCAGCCGCCGGTTTGAGCCGCCCCCGCGAAACCGGAGAAGATGACTCCGGCGATGGCGGCCAGAACTCCGGCAAAGAGCACCCAGGCGAGGCGCGTGACGGCGCTCAGATTGCGATAGAGCAGCGCCGTGACCAGCAGGCAGGCTGCGCATGCGGCAAGGCCCGTATAGTGCAGCATCGGCAAAGCGGCGAAGGGCGCGCCGTCCAGCCCGGGCCAAAACCAGGCCAGGAAGCTCGACAGGCCGATGCAGCCGGAGGCGATGGCGAGGGGCGCGGTGAAGCTGACCTGCCAGACGTAGAGAAAGCTGAGCCAATTGCCTGCGCGTTGTGGGCCGTAGATCTCGCGCAAAAAAGCGTACGAGCCGCCGGCGCGCGGGAAGGCCGCGCCCAGCTCGGCCCAGACCAGTCCGTCAGCCACGGCGATCAACGCGCCCAGCACCCAGGCCCAGACCGAGAGCCGGTAGCCTGCTGCGGCAATCACCAATGGCAGCGCGATGAACGGCCCGACGCCGATCATCTCCAGCATATTCAAGGTCACCGCCGAGCGCAGGCCGATGCGGCGCTGGAGGGTGCTGGCGGAGGTGAGTGGGGCAGTTTGCATGAGGTTCTTTCGCTCCCCGGATTGTACACTGACGACAGCGATGATTCGAATCGAGCGGATACTTCATGCAGTAGTTTTGGCGGCTTTTGTGAGCCTGATGGCGGCGGGCGTGCTGCCGCTGACGGCACAGCAGGCGGCTCTGTCGGAGCAGCGCGCGTTGGCGGCGATTCCGCTGCCCGAGGCGAGCGAGATCGCTCAGCCCATCGCCGAAGATCGCGGCGCGGCTGCTCTTGAACAATCGCTGAAGCGCCTCTCGACCACGGCCAGCGTGATGATGATCGTCGCGCATCCGGATGATGAGGACGGCGCTCTGCTGACTTACTTGTCGCGCGGCATGGGCGCGCGGGTGACGTTGCTGACGCTCACTCGCGGCGAGGGCGGGCAGAACGCCATGAGCGCTGACGCGGACGACGCGCTGGGGCTGATCCGGACCAATGAATTGCTCCGGGCTGACGAGTATTACGGAGTCAAGCAGCTTTGGGGGACGGAGGCGGACTTCGGCTTCTCAAAAACGCAAGAGGAGTCCTTCGCAAAATGGGGTCATGAGCGCGTGCTCTATGACGCTGTTCTAGCTGTCAGACGCGAGCGTCCGCAGGTGATTGTCTCGACTTTTGTTGGCGGCATTACCGACGGCCACGGCCACCATCAGGTTTCCGGAGAGATTGCTCAGGAAGTCTTCAAGGCTGCCGGAGACCCGAAGATTTTTCCCGAGCAACTGAAGGACGGTTTGCAACCCTGGCAGCCGCTCGCTGTCTACTCGATGGTGCCCTTTGCGCCGATCACCGAGAAGGGAATGTTCGACTACGCGACGGGAAAATGGGCTCCGGCGCGTTTCAAAAATTACGTGACCGGCGAGTGGATCGAGGGCGCGCCTTCAACCGATGTGACGATTCAGGTGGGTACATTAGATCCGACGCTCGGGCGCAGCTACGCGCAGATTGCGCGCGAAGGATGGGGTCAGCAGAGGTCGCAGAACGGCGGCGCGAATCCGGCGCTGAGCGGACCGGCAACGGCCAGTTATCACTTGTGGGCCGTGGTTCCCTCCGCGCAGACTCTCCCCAGAATCCACGGAGAACCGGGCGGCCTCTTCCACAACTATGATGTACAGATCAACGACCGAATCGAGGGCCTGGCTAACTTGGCGACTGGAACGCCTCCCACGTGGCTTACGATGGAATTGCAACAAATTGCCGCGGGCATTGAACGTCTCCAGAATTCATTCAAGATTCAAGCAGTCGGGGCAGACCGGTATCTTGCAGCGCACAGGCTGGCTTCGGTATACAGGCAGGCCATCAACCTACGCTCACGGGTGGCCTCGAGCAATCTTGATGCACGTTCAAAAGCCTCCGTGCTCTTCGAACTTGACGCAAAAACCGACGAATTCCAAGATGCATTCAAGGAACTTCTCAGCCTTGATCTGATCGCCTTTACCACCAAGGCTGACAAGGTTGAGAATGCTGGCGCAGGAGGCAGTTCCGCCGACGAGATGCCGCGCAGCGTTATGCCGGGCGAGGAACTCAGGGTGCGCATTCACACCGCAGAAGCCTCGAATGAAGTAAAGTTGAACCGCGTCTGGCTGGAGAACCGCAGCGGCGACCCGTGGAAGTCCGAGAAAATATCTGGAGCAATCGAAACGCCGACTTCGTCCACAGATATCATCTTCCAGGCGCACGCAGCCGAAAATGTCGAGCCGACTCAGCCTTACTTCACGCGTCCATCCATTGAGCAGCCGTTCTACGACCTGACAACGCCTGAATATCGTCTGCGGTCGTTTGTGCCTTATCCGCTAGAAGCGTGGGCGGAATTTACCTTTGACGGCTTGCCGATTCGCGTGGGGCAGGTGGTGCAGACCATGCAGCGCGTGGCCGGCGTGGGCGGCGTCTATGAGCCGCTGGTGGTAACGCCGGCAATTGGTGTGTGCATGGAGCTAGAGGCGCGCATACTGCCGCTTAATGGCTCGGCGCTGCCGGTGCGGGTTACAGTGCATACGCAAGCCGCCGCTGAGGGAACTGTTGCGCTGGAGTTGCCTACTGGATGGCGCTCGGAGCCAGCCGAAGCAAAGTTTAACACGATGAGCGCGGGCGATACCGAGCCGATTCTATTTACCGTCACTACGGACGGCGCTGTGACCGGCGCTTACAACATTGAGGCGGTCGCGCACTCTGGCGGTCACGATTACAAAACTGGCTGGCAGAGCGTGGGCTACCCAGGGCTGCGGCCGTACAACCTTTACCGGCCCGCGCAGTTGAAGACGCGCAAGATCGACGTGAAGCTCGCGCCGGGGCTGCGCATCGGTTACGTGATGGGCACGGGCGACCGAGTTCCCGAGGCCATTGAAGCTTTGGGTTCCATGCCGCATCTGCTGACTGCGGCGGAACTGACCTCGGGCGATCTCTCCGCGTGGAACGTGATTGTCGTCGGCATTCGCGCTTACACCGCGCGGCCCGAGTTGACCACGGCCCAGCCGAGGCTGGACGAGTTTGTTCGTCGCGGTGGCACGCTGATTGTCCAGTACCAGAGCGGCAACTTTCCAGCGCCATTTCCGCTCTCGATGGGCCCGCGCCCGGAGCGCGTCGTGGATGAAACCGCGCCGGTGAAGCTGCTGGAGCCGGCTAACACGCTGCTCAGTTGGCCGAACGCCATTGGCGCGGCGGATTTCGACGGCTGGATCGAGGAACGCGGCCACTCCTTCGTGGATAGCTGGGACACGAGTTATGCGGCGCTGACTGAGACCGCAGACCCCGGCCAGGAGCCACAGCGTGGCGGCTTGCTGATTGCGCATCCCGGCAAAGGGACTTATATCTATGTTGCCTATGCGCTTTATCGCCAGCTTCCCGAGTTAGTGCCCGGAGCTTACCGGCTGCTGGCCAACCTGTTGAGCGCGGGTCAGGATCACACGCCGTAGAAGCCTCGCAGGTTATCCTAGAATCAGAGGTGTAATCCCCAATGCCCACCAAGCGTCCTGTTGTTTTGACCATCCTCGATGGATGGGGCTACCGGCCAGAGACCGCCAACAATGCCATTGCTTTGGCCAAAAAGCCTACGTACGACCTGTTGCTGCGCGAGTATCCCAACACGCTGATCCAGGCCTCGGAACATTTTGTCGGCCTGCCGGACGGGCAGATGGGCAACAGCGAAGTCGGCCATTTGAATATCGGCGCCGGACGCATAGTGCAGATGGACATTACTCGCATTGACTTGATGGTGCTGAACGATACGCTCAAGGACAATCCGCGCATTGTCGCGGCCTTCGATCACGCGCGCCAGCATGGCCGCGCGCTGCATCTGATCGGCCTGGTCTCGGACGGTGGTGTTCACTCCCACGAGGAGCATCTCTATGCGCTGGTCCGCGCCGCTCGCGAAGCCGGTCTGACGCGTGTTTTCATTCACGCATTTTTGGATGGGCGCGACACCCCGCCTACCTCTGGTATTGATTACGTTGCCAAGCTGGAACAGAAGTTGCGCGAGATTGGCGTGGGCAAGATCGCCTCGGTCTGCGGGCGCTACTACGCGATGGACCGCGACAAGCGCTGGGAGCGGCAGCGCAAGGCCTTCGATGCGATGGTGCTCGGCAAAGGCGAGTGCGTTACGGCTACCGACGCCGTCACCGCGATTCGCGAGAGTTACAACACCGGCGTGCAGGATGAGTTTGTCATTCCGATCACTATTGTCGATGAGAACAGCAAGCCGCTGATTCGCGATGAGGATGCGGTGCTCAACTTCAACTTCCGTGCCGACCGCGCCCGCCAGGTGACGCGCGTACTTACTCGCGAGAGCGGACTCAACGCCGAGGGAGGCCGCAACCTGGACTCATGGGAGTCGCTTGATGAGACCATCCCGCGCAACGAATTGCCCAAGGGTCTGCACTACACCTGCATGACTCAGTACGACGAGAAATTCGAGCTGCCCATCGTCAGTCCGCCGCAGTCGATGGAACACATTCTTGGCAATATGCTGGCCGAAGCCAACCTGCGCAACCTGCGCACCGCCGAGACGGAGAAATTCGCGCATGTGACCTTCTTTTTTAACGGCGGCGTCGAGCAGCCTTTCAGCGGCGAGGAGCGGATACTGACTCCTTCGCCCAAGGTGGCTACTTATGACTTGCAGCCGGAGATGAGTTCGGTGAAGGTCGGCGACAGCATCGAAAAGGCCATTCTCGATACTTCGTTCGATGTTGTCATCTCGAACTTTGCCAATCCGGATATGGTGGGCCACACCGGCATTCTGCCGGCGGCGATCCGGGCCGTCGAGGCGGTGGATTTGCAACTGACACGCATCTACAAGGCCGTGCGTGAGCGCAACGCGATCTGGATCGTCACTGCCGACCACGGCAACTGCGAGACGATGGTCGATCCCATCACCGGCGAGCCGCACACCGCGCACACCACCAATCCGGTGCCGCTGATTTATGTCAGCGAGGAGGCCAAGAACTTCCGCCTGCGCCTCGACGGCTCGCTGCGCGACATCTCGCCGACGATGCTGCATCTGCTCAACCTCGGCCTGCCCAAAGAGATGAGTGGCCGCGACCTGCGCGTGCCTCTGGCGAAGTAACTACGGCGCTTGTATCGACCGAGTCGAAAGGGAAATGTTACAAATAATGTATGTCCTCCCGAAGACGTCATAGCGCTGCTGAGACCAAGCAAAGGGATGCTGTCGTCGCCACCAGCGTTGCAACGGTTTCGCTGGCCGCGCCAGCAATTGCCGGTGAACGCCACAAACGGCTGCCTGCGGAAGAGCACTTTCACTGGCGCGCGGGCGAGATCACGCGCCTGGAGTCCTTCAGCGATGTTGTCTTCGGCTTTGCGCTGACCCTACTGATCATTTCGCTGGATGTGCCGCGCAGCTACGACTTGCTGATGGCCGATCTGCGAGACTTTATCCCTTTTGCGGCGTGCTTTCTGTGTCTGGTCTCGATCTGGCGCGTGCACTATATCTTTTCGCGGCGCTATGGGCTGGAAGACACTTATACCGTTTTCTTGAATATGGTGTTGTTATTGGTGGTTTTGTTCTATGTTTATCCGCTGAAGTTTCTTTTTTCTTTTACATTTTCTCTTTTAACAGAGGGCGGGGACATCAGTTTCCATCATGCTTCCGTGCTGGTGCAGCTCTTCTCTCTCGGCTTTGCCGCTCTTTATTTGTTGTTCACGCTGATGTATGCTCATGCAGGCAGATTGAGCGGAAAGCTGGAATTGAATGCGGTGGAAAGACAGAAGACGCTTGACATGACTCAACTCAATGCTGCTTTTTGCGCGGTTGGCATTCTTTCCTTTGGCGTGGCCTTCAAGAACCCGATTTGGGGCGGACTGATTCTGAATATCATTGTTCCGATCAACGTTATTCATACCTTCGTTGCGAAGAAGCGAATCAAGCGACTGCTGGCTGCAGGCGCATGAGTGTTCTTTCGAATTTGTGCCGCAGGCCAAGTAATTCCGCGCATCACTCAAACGACGAAGGCGAAGCCACTGCGGCTTCGCCTTCGTCGTTTTCTGCTTGAGCGGACTCTACGCCATCGCGTGATGACGCAGCGGCACGAGTACCTCGACGGTGGCCAGATAGCGGTCAACGGCGGCGGCGGCCTTGCGTCCTTCACTGATCGCCCATACGACGAGAGACTGTCCGCGACGCATATCGCCGGCGGCGAAGATCTTCTCGACCGAGGTCTGGTAGTCGGCGTTGGCAGCCACGTTTCCTCGATTATCCAGAGCTACGCCGAACTGCTCGATCATGCCTGAACGCACAGGGCCGAGGAAGCCCATCGCGAGCAGAACCAGATCGACGTCGAGGGTAAACTCGGAGCCTTCGACGGGCGTGAAGGTTGGCGGCGGACCGACGCGGACGGCGTGCAACTGTTTTACGTTGCCGTTCTTGTCGCCTGTGAATTTGACGCTGTTGATGCTCCAGTCGCGGATGCCGCCCTCTTCGTGCGCGCTTTCGGTGCGCAGTTGCAGCGGCCACATTGGCCAAGGGGTTGAGGCAGCGCGCTCGGCCGGCGGCTTGGGCATGATCTCGAACTGGTGAACGCTTTTGGCGCGCTGGCGCAGGCTGGTGCCCAGGCAATCAGCTCCGGTGTCGCCGCCGCCAATGATGACCACGCGTTTGCCTTCGGCGAGAATGTCGAGGGCGGGATCGAGCTTGTCGCCCTCGCAGCGGCGATTTTGCTGGGGCAGAAACTCCATTGCGAAGTGAATGCCCTTGAGTTCGCGTCCGGGAATCTTCAAGTCGCGGGGCTGCTCGGAGCCGCCGCAGAGCAGGATTGCGTCATAGTGTTCGGTGAGTGCTTCGACTGGCACATTCTCGCCCACATGCGCGCCGGTGACAAAGGTGACGCCTTCGGCGCGCATCTGGTGGATGCGGCGGTCGAGAACGTGCTTTTCCAGCTTGAAGTTGGGAATGCCGTAGCGCATCAGACCGCCGATGCGGTCGTTCTTTTCATAAACAGTCACCGAGTGTCCGGCGCGCCTTAACTGCTGCGCGGCCGCCAAGCCAGCCGGTCCGCTGCCAACGACGGCAACGCGCTTGCCGGTGTTCTGCTCGGGCGGCTCGGGATGAATCCATCCCTCTTCCCAGGCGCGCTCGACGATGCTGCGCTCCATGAGCTTGATTGAGACGGCCGGTTCGCTGATGCCCAGCACGCAGGCGGCCTCGCAGGGCGCGGGGCAGATGCGGCCGGTGAATTCAGGAAAGTTATTGGTGGCGTGAAGGCGGTGAATCGCGGCCTCCCAGCGGCCGTAGTACGCCAGGTCGTTCCAGTCGGGGATCAGGTTGTTGACCGGACAGCCGGTGTGGCAGAAGGGCACGCCGCAATCCATGCAGCGAGCGCCTTGCTCGCGCTGCTTCTCCTCGGGGAATGGCTTGTAAATCTCGAACCAGTCTTGCAGGCGCTCTTTCACCTTGCGGCGGGCGGGTTGTTCGCGCTCGATTTCCAAAAATCCCGTCACCTTACCCATGATGCACCTCTTTGGCCGCCACCAGAGGCGACGAAGTTGTGTTGGAAACGTAAACTGTTTCGGCGCGGGGAACGCCGAGCACGCGCTTGTACTCCTGCGGGAAGACTTTGACGAAGCGCGGCTGCTCGTCGGCCCAGTGTTCCAGAATCCATGCGGCGCGCGGACTGCCGGTCAGGTCGCGATGGCGCTCAAGCAAGCCGCGCACCTCAGAGACATCGGCGTCGGAGATCAGCGGCTCCAGGTCGACGCTGGCGGTGTTGCAGCGGCGCGTGGAGAAGTCGCCCTGCTCGTCGAAGACGAAGGCGCGTCCGCCGCTCATGCCGGCGGCGAAGTTGCGGCCGGTATCTCCAATTACGACGACCGTGCCATTGGTCATGTACTCGCATCCGTGGTCGCCCACGCCCTCGACTACCGCCGTGGCGCCGGAGTTGCGAACCGCGAAGCGCTCGCCGGCGATGCCGTTCAAGAAGACTTCGCCGCTGGTTGCGCCGTAGAGCACCACGTTGCCAACCAGGATGCTCTCTTCGGGCAGGAAGCTGGAGGTCTTGGGCGGATATGCGATGAGGCGTCCACCGGAGAGTCCCTTGCCCAGGTAATCGTTCGAGTCGCCTTCCAACTCCAGCGTGACGCCGTTCGGAACGAATGCGCCGAAGCTCTGGCCGGCCGAGCCGGTGAATTTGAAGTGGATGGTCTCGTCCGGCAATCCGGCTGATCCGTAGCGCCGGGCAATGTCGCCGCCCAGCATTGCGCCCACGGTGCGGTGCACGTTGCGAATCTTGAAGCTGGCCTTCACAGGCTGTTGCGAATCGAGCGCCGGAGCAGCCGCAAGAATCAGCTTGTGATCGAGCGCTGCTTCCAAGCCGTGATCCTGAGCCTGTATCTTGCGCCGCGCCACGCGCGAAGGCAGCGTGGGCGCATAAAGGATCGAAGAAAGATCGATGCCCTTTGCCTTCCAGTGCGCGTCGGCGATGGAGGCGTCGATCTTGTCCACGCGCCCCACCATTTCGTCGATAGTGCGGAATCCGAGTTTGGCCATCTGCTGGCGCACCTGCTCGGCGATAAAGAAGAAGAAGTTGACCACGTGTTCGGGCTGGCCTTTGAAGCGCGCGCGCAAGACGGGGTCCTGCGTCGCGATGCCCACCGCGCAGGTGTTCAGGTGGCACTTGCGCATCATGATGCAGCCCATCGTGATCAGCGGCATCGTGGCGAAGCCGAACTCCTCTGCGCCCAAGAGAATCGCGATCACTACGTCGCGGCCGGTTTGCAGCTTGCCGTCGGTCTGTACCTTGATGCGCCCGCGCAGATCGTTGAGCAGCAGCACTTGTTGAGTTTCGGCAAGGCCAAGCTCCCAGGGCAGCCCCGCGTGCTTGATCGAGCTGAGAGGCGAAGCGCCGGTGCCGCCGTTGTCGCCAGAGATCAGCACCACATCGGCGTGAGCCTTGCTGACGCCCGCGGCCACCGTGCCTACGCCAACTTCAGAGACCAATTTAACGGCGATACGCGCGTTGGGATTGACATTCTTCAAGTCGTAGATCAGTTGCGCCAGGTCTTCGATGGAATAAATGTCGTGGTGAGGCGGCGGCGAGATCAGTCCCACGCCGGGAATCGAGTGGCGCACCTTGGCGATGATTTCATCCACCTTGTGGCCGGGCAACTGTCCGCCCTCGCCGGGCTTTGCGCCCTGCGCCATCTTTATCTGCAACTCGTCGGCGTTCACCAAATAATTCGTAGTCACGCCGAAGCGGCCGCTGGCCACCTGCTTGACGGCCGAGCGCCGCGAGTCGCCGTTGGCGTCGGGCTTGAAGCGCACTTCATCCTCGCCGCCCTCGCCGGTGTTGGACATTCCGCCCAGCCGGTTCATGGCGATGGCCAGCGTCTCGTGCGCCTCTTTGCTGATCGACCCAAAGCTCATCGCGCCAGTGGTGAAGCGCTTGACGATCTCCTTGGCCGGTTCGACTTGGTCGAGCGCCAGAGGCTTGTCGGCGTACTTGAGCTTGAGCAGTCCGCGCAAGGTACACAGATGGCGGTTCTGATCGTCGAGCAGATCGGTGTACTCCTGGAAGGTCGCCGGATTGTTCTGCCGCACCGCATGTTGCAGCTTGGCGATGGTCTCCGGATTCAGCAGATGATACTCGCCGCCGTTGCGGAACTGATATTGACCGCCGACGACCAGCTCGGTCTCTGACTCGGTCAGCGGCTGGAACGCGTATTCGTGCTTGAGAAGCGCCTCGCGCGCCAGCACCTCGAGGCCGACACCCTCGATGCGTGAAGCGGTGCCGGAGAAGTACGCATCCACCAGCGATTGATTCAGTCCCACGGCCTCGAAGACCTGCGCGCCGCGATAGCTTTGCAGCGTGCTGATGCCCATCTTCGAGAAGGTCTTGAGCAGGCCCTTGTTGATGGCCTTGATGAAGTTCTTCTCGGAGTATTCTGCGGTGACTTTCTCCGGCAACAAGCCACGCCGCTTGAGGTCGTGCAGGGTCTCGATAGCCAGGTAAGGATTGATGGCGCTGGCGCCATAGCCAATCAACAAGGCGAAGTGCATTACCTCGCGCGGCTCACCGCTCTCGATGATCAGCGCAACCTGCGTCCGGGTCTTCTCGCGCACCAGGCGGTTATGCACGGCGGCCATCGCCAGCAGGCTGGGAATCGGCGCATAGGTTGCGTCCACGCCGCGATCGGAGAGAATCAGCAGCGTGTAGCCAGAGTTGACGGCGTGGGCGGCACGGGCGCTCAGGTCTTCAAGCGAATGCTTCAGGCCAAGCTCGCCATCCGCAGCGCGGAAGAGGGCAGGCAGCGTGGTGGCCAGCAGGTCGCCTGTTGAGACGCGGCGCAGCTTTTCCAGATCGCGATTGGTCAGGATAGGATGCGGCAGCTTGAGGGTGTGGCAGTTCTCCGGCGCCTCGTCGAGAATATTGCGTTCAGTGCCGATGTAGCTGATCAGCGACATCACCATCTCTTCTCGGATCGGATCGATGGGCGGATTGGTAACCTGCGCGAAGAGCTGCTTGAAGTAGCTGAACAGCGACTGCGGGCGGTCGGAGAGGCAGGCCAGCGGCGTATCGGCGCCCATCGAGCCAATCGGCTCCTCGCCGTTTGCGCCCATCGGCGCAAGCAGGATTCTCAAATCCTCTTCGCTGTAGCCGTAGGCGCGCTGACGGCGCAGCAGGGTCTCTGGATTGGATGCGATGATCCGCGATGGCTCGGGCAATTGATCGAGCGTGACCTGCTGCTCCTTGAGCCAGGTTGCATAAGGCTTGCGGCCGGCCAACTGCTTTTTGATCTCGGTGTCGGAGATGATGCGCTTTTGAACAGTATCGACGAGGAACATACGGCCGGGTTGCAGGCGGCCTTTCTTGCGGATGTCTTCGGCGGGAACATCGAGGACGCCAGCCTCGGAGGCCAGCACGACCAAATCGTCCTTGGTGACAATGTAGCGGCCGGGGCGCAATCCGTTGCGGTCCAGCGTGGCGCCGATGACCTTGCCATCGGTGAAGGCCATGGCGGCCGGGCCGTCCCATGGCTCCATCAACGAGGCGTGGTACTCGTAGAAGGCGCGCTTGTCTTCGTCCATATCAGGGTTGCCCGACCAGGCTTCGGGAATCAGCATCGCCATCACGTGGGGCAGGGAACGGCCTGACTGATAAAGAAACTCGACAGCGTTGTCAAAGGAGGCCG
Organism: Occallatibacter sp.; assembly: GCA_050014135.1. Taxonomy (GTDB): domain Bacteria; phylum Acidobacteriota; class Terriglobia; order Terriglobales; family Acidobacteriaceae; genus Telmatobacter. Next base: position 21,100 of record JBEKDX010000064.1, read on the forward strand.
AGTCGCTGCCTTCGGGCATGATGACCGGAAAGAGCTTGCCGATCTCTTTGCCGTACAGAGGGCTATCCAGCACCGACTGACGCGCGTTCATCCAACTGATGTTGCCGCGGATG
>JBEKDX010000065.1:0-14155 GCA_050014135.1 Occallatibacter sp.
GCACTCGACAACGCCGGAGTAAGACACGTCGTTATCAAAGGCTTCACGCAGTCTCCGGATTATGTTGCGGACCCGCGTTTCCGATCACAATCAGATATTGACATATTCTGCCCAGCTGAAAGCATCGATGCAGCGAACCGCGCCCTGCAGGCTATCGGTTATTCTCCCTCTACAGCCGAGATCAGTTTCGCCCGAGCCGACCATCTGCCAACTCTTGTTCGGTTAGGAGACTGGCAATGGAGAGGCAATCCCTTCGACCCCGAGATGCCGCTTTCAATTGAATTGCATTTCTGTCTCTGGAACGAGCGCGTCTCACGGATTCGCGTGCCAGATGCTGCTCTCTTTTGGGAGCGGCGTACAACGCGCGAGGTGGATGGCTTGTCGTTTCCTTGCCTGAACCCTGCTGACCATCTGGCTTATTTCACGCTTCACATTCTTCGCAATCTGATTGGCTCGGACTGGATCGTCCATCACGTTCGCGAACTGGCCGCCTTCCTCCATTCTCATGCGGAAGACGAGACCTTTTGGTGTAACTGGCAACAGGCCCATTCGCCCTCACTAAGATCCTTGCAGGCAATTGCTATTTACTATGCCCGCGCCTGGTTCGATTGCCGCCTCCATCCTCTGGCCGCTGCCGAGATTGACAGGATCCCGGTAACTCTTCAGAGATGGCTGCACTTATTTGCCGGCTCGGCTCTTGAATCAATGTTTTATCTGAACAAAGACTATATGTGGTTGCACCTTAACTTGCTCTCCTCTCGCAGGGATAAGTGGAGGGTTATCCAGACAGTATTGGTTCCTGCATTCATCGGCTCCCCTCGATCCCCCGGGGTTACTTCCCGTAACCGGCGGTTTCTTCCTATTGCTGGCCGGCCGCTTTGGCAGCTATATGTGCAATATTTATTCTCACGGTCAACGGCTTGGGTTTATAGTGATCTGATGACTCTTGCGCGAGGATTCCGGTGGCGTATTCTGCAGCGCGAGTAATTCCAGTTCGGTGGCAATGCGATACCTAGGAGATATAAATCATCACTGCAGTTTCAAGATTGGGGTTGCTCGGCTCGCCCTCTGGGGATCATTCTTCCGTCCACGTACGTTAAGCTCATCGGCCATGGTAGACTCGCGGTGTATGAGCCTTTCGTCGACACGAGGGACGAGTATCAACGGTCGTCCAGGTTTTGGTTGGTACTGGGCAACATCGTACGAATGCACGATCCCGCGGGCCGCCGTACTCGCCCGAATCTAGGCGTTTGAAGGACCTCTGGAACGATGACAAACATCAGGGAAACCATCCTCGTCACAGGCGGTGCGGGGTTTATCGGCTCCAACTTTGTGCTGCAGTGGATCAAGAATTCCGGCGCCGCCGTGATCAATCTCGATCTGCTCACTTATGCTGGAAATCCAGAAAATCTTGCAGCGCTCCAAGGCGATCCCCGCCATCTGTTGGTGCGCGGCGATATCTGCGATGCGGAACTGGTGGCCGCCCTGTTGCGCGAGCATCGGCCCAGAGCAATCGTCCATTTCGCCGCGGAAAGCCACGTTGACCGCTCGATTGTCGATCCCGGTGCTTTTGTCCGCACCAACGTGCAAGGCTCCTTTACGTTGTTAGAACAGGCCAGGCTCTTTTGGTCAGCGCTGGACACCGCCAGTCGGAAAGCCTTTCGCTTTTTGCAGGTCTCTACCGACGAAGTCTATGGTTCTCTGACGCCGGATGACCCTCCCTTTTCTGAAATTGCGCCTTATGCCCCCAATAGCCCTTATGCGGCATCAAAAGCGGCCGCCGATCATCTAACGCGTGCGTACCATCATACGTATGGCTTGCCGGTGCTCACTACCAACTGCTCAAACAACTATGGGTCGTATCAGTTCCCTGAAAAACTGATTCCTTTGATGATCCTGAATGCACTCGAAGGAAAGCCGCTGCCCGTTTATGGCGACGGATGTAACGTCCGCGACTGGCTGTTTGTGGAAGATCACTGCGCTGCAATTCGCGCCGTGCTCAACCAGGGCCGCGTGGGAGAAACGTACAACATTGGCGGCAACAGCGAACGGAGAAATATGGACGTGGTGACTGCGATTTGCGATCTTGTCGACGAGTTGCGCCCCGATGCCGTGCTCCGGCCACGCAGGAATCTCATCACTTCAGTGACCGACCGCGCTGGGCATGACCGCCGCTATGCCATCGATGCTTCGAAGATCAGTCGTGAGCTGGGGTGGCGGCCGGCCGAGCAGTTTGAAAGCGGTCTGCGTAAAACGGTTGTGTGGTATCTGGAACACCCCGTTTGGATCGAGAATGTCCGCACTTGCGCATATCTGGATTGGGTTCGGCAGAATTATCAGGAGAGGATTCCACAATGAAGGGAATCATTCTTGCAGGCGGATCGGGAACCCGGTTATATCCGGTGACGAATGTCATTTCAAAACAGCTTTTACCGGTGTATGACAAGCCTATGATTTATTACCCGCTCACTACTTTGATGCTAGCGGGACTGCGCGATATTCTTGTCATCTCTACCCCTCAGGATGCTGGCCGGTTTGCGGAGTTATTGGGCGACGGAACGCAATGGGGCATCAACCTGAGTTACGCCGTTCAGCCGAGCCCCGACGGGTTGGCGCAGGCATTGCTGATTGGACGCGATTTCATCGCCGGAGACACGAGTGCGTTGATTCTGGGCGATAACATCTTCTATGGGCAATCATTGTCCGTTCGATTGCAACGTGCGGCGGCTGTAAAGCATGGAGCGGTGGTTTTCGCATATCCCGTGCAGGATCCTGGACGCTATGGCGTTGTGGAATTCGATCAGCTGGGCCATGCGATCAGTATCGAAGAGAAGCCCAAAGCTCCCAAGTCCAGATATGCTGTCACTGGGCTCTATTTCTACGACAACGAAGCGGTGAACCTCGCTGCTTCGCTCAAACCATCGACGCGCAACGAACTGGAGATAACCGACCTGAATCGGCTCTATCTGGAGGCAGGTAGCCTGAAAGTGCAGGTGATGAGCCGGGGCATGGCGTGGCTCGATACCGGAACGCACGATTCGCTTCTTGATGCAGGGCTTTTTGTTCAGACGATTGAAAGGCGCCAAGGGTTGAAGATCGCCTCTCCGGAAGAGATAGCCTATCGTCTCCGTTACATCACCGCCGGCCAATTGGAAGAACTGGCCCAGCCAGTATGCAAGAGTGGATATGGGCAGTATCTGCTTGCTCTCAAAAACGAGCCACTATTTACGATTGAGGCGGACGTGCTATGAAGATCGCTGAAACCTCGTTGCTCGGCGTTCTGGCGCTTACACCGGACATCTACAAGGATGGCCGCGGCGCATTCTGTGAGACATGGAATCAGCGCTGCATGGCTGAGGCTGGACTGCCGTCAAACTGGGTACAGGATAACTTCTCTCTCTCAAAGAAGAATGTTGTTCGGGGCATTCACTACCAGTTGATCCAGCCGCAGGGAAAACTGGTGCGGGTTACACACGGTGCGGCGCTCGATGTCGCTGTGGATCTGCGCCGCGGATCTTCCACCTTTGCAAAACATATTGCGGTAGAACTCACCGGAGAGAACGGCCAAATGCTATGGATTCCCGAAGGCTTCGGCCACGCCTTTCTTGCCCTCACCGATGTCGTCGGCATTGCCTACAAGGTAACGGACTACTACTCCCGTGCGGGCGAACGAACCATCGTGTGGGACGATCCCGATCTGGCCATTCCTTGGCCCCTTGACCCGGAGTGCGCCATCCTCTCCGGCAAAGACCGCCAAGGCGCCACGCTGCGCGAAGCCGAGGTGTTTGCATGACTAGCTTCCCGCGTGTTCTTATAGTCGGATACGCGGGGCAGCTTGGCGTCGAGTTACAACGCAGCTTCTCCGATGCCGCTGGCATCATCTGCCACGACCGCGATACGGTTGACCTTGCCGTGCCAGATCAAGTGCGCGCCATGGTTCGCAGCGCCGCGCCGGACATCATCCTCAACGCCGCCGCATACACTGCCGTGGACCGCGCCGAAACCGAGCCGGAAGAGGCAATGGCGGTCAATGCACGAGCTCCCCGAATTCTGGCTGAAGAAGCGTTGCGCTCAGGCGCGCTGCTGGTACATTACTCCACCGATTATGTCTATGATGGCTTGAAGGCAGGTCCATGGGTTGAGACAGACGAGCCAAACCCGCTGAATGTTTATGGAGCGAGCAAGCTGGCCGGGGATGAAGCCATACAACAGGTGGGAGGAAAATATCTGATCTTCCGGTCGAGCTGGATCTATGGTCCCTACGGGCATAACTTCCTGCTGACCATGCTACGTCTCTGCCGGGAACGCAAGAGTCTTGATATTGTGGATGATCAGTTTGGCGCGCCAACAAGCTCCATCGAACTAGCGAATGCCACGCGCGCAATTGTCAGCGGCGTTCTGGCCGGTCAATTCGGCGTCGACTCGAGCTGGGCCGGGCTCTACCATATGACCTGCGGCGGGTCTGTCTCCTGGTGCGGTTTTGCGCGAACCATCTTCACGCGCGCGCAAGCTCTCCTGGAAGGGAAATCGCCAGCGGTAAATCCGATTCCGTCCAGCGAGTATCCTACTCCAGCCAGACGTCCTCAGAACTCAGTACTCTCCAATGAGAAACTCAACGCGTGCTTCGGCGTCCGTCTTGCCACTTGGGAAGCTGCTCTGGATGAGGTTGTGCGTAGACTGACTATGGCGCAGCGGCTGGCTTGAATTTCGCGGGCCGCCACAACCTGCACCACTCAAGAGCACCGAGTCCGCTCCAGCAGCGCCGCATAGCTGGAAATAATATCTGGCCAGCTATAACTTGCGCGGGCGCGTGATCTGGAAGCATCTTTCAGTCCCGCCAGTTTGGAATCGTCCTGCTCCACTCGGTCGAGGGCCTGTGTAAGTTCAAGGGCATTTGCGAAATAGAAACCGCAACCTCCCAGTGTCTCGCGGTTGAAGGGGTTATCGTGGGCAAAGATAAGATTGCCACATCCCATCGCCTCGAGCAGCGACGGGTTTGTCCCTCCCACACTGTGACCGTGCATATAGGCAAAGCAATGGTATCGCAGGCTGGTCAGCTTGGCCTGGTCATACATGGTTCCAATCAGCCGTATCCGAGAATCCTGCACCGCACGAATTTGTAAGACATATCGAGTCCCCGTGCAATGGTCGCCCACCACTACAAGTTCGCGATTACTCCGGCATCGTTGAAACGCTTGGAGAATCTCCAGCACGTGGTTTTCAGGCTCGAGCCGGCAGACGATAAGGTAATAGTCTCCCGGCACAAGGCCCCATTCGGATAGCGGCCCGGGCGGAGGAGGCGTTTCAATCACCTCGCAGCCATAGGGAATAACTGTGCATGCAGGTAGTTTGCCGTGACGTCCAACAAGGCTCGTCGCGATAGCTTCCGCATCCGCGACCACACGACTCGCGACGCGAAGAGTTGTCCACTCCATCAAATGAAAGTAGGCTTTCGCCAGTAGTCCCCACTTGGCGCGAGCCCATTCCAGTCCATCCGGATTGATCCACACCTCGGTATTCCATAGGCGCGGAATCACGCAGAAAAGAGCGGCCCCATAGCCAAGCATATACACAACGTTGTATCCCTTGCGTGCCACCCATAGGCACCTTATGTCAAAGAGGATGGTCCGCAGAGAGCCAAGCGAAGGAGCGGAGACGTAGCGTAGTTTTACGCCCTGAAAAACAGCAGGCGCGGATGACTCGCTGGATTCGCAAAATACAGTTACATCGAAGCCGCGCGCGGAAAGTCCGACCGCAAGTTTTTCCGCAAAGGTCTCGAAGCCGCCGTAGCGTGCCGGAATTCCGCGCGTGCCAAGAATGGCAATCTTCATGTTAAAGCTCTCCCGTGTTGCAGCCAGCGGATGAAGCAATGCCGTCTCGCAGCGCAACGTCGCCAGTCCTGCAAGTATCGTGTCGTTTATTCTTGTTCAACGGCTCATTTCTCTGTGGTCCGGCCAATCCTGCCCAGTGCACCGGCAAACACCGCGCCAACGAGCACCGCCAAGCTTCGCAACTTTCGCTCTGAATACCATGAATGAACTGCTATGTGCCGCGGTATCTTCAAGAGCATCACGGTTACCCACCTCCATCCCATCTCCCTGGGACGGAGCAGGTAAGTTGCGTTGCGAACGATATAGTAGTTGCGCGTCAGATTATGAAAGTTGATGGTATGGCCCAGTACGCGTCCCGAGCTGTCTCCGACGCTATGGTCCATGCTGGCGTTGGGCACAACGAAGCTGCGCAGGCCTAGCTTCCGCGCTCTCATGCCCCACTCGGCGTCAACCCAGTCGATAAACAATTCGTCCAGCATTGGTCCAACTTCTTCGAGAACTGAGGTTCGAATCAAGGAGCCGGACGAGATAAGCCAATCCGACTCGACCGGATAGATCGCGGAAGGATCGATAAGTACCTTATTCACCCGAAACCACCTATACCGGATCGCATAGGAAAGCGTGTTTGTCTTCTTGTCTACATAGAGGGGGCCGACCGCGGCCACCCTTGCGCCAGCGCGAAGCAGTTTGGTCTCCGCCTTCAGCAGCGCGCCCACCATGCCCGGAGGCACGGCACTATCCTGGTCGAGCAGCAGCACGTGCGAGTGGCCCGTAGCCGCACTCTGCCGTATGCCAGCATTCTGTGCAGTTGCGATGCCTTTGTTGTCCTCCAAAGGAAGATACGATGCACCCGCGAATTCCGCAACCAGAACAGAAAGGTCCTCGGAAGAGCCGGGAGTATTGTCAACCGCGAAGATAGTGTCTACTTGGGCGGCAAGACTCGACAGAACCCTTTTGGCCACGTTCAGGTCGGGACGATAGAAAACCACAACCGCTGCAATCACCCGCGGCTCCCTTCGCTGGACGCACGCCGATCGATAGCTTTTGCCAGCCCAGCGCGGTGACTGGGAAGGAAGCCGATGTGCGGCAGACCCTTGGCCGGCCGAAGGCGCGGCAAGGAGATTCCTAAAGTCAGGCGATGCAAGAAGTAAAAATAGGTGATGGCCAGGGTACCCTCCATGGCAATCAATACGAATTGAGAATAGCTGTCGTCAAAGATCGACATGACAGCCGGAAACACCAGTAGAGCGCAGAAAAACAATGCGATTCGGCTGCCCGCGATGGCAATGCGGTAGACAATTGTCTGGAGCAGCCCAATCACCAATATCGCGAGATACATACCCAGAAGCCCAAAATCTGTCAGATAGAACTTGTATATGGTATAGACATTTGTGGGCAGCGGCACCAGTACCCACTCGTCAAAGGTAGGCGGTGTCTGGAAAGAACATCCAAATGCGTTCAACGTTTTCAGAAGGAATTCGAAGGTGTGGTGAGCGGCGTTGGAGTAATCTGCCATGTGCATGAGAACGCCGTCGAGCGCGGGGATGGGAACAACCACATAGGCTAGAAAGAAATTCGACAGAATGGCAACATTGTCGCCGCGAAATCCCGATGTATCCTTGTTCAAAAAGATGACGGCGACAAAGATCGCAACGAAACAGATGAACGGCAGAGTGGCGACGCGGATCATCCCCACGATAGTGTCCTTGCGATGCTTGATCATCTCCACCGCCGTCACAGCAGACAGCAATAGCAGGAAGAGGGTTCTTCCCGTTGCCAGGAAGCAGCATGCGAACGAGGTCGCCAGTGCGATCCAGAACCGCCAGTCTCTTTTCTCAATGAGGCAGAGAACAGCTACCCAAATTGAAAAGGAAGGCAGGTAAGTCGTGATGGGGTTGTGCATGACCGAGCTTTGCCGGCCTTCGGCCAGTTCCACCGCTGCGTCACGCGATCCGATCATTCCCCCAGAGGCCCCTGGGTGGAACATCTGCAAAGCCAGATAGGGCAGGCACACCACACATAGCGTCACAAGCAGCGTGCGTCCCAATGGAAAGTCCGGATGATCATCGTCATCGCGCGGAGGCTTTCGCCAAATGATGGGCAACCGGAGAGCGCCTGTGATCCAGCCCCCGGCGCTGAACGCAAGAGCGCCCAATGTAATGACCCACCAAGTGACCGAGTGAACCGGGTTGATCTCAATCGGAGATATGGCAAATATAGCTACGTCGATAGCCCAGACGCCCGAGTAGATGAAAGGCGGGTACAAAACCCTGCGCCCACCCGCAAAGAAGTTGGCGATGGTCAAGATGGCGAGCAATGTGAACGCTAAGCCGCAATTCATAAGGTCGAATACCTCAGGAAAAGCAGGGCGCTCTTCAGAGCGCCCTGGGCCACCTGCCGCTCTTCAATAGAAAGAATATAGCGCCAAGCAACCAGGACAAAGGCAGCGATGACGCATAGCGCAAAAACCACTTTGAGCGGCAGGCCTCTTAGCATCGGGACAGTCGCAACTGCGGTCGCCCCCACTCCAATGGAAGCGCAAAAGGGCCACAAGATGCGATTCCGGGTGCACATGACATTGTCCGCCAGCACAAAAAGCAGGATGCCGTCGGCAACGACGCGCAACAGCCAGGCAATAGCCGTGCCTATTATCCCGTAATGCACAGTCAAATACCACACCGCGGCCAGGTAAAACGGTAATTCCATCAGGTGCAGTTTTCCGGTTATATCAGCGCGGCCTGTGCCTTGAATCAAAGCACAGGGGACGGCTGCCAACCCATTTGCCAATACCCCGAGACTGAGGATTTGCAACACCCGCGCACTATGAACGGCAAACTCGTAGCCGAGCCACACTTGGAGAAAATCCTTGCTAAAGATGATGATGACGAAGCACACGGGGAATAGAAATAGCCCCACATATTTTGCCGCCCGGCGGTAAAGCATTGCAGCGCGAAGCCGGTCCGCCACCATGGCAGCCGAAAATGCGGGAAACATTACGCCGACCAACGCAAGCGGCACGATCAACAGCTTGGTGGCAACTTCGTAGGGAGTCGCATAGTAGGCAACGGCTGTGATGGAAAGCAGGCTCCCTATTAAGAACCGATCCACATAGACCATCATAGGAGAAACGACATTCGATACCGTCATCCATCCGCCAAAGCTGAACAGTGGACGCAGCAGCGCTTGATCGAAAGCAATCCGATGACGCAGAACAGGCATCTCGCGCAATGCCAGGACAATGCAGGCGACGAGAAAGGCCAACCGGCTGACTACCAGTGCGCCAATAAGAGCCGTAAGGCTGTTGGTGAACGGCAGTAGCGCAACAGGGGCGAGAAATGCGGCTACGCCCATAGGGATCTTGACGATATTGAGCAATCCAAACTTTTGCTGTGCTTCCAGAATCCCCCTGAAACCAGCTGTGCTGATCACCAGCGGCACCGAGATGCTGAGAAGCAACAGGGAGTGCAGCGTCTCCAGTTGCAGGTTGGGCGGAATCTTCAAGAGGGAGTGCGTAAGAAGCGGAGAGATCGCGGCCAGCGCCATTGCCCCGACAATCCCCATAACCGCCATGACACCATTGGCCGTCCAAACAATTGCAGGCAACTCATCCTGCCGGTTTCCTCCAAGTTGTTGAGCAACCAAATTTGTCATTGCGCGGCCAAGTCCAAGATCGAAAAGGCTGAAATAACCGACCACCATCCATGCAATAGTAAGAATCCCGAAACGATCTGTCCCAATATGGCGAATCAGCATAGGAATGGCATACAATGCCACGCCCATCGGCGCGACCTGTCCAATTACATTCCAAACCGTATTGCGAGCAAGCAACGAACCGCCAGTCAGCTTCCTGACCTTGGCGTCCTTGAACCCTTCACTCGGAACGACAGGCATCTCGGTAGACGTATCTATCACATTGCCGCCTTTGCATCTTTCGTAATGTATCCCGGACTTTTTATCTTTCAATAAGAGACCAAGCATTTTCAGGAAATGCTCGATTTCTTCCAGGACAAGGCTCGTTTCAGCAGTGCAATCTTTTCATTTGAATCGGCATCGTCCTCCAAGCGCCGGAAGACGGCAAGGAAGAAAGCTGTGAAGACTCCGAAAAAGAATCCCACAACGGTAGACGCGATGACGATCAAGCCGCGCTTCGGGAAGGATCGCCTGTCGGGAGGAATCGCGGGATCGACGACCTGAATGAGCGCGCCCTCCTTGGCTTCGTCGAGTTTGGCGATCTCGTACTGCCGCGCAAGAATTTCAAAGATGGTCTCGTTGTACTTTACGTCGCGCAGTTTGCGAACGTACTCGAGGCCCGCTTCCGGAACCCGGCCTTTGGGAACGATCAGTCCACTGTTGGCGCTGTCTTCTGAGCCTCCCAGTTTTGCCAGCTGCGCGCGTAGGCCTGCCAATTCCTGCTGAGCTTGTACCAACTGTGCGTTTTCTCCGGTTGCATACGTCTGCATCCCCTGAATTTGCACTTCCCGGGCTGTAATCTGCGCGCGCAGGGTTGCGGCCGATTCGATAAGTGCCTTCGCCTGGCTGCTGAGTTCAATCAGCCCGGTGGTCTGCTCGGTCTGCTTCAAGGCTTCTTCGGCGTTGGCAAGGTTGTTCTTTGCCTGCTCCAACTCCTGCTCGAAGAAAAGTCTGCGCTGGGAAGCTTCCGTGACGGCCAGATGTTGACTGAGACTGCGAAATTGGTCGACATACCCGTTGGCAAGTTCTGCCGCGCGCCGTGGGTCGCGATCCTCCACCGAGATATGGATCAGGCCATCTTTGCCGCTGCCATCGATAGTTGCATTATTCTCAAATTTCTTCCGCGCATCGGAGAGATACCGCTTGTGGTATTCCTGCATCAGGCCGAAATGTTGCACCATGGCATCCTCAACGGTGCGGCTTTTTAGCATACCGACAAAAATATCGTTGGAACTCTTGAGTCCGAAACTTCCCCCGGCCAAAGCAGCCATTCCTCCCAGATTGCCAAGTTGCGAGGACAGCGCGCTACCTAGTGAAGAGTTTTGCTGCGGAGTAAGAAGCGTCGCGGTTGCCGTGTAGCGCACTGGCAAAAGCAACGTGATCATAATTGCAAGAGCAGCGAAGATTACGGTGACATAGAAGATAATGCGCTTCCGCTCGGCAAGAACGATCAGAATATCGAGCAGGGAGATTTCATCGCTCTGCTTTGAGTCGTGCATTGCTACCTCCGGAGCGGAAACAACGACAGCGTGTTTTTCCGTATCGGTATGTGAAGCTTCATTCGTCATTGATTTGTTCTTGGTTGGGACTGGTATGCTTCCCTCCCTGTTTTCAACAACGAGGGGGCTCCAATTTGGACTACTTCAACACGCTCAGCGCCGCGGCGCCCAGTGCGAACTGCGAGAACAATTGCGACCAGTCCAGAATACCGCGCATCGCGGAAAGCTTGAAGGTCTTCTCGGGGACCATAATCGTGTCGCCCGGATTGATTCGGAGATTGTTGAACTCGCTGTTCCAGAGTTCTTTGCTCCTGTCGCGGCTTACCACCTCGCCGTCGGCGCGAATGACAAATTCATGCCTCTGGTCGGCATCTCTGTTGGGCCCGCCGGCTTGTCGCAAGTACATTTCAACTCTTCCCCCACGCGCGTACAGGAAGGAATTTTGATCATAGACCGCGCCGACCACATTAACTGTATCCGGAACGGGCGGAATAACAAAGCGGTCGCCGTCTTCCATCTTGATCGTGGGAATGCTGTTCGTGCCGTTGCTGCTGGGCGCGAATCTCAGTACAACACGACCAGTGGCGCGAAGTTGCCGCAGGCTTGCTAGAAGATCCCGCTCGCTGTTCTGGGCCGTGGCCACGCTCGCCATATCCTGTGCCGAACTCGACGCCGACGATACCACGGCCAGGTTGCTTCGCTGGATTCCCATACTCAAGCTTTGTACATATTCATCGATTCTGGCCTGCTGCACCGCGCGTGTCGACTCGCGCGTGAACTCCGAACCGTACAGGTACGCGCTGGGTGTAAGCCCCCCGGCGCGCTCCACAAGATCGCGCAATGTCTCTCCCGGTTGAACTGTGTAGACGCCGGCATGAACAAATTCACCGTCCAGTGTGATGGTTTTCGTTTGACGCGCCAGAGGCACGCGAATATCCGCCTCTGAGAAGATCGAGACTACGTCTCCAGCCTGCAGATCAAGATCCTGGCTGGCGTCATGTTGCAGCACCACCTTGCCCAGATCAAACGGTATTAGCACGGTCTTGAGAGTCTCCGGGTCGAGACGCTCGATGACAGCATAATCCCAATCTATCTCCGGCGCCAGCGCGCGAACCTCTGTTCGTTGCGACGGAGGAAGCAATCGACCGGCGGAAGAAGACTGCGTGGCTGCCAAAGAAGCGTTGCTAGATCGCTGTTGCGCACTCAGATTGTCGTTCTGCGTATATCCAAGTTGTCCCTGCTGGTATCCATACTGTCCTTGTTGCTCCGAAGGTTGGCTTTGTTGGTAGACAGGCTGTCCTTGTTGGTTTGCAGACTGACCTTGTCGGTCCGAAGGCTGTCCCTGCTGATCTCCAGGTTGATTCGAGTTGTACCGTCCTTCTACCGGGAAGGCTTTCATGGGTATGGCGCGATTCTCCGCGGGCTGGCGCAGATTATCAAAGCCTGCCGTCGGTTCAAACTCGGGTGCGGGCAGTCCGAGTTGCGCCCGCTTCCACCAGTAGTTCCGCGTGATCAGCGACTCCTTGTCTGGGATCAGATCGCTGATACGCATACCGGGGCGCCATGCAAAGCGGCCAGGGGTCGCGATGTTGCCGCGCAGGATCACCGTCTTGCGGTAGATGGGAACGATGGAATCGACACGCACCAGGTCACCGTCGGCAAGCGAAGTGGACAGGCCGGCTGCATCGTAGGCCACTTCCATTGCATGACGTTCGCGGTGTTCATCTACGCGTTCAATCGAGACGCGCGCCTCGGCGGCAACTGAAGTCACGCCACCGGCATCTGTGAGAAGATTCGCAAGCGACTCACCTGCCCGAAGTTCGTAGATCGCGGGATTGCGGACACTGCCCGTAATCGCCACCTGGGGTCCAGCCGGGGGAATGAAGATTACGTCGCCCGACTCCAGTTTTACGTCCTTCGACTTATCACCGTTGACCAGCAACTCATACAGATCGAAGTCGGTGATCAACTCGCTGCCGCGGCGCAATTGAATATCCCGTATCGAACCTTGCAGGGAGGGCCCCCCACTGGCAAAGAACGCGTCCACTAGTGTGCTCAGCGAACTGACCGTATACAGGCCGGGTCGTCGCGCCTGCCCGGAGACATAAACCTGAATGGCGCGAATCTGCCCCACATCCGCAGTGAGATTGAAGTTGTGATACACCCGCCCCACAGCGCTGCGCAAATGTTCCTCGAGCGCCGAAAAGGGAATTCCCGCCACATGCACTGGACCAACCTGGGGAAGAAATATCTCCCCCGAACGGTCCACGCGCACATTGCTTTGGAAGCTCACCTGACCCCAAACCCGGATGCGAAGTTCGTCGCCCGGCCCGACAACATATTCGGGGGGGACAGGAGCCATATCGAGCGGCGCAAAGGTGGAGGGCACGGTGCTGAACAGGCTTGCGCCGTAAATGGGAAGTATCTGACCGGCTGTCGAGGCAATGAACTTTTGAAATTCGGTCAATGGCTCCGGAAGCAGCTTGACCGGCCGCAATTGGCTCCGCGCCGATGCCTGTCGGGATAGTTGCTCTGTATCTGAATAATTGTGATTATGATTTTGTGACTGATCACCGGATTCCTCAGAAAACCCTCCCGGCAACGTGGTGCGCGTTTGAGAAGCCAATGACGGTATGGAGTCCCCTTCGGCTTGATTCGAGCAGCGGGAGGAACCCGCTAGTAAGGGATCAGCGCAGTCCACAGAACTCCCACTCTGCGTCCCGTTCATATCGCCGCTCGGGGAGGACAACTGAGCATCGAGCGCCACAGGCAGCGAGAGGGTCAGAAGCAGAGTTGCGAATCGCCCAGCTGTGCGACTCAACTCAATCAGCCGATCACAGCTAGGACTGGTAAGGTTGGATACAACTCCCAACTTGTTCATTAGAATATCCATACACTGGAATATTAGCATGAGTCTTTCTCCGCCTGTAAACACTTAATACAAATGAATGACAATCGCGTGAAGGATTTGTGCAGATCATTTCCCGCACTGAGCGCACAATGGAAGCATGAACTACGATAAGAGCCACGGGCCGTTCCTATTCCTTATGCCTTGGTCGCTGCTCTTTCGCCCCCCTCCCCCCACCCCCCTGATGATTCTTGAAACCTTGCGGGTAATTAAGTAGTACCGAGGCC
>JBEKDX010000066.1:0-14093 GCA_050014135.1 Occallatibacter sp.
CTCAATCCTGAATCGAACCTTGTCGAGCACTAACTTAGGTCCATAACTCTTCGATAACTCCTCGGCCTCCGCCACCATGCGCCCCGAAGGCGGCGGCTGAGGAAACCGGAAGTGAATCGTAGACTCCTCTTCGGGAATCTCGATGCGCTCGATCTTTTCTAACTCCTTGATGCGGCTCTGCACCTGCTTGGCCTTGGTAGCCTGCGCGCGGAAGCGGTTGATGAAGGCCTCCAGATGCTCGATCTGCTGCCGTTGATTGCTATAAGCTGCCTGTAGCTGCGTCCGCCGCTCGTCTTTCTGACTCAAGTACTTTGTGTAATTGCCCTGATAGATATTCAGCCGCTTATTCCATATCTCCACGGTTCTATCAATCGTTACATCCAGAAAATAGCGGTCGTGAGAGATAAGAATGTAACCGAAGGGATAACTCTTCAGATAATCTTCCAGCCAGTTACGCGTCTCCAGATCCAGGTGATTCGTCGGCTCATCCAATAACAAAAGATTCGGCTTGGCCAGCAGCAACTTGGCCAGCGCAATGCGCATCTGCCAGCCGCCGCTGAATTCATCCGTCTGCCGCGCCCAATCTTCCTTGCCAAAGCCCAGGCCGGTCAACACCGCGCCCACCTGCGCGTCCAGCGCGTAGCCGTCCAGTGAGTGAAAGCGCTCCTGCAGCATCGAGTAGCGTTCCGCCGCGGCCTCGTACTCCGGCCCTTCGTGGTCCAGCACGGCCAGTTGTCCAGCCAGCCGCTCCACCTCGCGCGCCATCTCGTGCAACTCATCAAAGACCGTCAGGCACTCCGCGAAGACCGTGCGGCCCGTCAGCGCGAGTCCCTCCTGCGGAAGGTAGCCGATGCTCATGCCGCGCGTCTGTTGCAGGCTGCCGTAGTCCAGCGTCTCCAGGCCGGTCAGCACCTTCATCAGCGTCGATTTGCCGGTGCCGTTGGCCCCGACCAGCGCGGTCTTCTCACGCGCCCGGATCAGCCAATTGGCCTCCAGAAACAGAACTCGCGGTCCAAACCGCTTGCCGGCATTTTGCAAAGAGAGCATCTACTCTCTATTCTCGCAGAGCACTTGCGGTGCGGCAGTCGCTCGCAGTGGCTTTTCAATGCAGCCAATTGCCGAGGGTTAAGAACTACAGGCGATTCCGGAGGGAGCATGGGCTTTCAAGCCCATGAATACGCGGCTTCATGTCAGGCTTTCTGGCCCGGACTTTTTGCCGCTCTTATGGTGCTTGAAAAAATACAACTTTGTTTCTACGGCCGAATCTCCACCGGCGTTCCCACCGCAACCAGCTTGAAGACCTCGTCAATCTCCTCATCGGTAACGGCGATGCATCCCAGTGTCCAGTCGAAGAGCCTATGGGCCGCGCCGATCCATCCCTCGCCATTGGGCAATCCGTGAATCATGATCGCGCCTCCGGGCGCGCAGCAGTCATCAGCGTCTATCTCGGGTTGATTCTTTGATTATCCGCGCCAAAGGTATGCGGTATGCAGTATATTGGCCCAGTGCCCGGAAGACGGCAATCCATCCAGGCGAAACTCAACGACAAGGAGATTATCGTGGCGAGCTTTTGCGCGAAATGCGGTTCTGCAATTCCTCTCAATGAACAATCCTGCCCAACCTGCGGCACAGCGGCCGCAGCCGCTTCGGCTTCGATGCCGACTCCACCTGCTCCCGCCCAGGTATCCGGCGCTCCGGTCAAATCCGGCCCCAGCGCTCTCAAGATCATTCTGATCATTGTCGCGATCATCGTGGGATTGGGCATCCTCGGCATCGGAACCCTTGGCTTCTTCACCTGGCGCTATATGAGAACGATGCACGTGGACAGCCAGACCGGGCAGATGACAATGCAGACTCCCGGCGGCAAACTCAATCTCAACACGTCGCAGAACTTTACCGCCGCCGAACTGGGCACGGACCCTTATCCCGGCGCGCAGAGCACGCGCGGCGGCATGAAGATGGATCTGCCTTCAGGCTCGCTGGTTACTGGCGTATTCCTCACCTCGGACCCGATAAGCCAGGTCACCGATTATTACAAGAGCAAGCTGAGTGGCGCTTCCGTCGCGGAGAAACCCGGCAGCACTGTCATTAGCCTCGAAACGGGCCATCAGGAGTCCGTCATGGTGACGATTACGAATTCCTCCAGGGATGACGGCAAAACCAAGATCGTAATCCTGCATACAACCAAAAAATAGGCCGCTCCAGGCGGCCTTTTGCCGATCCGGGATGCGCCGACGGCGCATCCCGGACATTATCTTACATTTCCCTGACACAATTAACTTTCCTTTCATATGGCTCCTATATTGATGGGTTAGTCCGGGTTTTGGCTCCCCGCCGCCGGGACTCAAATCTAATCACATTATTTTGGAGCCTTTGCATGTCCGATTTGGCAGCAGTCGTCGAAGCCCCTCCTCCAGCCTCGGCGCTCTTAGACAAGAAGATGAAGAAGTCCCACGCCTTGGTCAGCGGCGGCGTGGTTATGGCAGCGCTGGTCATTGGCGTGGGATTTATCGGTTTCAACATCGTCCAGGATTTCAGCGGCGTAACAATCAGCAGCATCTGGCCTTACGCGCTGCTGGTCGTCGCCTTGCTGATCGCCCTCGGTTTCGAGTTCGTCAACGGCTTTCACGACACCGCCAACGCCGTCGCCACGGTCATCTATACCCACTCGCTCGACCCCAACATCGCGGTGGTCTGGTCGGGACTGTGCAACCTGTGCGGCGTGCTGCTCTCCTCCGGTGCGGTGGCTTATGCCATCATCACGCTGCTGCCAGTCGAACTGATCTTGCAGGTCAGCTCGGGAGCAGGCTTCGCGATGGTCTTCGCGCTGCTGATCGCCGCCATCATCTGGAATCTGAGCACTTGGTGGTTCGGCCTGCCCGCCTCCAGCTCCCACACCATGGTAGGCTCCATCATCGGCGTGGGCATCGCCAACCAGTTGATGAGTGTGCACACAGGCACTTCGGGCGTAGATTGGGAACAGGCCACAAAAGTCTTCAAGGTGCTGCTCATCTCGCCTGTGATCGGCTTCGGCGCGGCCGCTCTGCTGCTGCTGCTTTCCAAGTTGTTTATTTTGACCAAGCCGGCCAAGGAGTTCGCGATTCACTATGATGCGAACCATAGAAATCCTCTATGGGCGCTTCCCACCATCGTCCTCACGGGCATTCCAGGTGCATACATCTTCAACTGGGTTGCGCCGCTGATCTTCGGACTCTTCGGAGCGCCGGGAATGGCCGTCTGGCAGCCGATCCAGAACTTCCAGAGCACGCACTCGCCCTACGGCTTGTACATCGTGATGCTCTTTGTCGGCATCCTTGGCTTCTATCTCCTCTCCCTCTTTGCCCGAATCGTGATCGAAAATGCCGACGTGCTCTATTCCGCGCCCAAAGGCAATACGCCTCCGCCCTGGCCAATCCGCGCTCTGCTGATCTTTACCTGCTCCGGCGTCAGCTTTGCGCACGGCTCCAATGACGGCCAGAAGGGCATGGGATTGATCATGCTCATTCTGATCGGAACCGTCCCGACGGCTTACGCGCTCAATCACGCCGTCTCCGCGCATGATACCCAGTCCTTCATCGCCGCCAGCCAGCAAGCCGGACAGGTTCTCGACCGGCACGTGGACAAGAACGGCATCCTGGGCGCCGACGCCCGCGCCGAGGTCACCGACTACATCCGCACCAAGCAGGTCCAGCCGGACACGGTGCTGGCGCTGCGCGAGCTGGTCAGCGATCTCAAGGGCGATGTGCTCACCTACAAGGAGTACAAGGCAGTTCCCGCCAACCGCCAAGCCAATGTCCGCAACGATATGTACGTGGCCAGCGAGGCCATCCGACTGATGCAGAAGAACGACGATAGCCTCAAGAAAGCCGGCAAGACGCCGGTCTTCACCGATGCGGACAACGCCGTCCTGAAGACCTACAAATCCAAAGTAGACCAGGCCACCAAATTCATTCCGCCGTGGGTCAAGGTCGCCGTCGCACTGGCCTTGGGCATGGGCACCATGGTCGGCTGGAAGCGTATCGTGGTCACCGTCGGCGAAAAGATCGGCAAGGAGCATCTGACCTACGCACAGGGCGCCTGCGCTGAGCTGGTTGCCATGTGCACCATCTCGGCCGCCGACAACTTCGGTCTGCCGGTCTCAACCACGCACGTGCTCAGCTCCGGCGTCGCCGGCACCATGGCCGCCAACGGCAGCGGCCTGCAGCTCGCCACCATCCGCAACATCGCGATGGCCTGGGTTCTCACGCTTCCCGCTGCCGCCTTGCTCTCCGGTTCACTCTTCTGGGCCTTCCGCCAGTTCAGCAGCTAAAAACAGCTATTTCTCCTCAACTCCTAGGCGTTCGGTATCCCCCGAACGCCTTTTTTTCTGCTTATCGAGAATTAGTAACCCTCACTCCACGCGCAACTTTTCTCCACTTCCGGTACGATACTGGAGGTACCTATTGCAGAATGAGCCTGAAAGCCAAGCTGGAAGCTGTCATCTACGCCGCGGAGGAGCCGGTCACACTGGCCCAGCTCGCCGTACTCTTTGCCGACGACGCCTTTGAATTCAAGGCGCAGCAAGCAGCTGCGTCTGCCGAAGAGGCCGCCCAAACCGATTTTGCCGCCTCGCAAGCCCAACCGATGCTGGTTGAGCAGTTTGCCTACCTGGAGACCAATGCGGAAGGGCTGTCTGTCCCGAGCGCCGAGCCGGAGGCGGAAGCTGACGCCGTCCCAGACGCCGTACCTGATTCAGCCGCCGGAGTTCCCTCGAATGAAGAGCTTTCCGCGGAACCGGAGGCCGGCGCAGAAGCGCAAGATAAGGCTTCATCCGAGTCGAAGAGTGGCTCCGATGCCGAGGCCGAACTTGAAACCCGCCGTCTGGCCCGGCAGCGCGACCGCGAGGCCCGCGCCATCCTCCGCCAACTGCTCGACGAACTCATCGACGAATACCTCTCCGATGAGCGCGGCGTTGAGATTCGCGAGATCGCCGGCGGCTACCGCATGGCCACCAAGCCCGAGTGCCACGACGCCGTCCGGCTCTTCGTCAAGAGCCTCAAACCCGCGCTTCGGCTCTCGCTGCCCGCTCTCGAAACCCTGGCTGTCGTCGCCTATAAGCAGCCCGTAACCGCTCCTGAAGTCAACGAGATTCGCGGCGTCGACTCCTCCGGCGTCTTCGGCTCGCTGCTGGCCCGCAAGTTGATCACGACCGCCGGACGCAAGCCGGTCATCGGCCGCCCCATCCTTTATAAAACCACCCGCGAGTTCCTGCTCCGCTTCGGACTCCGCGATCTCTCTGAACTGCCCTCGATGGAGGAGTTCGAGAAGCTGGCCGCAATTGAACTCGAAGAGCCGGACTCCGAAGCCGGGGAAGACTCCGAGCAAAAGCGCAACCCCGCCCTCGGCCCCGAATTTGACGAAGCCGCCAGCGAAGAGCTGGAAGACTCGCCCGCCGACGAGCTGCAAGCGCAGCCCCAAATCCCCGAACCCTCCGAGACCGCCGAGACGGCGGCCTGCAACGAATCCTCCACCCTCGTCGAGGACGCCCCTGCTGCGCCTCCCCTTACAGAGCAGGAAGAAACTGAGAATCTCCCCAATGACAACGCCAAAGACGAAGACAGCCGCTAAATCCACCAAGGCCGCCAAGGCTGCAAAAGTCACCAAGGCTGTTAAAGCCACTAAGACGACGAAGATCACGAAGACCAAAAAAACAGCGCCCCTCAAGCCCGTCGCCGCCGAACCAACGCTGGAGCTGACTGCTCACATCCCTGATAGCGAAGCAGTTTTGTCTCAGGGCACGACTTCACCGGAGTCACTAGCTTTGAGAGGGCACGACTTTAGTCGTGCCAAGAAGGCCAAAAAATCACCGGGGGCTTTAGCCCCTGAGGGAAGTTCTTCCGCCACTCCTGACGCCGACTTTGAAGCGGAAGTCGTAGCCGCCGCGGAAGAAGAACTCGTTGCCGAAGAGGCCGCCGAGCAGACTGAAGCCGACAACACCAACGACGAAGACAGCTTCACGCCCCAGCCGCGTCCTCCCGCCAAGCTCGAACGGCTGCAGAAGATTCTCGCCGCCGCCGGCGTCGCCAGCCGACGCAGCGCCGAAGGAATGATCGAGCAAGGCCGCGTCCAGGTCAACGGCAAGGTGGTCACCGTGCTGGGTACCAAGGCCGACGCCGGACGCGACCACATCCGCGTCGACGGGAAGCTGCTGCAAGGTGCCGAGCGTCTGCGCTACTTCGTTCTCAACAAGCCCAAGGGCTTCGTCACCACCGTCAAGGACCCCGAGGGCCGGCCCACGGTAATGCAGTTCTTTGACAAGATGAAGGAGCGACTCTACCCCGTTGGCCGCCTCGATTACATGAGCGAAGGCCTGCTGCTGGTCACCAATGACGGCGAGCTGGCCAACCGCCTCACCAAGGCCTCCTCGGGCGTGGAAAAGACCTACCTTGTCAAGGTCGCCGGACAGCCCACCGAATCCGAACTCGACATACTGCGCGCCGGCGTCTCCATCGAGCGCGGTAAACCCGGCTCGGCCCCGGTCCGCACCTCTCCGGCTCGCATCCGCCAGGTCCGCCAAGGCGACAATCCCTGGTACGAGGTCGTCCTCATCGAGGGCCGCAACCGCGAACTGCGCAAAATGTTCGAGGAGATCGGCCACTTTGTCGAAAAAATCCGCCGCGTCGGCTACGGCCCGCTGGTTCTCGACCAGGAGCCTGGCAACCTGCGCGAATTGCAGCCCGAGGAACTGGAACGTCTGCGCCTGGCCGCTGACGGCAAGCTCCGCACCCCCAAATCCAAGGACGTGCGCCGCCGCAACCTGATGGATGCCGGCCTCCTGCCGACCGTCCTGCCCAAGCCCAGCAGCCGTCCCCGCCAACCCTTGCCGCCCACTACTGCGGGTGCCCCATCCTTTCAGCGTTCTCAGCGGAAAGGGTGGGATCCGACGGCACCTGTCGAGGGCCGGCACAACAAGACTTTTGGCTCTGCTCGTCCCGGCTCCCCGCAGCCCAGCTTCACGGGAACCGGCGCGGCTCCGGCGAGCTTTGGTCCAGCCCGCCCCGTAGGCCGTTTCTCTGACCAGCCGAAAACGTACTCTGCCTCGCGTCCCGCCCCACGCCCAGCATGGAAGAAAGACGACCGCCCCAGCACTGGCGCTCCTCGGCCAAACTCTGCCGGAACCGGCAGAACCGGCGCAGGTCGACCCTTCACCGCCAAACCCGCCTGGAAGAAGACAGAGCGTCCCGAGCGCGGCGCACGCCCAGATTTCAAGCGCCCCGCCGCTCCCCGCCGCGATGCTCCTGTCCGTGACGCGCGAGATTTCGACGACGATTTCGGCCCGGTGCGTCCGCCCAACCTTCACATCGAGGAGATCACAGGGCCGGATCGTCCGTTTACGCCTCGGCCCGGCACAAACCGATCAGCCGTTCCTCGTTCCAGTTACAGCCGCCCGGCGGCAGGCCGACCAAACTCTCCTCGCTCCATTCCGCCCCGGCCCTATTTCGACCGTCCCAGCAGGCCCAGCCGCCCAACTTTTGACAGGCCAGCGCCCTCGGCCCGGCCCAGCGCGCCGCCATTTCGTCCGGCAAGCGACCGTCCCGAGCGGCCCAGCTTCGCCAAGCCCTTCCGCGCCGAAGGCGGACCTGGTCGTGGTCTCTCGCGCCCCTTCACCACTTCGAGCGGCCAGCCCCGCCCCGGCGGCGCGCGGCCTAGCAGCAAACCCGGCAGGCCGTCGAAGCCCGGACCCGGCGGCTGGAAGTCCAAGCCCAGCTTTGGCGGCAAAAGCAAACCCGGCTCCGGCCCACGCTCGTCCGCTTCTTCCCGGCCTTACACGCCGCGTCCCAGCCAGGAGGGCGCATCCGACTATCGCCCCGCCAAGGCGATGCCCTATTCCCCCTCAACGCCGCGCAGCGAAAGAAGGACCGATACTGGCTGGAAGCCCAAGACCCGCTACGGCGGCCCAGGCAAACCCACCGGCAAGAAACGCAACTAAGCTCTCCGCCGTTTCTCATTTGAGGAACCTCTGAGCAAGCCGGCGAATTGAAAGGGCACGGCTTTTGAGCCTGTCCTGAGCGAAGTCGGAGGGTGCAGTAATTGTTGCAATAGAGACATTGGCTTTGGCCTACAAGTCAATACCGGTCGCGCTAAAAAGAAGAATGCGGAGGTTCCTAAAAGGGAACATTGCCACGCTGCGGACTGCATCGCAGGAGAGGTGCAACCAACAACTTCCTGGCGCGTCTGATACTCTGACGATTGCGGAGTTATCGGTGGTTCCGGCGATCAGGGACTGATCTGAGCCGGCTTCTGACGACTGTCCACTATCCATCGGAGAATACCTGTGAAGCTAGGTTTTTCAGCAATCGCGCTGACCGCGCTCCTGAGTTCGAGCAGTTTTATGTGTCAGGCCGCTCTGGCCCAACAGCAGCAACCCGCAGTGCCCGACGCTCCTCTGCCCCAGGCGCAGCAGCCGCTTTCGTCGGAGATCAACGGGCCGATTACTCCCGGCAAGGGCGCAGGGGACGAGACGCCCGGACCCACTTCGTCCTCGAATCCTCCCTCCCGGCAGTCCGCGCACAGTGCATCGGATCCTTCCACCGCCCCGCCCTCCAGCCAGGGACCAGATACCTTCCAAACCGCGCCGCCCGAGATGCCCGCAGCCGGCGAAGGCGTGGAAAAGACCACCACGCTCATCCGTATGCACGTGAACTTCGTCGAAGTCCCGGTCACGGTGAAGGACGCCAAGGGCAAGCCAGTCGCCGGCCTTACCTATCGCGACTTCAAGATTTTTGAGAACGATACCCGTGAACCGATTGCCTTTTTTACCACTGACTCCTTCCCGCTTTCGATTGCTTTTGTCCTCGACCAGAGCCTGACCTCGGATGTGATGGCTAAAGTGAACCAATCGCTGGGCGCCATTCAGGGCGCGCTCACGCCTTACGACGAAGTGGCCGTCTTCTCCTATAACAATGGCGCGCAAGAGCGGACCGGCTTTACCGGCGCGCAGAGCAGCCGTCTGCCCGCCGTGCTCTCGCTCACCAAGGAGACCGGGCGCGATATGCTGGTGCCGATCGGCGGCGGGCCTTTATCTGCCGCCTGCGGCATAACCAAAAACGGCAGCTGCGTCGATCCCAACGTGCAGGCAGGCGGCTCGGCCGGCAATGGCAACTGGATGTCAATTCCCAAGGAGATTCACACGCTGAATGACGCGATCCTGGCCGCAGCCAAGGAGCTGTCCACGCGTCCTCACGGTCGCCGCCGCATCATTTATGTCGTCAGCGACGGCAAGGAATATGGCAGCAAGGCCGCCTACAAGGACGTTCTGAAGTACCTTGAGCAAAACAAGATCGCAGTCTACGGCACGCTGGTGGGCGACTCGGCCCGCTGGGGCGAGGGCCACATCAGCCGCTACCACCTGCCCTTCACTATGTATGACAACATCTTGTCCAGGTATATTCTGGCCACTGGCGGCGAGCCGGACTTCGAGCGCGGCACCGACGGCATCGAGAAGAGCTATGCCAAGATCGCCCAAGAGGCGCGCAACCAGTACACGCTGGGCTATTACAGCCATCAGCCGACCATCGACGGCAAGTTCCGCAAGATCGAGGTGCGTATGGAACGGCCCGGCTTTGAAGTGGCTGCCAAGCAGGGCTATTACCCCTCCGCGCAAGACTCCCACTAACCCGGGCTGGTCCCGCTCCGGTGGCAGAGACACGAAAGGCCTGTGCGTAGCACAGGCCTTGCTATTTGCCCGGAATCCCGGCCTCGCGCACACTTCCCGTTACGAACGCGCCTGGCACGCGCGGCAGACATAGTCCGCAACCTTGAAGCCCATCGGATTCTCAAATCGATTTCCGCAGCGGCTGCACGTGACATAGTCCATCGTGCTTGCTTGCGAGATGGGGCTAACCGGCGTCGAGACAGGCGGAATACCAGTTCCATTCTGCTGCGAGGGGGGCGCGGGCGTGGGGTCGGTAATGCCCTTGAGACCTTCCTTGAAGCCCTTCAAGCCTTCGCCCAATCCCTTGCCCATCTCCGGCAGCCGCTTGGAACCGAACACTAGCAACGCGACTACGCCCAGCACAACCAAGTGCCACGGCTGAATTAGATCGCCCATTGTCTCAACCTCCGCGCGCCCTGCTCTCGCCGCCGCGCATTCACAAGGTTTATTGTCGCACAAAGCCGGATGCACGCGAAGGCCTGGTCAATGGACTAGACCCAAGAGTCAAAAACGCACTTCTGCCGCGTAAGCGGCGGCTGCCCCACCGCAAGTGGTCAGTTCACCTGCGCCGGTCGGCCCAGCCGCTCCGTCACCATCGCATAGAAGGCGCGCAGATCTTCCTCTTCACCCACGGTCAGTCGCCGATAGATCTTCATCAGCGGAAACAACCTGGAGCCGCGCACCTCGATGGCCGGAACCGCCACCATTCCACCGGGATACTGCGTCATCTCCCATGTGCCGGCATAGCGGCGGCGCAGCACCTCGCCCAGATAGCTGCCCCACAGCCGCACTTCGAAGTCCAGCTCCAGTTCCGGGCTTTCGCCCACCAGCACCAGAATCTCGTCCAGCGCGTCAATAGAGTCCGAAGTAAAGTCCAGCTTTTGCTGAAACTCGCTCTTGGCCCGCTCCGCCGCCGCCCGCGCATACCCCTCCATCATCGCTCCCAGGTCGGCAAAGGGCGACGACTCAAGCCGTTGGCGCAAATCGTCCGGGCTTCTCATCCAGTCTCCAGAGTATATTCCCATGCGCCCCCAGCCAGCGTTGATCCTGCCTGTTTTGCGGCAGATCGCGTGAAGAAAAAGTCATAGCCTTCCAGGTGAATGGCAGCGCGTAGCGGGTTTATGGCAGACTTGTAAGCAGTTGTGGAGGTTTCTCCGTTGAAGACCATCAAGATTCTTGTCTTTGCCGTCCTACTGGCCGTCAGCACTGGCCCAGCCCGCTCTGCTGAACACAACATATATCCCGACCCGGCGCAGGCCAAAGCCGATCTGGCCGCTGCCCTCAAGACCGCTGCGGCAGCCCACAAGCGCATCCTGCTGGACTTTGGCGGCAACTGGTGCCCCGACTGCGTCGTGCTCGACCGCTACTTCCACGATCCTGCCAACCAGCCCATCCTGGATGCGAACTATGTGCTGGTTGACGTGAACATCGGCCACATGGACGCCAATCAGGATATAGCCGAGAGGTACGGAATCCCGCTCCACAAGGGCGTGCCCGCGCTGGCTGTGCTGGATGAGCACGGCAAACTGCTCTACAGCCAGAAGAGCGGCGAGTTCGAAGCGATGCGCCGCATGGAGATTTCGGCGGTCACTCAGTTCCTGGTGCAATGGAAGCCCAACCGGCCCGGCTGCTCGGCCGTGATGGTGAGCTGCTAAAATCCTCGCGCGAAGTCCGTTGCCTCGCTTACCCCAGAGGCGCCAGGTGCTTGGTGTTCTGGTAGGTGTAGATGATGCGGTGAGCGACGGTGATCGTCGACAGCACGGCCAGCACCCACAGCACCGGAGCCATCGCGCCCCAGTGGTTGAACAGGGCGCCGATAATCACCAGCACAATGCGTTCTGGCCGCTCCATGAAACCCACCTTGCATTGGCCGATCAGAGCCTCGGCGCGGGCGCGCGTGTAGCTCACCATCAAGGACGTGACCATCACAAAGGCCACCAGTACCACATAGCGGAATCTGTTAATGCGGCCATAGTAGACCAGCAATCCGAAGAAGAGAATCACGTCCGAATAGCGGTCCATCACCGAGTCGAAAAACGAGCCGAAGACGGTCACCTGGTTGTTGCGCCGGGCCACGCGGCCGTCCAGCATATCGAAGGCGCCGGCGCAGAAGATCACCACGCCCGCGCCAAAAAACATCCAGTCCGCATTGACGGCGTTGGCATGGCCGAAGAGAAACGCGGCGACGATATTGATGGCAACGCCGATAACCGTCAGAGCGTTGGGCGAGATGCGAGTCAGCGCCATGCCATGCACAAGCCGGTCAAGAAGCCATCCGCAGGCGCGGCCAAAAGCGCTGGTCCAGGTAATTGCCATTATCCCTACTTCTGCTCCAAATTCGCTTCCGTGCTGGCGGCCGCGTCGGCCTCATCATGGATGGTCGTCAGCTTCAAAATTTCCAGCTCGCGTTTGCCGTTGGGGGTGACAATGATGGCCGTGTCGCCCACCTGTTTGCCCACCAGGCCCCGGCCAATCGGCGAAGTGGTCGAGATCAGCCCCTTCGAGACATCCGACTCCTCGCTGGTTACCAGCCGGTAGACAATCTCCTCATCCTTGGTCGAGTCGTAGACCACCACCGTCGAGCCGAAGCCGGCCTTGTCCTTGGGAATGTTCGACAAATTCACCAGCGACAGCTCGGCCATGCGCCGTTTGAGCTGGCCCAGCCGTGCATCCACGAAGGTCTGGCGCTGCTTGGCCATGTGATACTCGGCGTTTTCCGAGAGGTCCCCCATGGCAACAGCTTTCTTGATCTCGGCAGGAAGCTCGTGCTGGAGCTCGTGCTCGAGAATTGCGATCTCTGCGAGTAGCTGCTTCTTGATGTGCTCGGGCATCCGGGAGTCCGTGGCGGTGAGTTGGGTCGCTCATTCCGCGTGAGATAGAAAGTCTTTCCTTCTTATTATACGCGGGAGAGGGATCGGGTTATGGTTCGCCTTCGTCGATTGTCGTGACGCGGCAGTAGCTGGATTGCGAGAGCCGGGCCTTGGTTCTTGTGCGGCGAAACGCTGAAAGGATGGCTACCCGGCGAATCCGCGCGTAAGAGGCGCGAGAAAGCCCAGCATCACTATGATAGGGAAAGCGCCCGTTCCCTATGCCCGCCACCGGCAATCCAACCCGCGCACTGCCCACGCTGCACGAGTTCTTCGCGCCCGGCGGCATTCTGGCGCTTTCGCCGCTGCCGTATGAGTACCGGCCCGGACAACTGCAAATGGCCAAGGCCGTCGAGCGCGCGCTCGAAGAACGCCGCCATCTGATCGTCGAGGCGGGCACCGGCACCGGCAAGACGCTGGCCTACCTGCTGCCTGCACTGCGCACCGGACAGCGCATCATCATCTCCACCGGAACCAAGGCGCTGCAGGATCAGCTCTACTTCCGCGACATTCCCTTCCTGGAAACCCTGGTGGGCGAGCTGCGCGTCTGCTACATGAAGGGTCGCGCCAATTATCTTTGCCGCCACAAGCTGACCGCCTTGCGCACTCAGCCGATTCTCTCGGGACTCGAAGAGATCGACCAATACCGCCAGATCGCCGAGTGGGAGCAGACCACCGAAACCGGCGACCGGGCGGAGCTTTCCGGGATGCCCGAGACGAGCGCGCTGTGGCAGAAGCTGGATGCGAGAAGTGAGGCCTGCCTGGGTTCGAGCTGCCCGGATTATCGCCGCTGCTTTATCACCGAGATGCGGCGTAAGGCGCTGGAGTCTGACATTATCATCGTGAACCACCACCTGTTTTTCGCCGACCAAGCGGTCAAGCGCGAGGCCGCCGGAGCGCCCGACGTCGGCATCCTGCCCGAGGCAGCGGCAGTGGTCTTCGACGAGGCGCACGAGTTAGAGGATATTGCTTCGAGTTATTTCGGACTTTCGGTCAGCAACCTGCGCTTTGAAGAGCTGGCGCGCGACACCGATGTCTTGCTGCGCGGCAAGCTGGGCGCGGATAACTTGCCCGGCCTCACGCAGCAACTGCGCGAGCGGGCGAGGCTCTTCTTTGCCGGATTGCCGATGAGCGGCGACGGACGCCAGCCCTTCACCGGACGCGAAGAGTTTCTCGAAACTAAAGGCGATCTCTACATGGCCGTGCGCGCCACCTTGCGGCGCATGGAAGCCGAGATGGATAGCCTCAAGGAGATCGACGAAGCGCCGGGGCTGAAGAAACGCGTCGCTCGGCTGCGCTCGGAACTCGAGTTTCTCCTCGAATCCAACGCCAGTAACATGGTTTATTGGATGGAGCGGCGCATCTTTGCCGGCGGCGCGGAGCGAGGCGTTACTGGACGCAGGCCGTCGCAGGCCAGGACAACTTTTCTGCAAGCCACGCCCATTGATGTCTCCGAGCTGCTCCATGAGTTAGTCTTCGATCAGATTCCCACCGTGGTGCTGACTTCGGCCACGCTCACTGTGCAGGGCGGC
>JBEKDX010000067.1:0-26909 GCA_050014135.1 Occallatibacter sp.
CGCAGATACTTCGACGCATCGGTGATTCTATCAAGACGTCGCTCCGCCCCGTGCGCCCACTGCCGCCGGGATGGGTGATGACCTGCGGACTGGTGCTGGTTTGCGCGGCCATTTCTCTGATGGGCGCGGCCCGCGCGGGGTTCATCGGATTTGAGAAGATGGATCCCCTGGAGCGTTTGCTGATCTTTCCTGCGCTCATTTTCCTCATCTGGATGGCGGGAAGCGAATTCGTCCATGCAATGATTCCTGGCAGCTTGCGTCGCATCTCTTCCGGCGCGCTTTTGGGATTCGGCTGTGCGGCGCTGCTGATCGTCTTTGCGTTCTTGTTCCGAGACTATCGAATCGACCATTTCTTCTCTGCGGGCATCGCTTGCCTGCTCACTGGTTTCGTTCACGCCATTCCTGCGTCGGTGCTCGGCTGGTTGCTGCTGAGGCGCGGCTTCGCGGTCAACTCCGTCTCCGCGGGGTTGGCAGCCGGCACATTTGGCGGCCTTGCCGGTGTAGTAATGCTCGAATTGCATTGTCCGAATTTCCAGGTCGCTCACGTGCTTGTGTGGCACATCGCTGTCGTGCCTTTAAGCGCTGCGGCGGGAGCATTGGTGGCATGGACGCGGCGTTTCTGCGAGACCGACGGCGGCTTTTCAAGCGAATAGTTGCGGAACGAGAGCGCGATGCCGGCCATCTCCCGATGCAAGAATCCATCTCCAGAGGCATTCATCTTTCCCAACCGAGCCGGCGGATTTCTCAATTCGAGCAACTTCCGCAACCGGGTGTTACACAAACTGGCCGAGGAACTGGAGCTGCCGAAGCTGACGTTCCAGGTCATCGGGCGCACCATCGCTACGCTGGCCCAGAAAAAGGGCACAGTCAAGGATGTGCAGGGCATCCTGCGGCACTCGTGGACGGCTACAACCACGGATGTCGATATGCAGGAACTTCCCGAAGGGGTCCGGGCGACGGTCAACTCAATCCACAGGGAGCTGAATACCGGTACAGGTGGAGGCGGGGCGGTGGCAACCTCCCGGTCTACACAAAGCACGGCAAAGCCAGCGACTGCGGGGCCGGAGTCGGAGACTCGGGTCGTCGAGATGCCTGTAACCAGAAACGAATTGAAATCGGGAAAGCTGAAAGGCGCTTCAGAAAGGAGAGATGGGGAGAATTCGGAACCTTCATCGACGAAGGTTTTGAGATTTGCTGCCAATTTGCTGCCAAGCATCAAGGAAGGGGGTCCGCTAAGTGTTTGATAAATATGGTAGGCACGACTGGATTCGAACCAGCGACCTCTTCCGTGTCAAGGAAGCGCTCTAACCAACTGAGCTACGCGCCTGCAAAGCAACTTTCCGTAGTCTATCAGGATCGGGCCGCGAAGGAAAAGATGGGCAGTCGCATAGGCCATGCTGTACCATCTTGCTTTACATTCTTTAACCAGCCATGAAAGACGTTGCGATCAAACGACTGAACCGATTCCGAACAGCTCCTAACCTGCTGACGCTGATGCGGATCTGTCTGGCGCCGCTGCTGGTGGCCGCCATCATCGACAACCACTATGTGCTGAGTTTTGGGCTGTTCGTGGCCGCCGGGTTGACTGATGCGCTGGATGGGCTGCTGGCGCGCCTGCTCAAACAGTACTCGTTGCTGGGCGAGTACCTTGACCCGGTTGCCGACAAGCTGCTTCTCAGCACGCTCTTCCTGGTACTCACCTACAAGGGGCTGGTTCCTGCCCGGGTGACGGCGCTGGTCTTCGGCAGGGATGTAGGGATTCTGGTGGTGGCGGCGCTACTGTACGCGGCTGCCGGCCGCCGGGAGTTCCGCCCCAGCCTCTTCGGCAAGGCCAATACGCTGGCACAAGTGGCCGCAGTGGCGGCGGTGCTGGCGCATCAACTCACCGCAGCCTACTGGGTGGAGGTTTTTCGCCTGGTGGCGCTGGATGCCACGATGGGATTGACCGTGGCTTCGGGGCTGCACTATGCGTGGATCGCGGCCAAGCGGTTAGGCCCCAACGGCCACGGCGCCAAGTAGCTTCGCGCTTCGCCGGAACTAGAGCAAAACCACGATTTCCATGCCCGGATAAAGTTGACATGAGGTGTTGATTTTTTAAGAAAATCAACATCTTAAGACTTTGGCCTGGGTACACCTATCATGATTTTGCTATAGCCGCGAGGCGAAGATCGGGCTCCGTCTTCCCGGTGCGCCGTCCCTTGCCGCGGCGGTTCAGTCGTCTTCCATACTGGGTTCTGTTTCGGCGATTGCTTCAATCTCCATATCGCGGAATTCTTCGGAGTCAAAGACCTCGCCACAATCCAGGCACTCGACAAACTCACTGTCTTCGTGCCGGGAGACGACGCGTACTTTCGGGTGTTTGCAGAGGGTTGCCATCGCTCGTGGAATCGGTAGAATGAACTACTCTTTCCGCAGATTGTATCTGGCCTCTCCCCCTTTTTCAAACCGATATTTGATAAATCTTTTTTGTTCAGCGGCGAAAAGATTCCGTCCAGCCTAGGAATCGAATCCAAAAAGGCGCTGTGAGGATACCCGGTGTGGGCTTGCAATCCCGACAGAAACGGTCGTATACTGAATGAGGACCGAAGAAGTCGGATATTCAAATGCTCAAGTTGACCAAAAAAGCGGACTACGGCCTGATGGCGCTCAAGTACTTGGCTGAGCACCCGGAAACCGTTGCTCTCAGCGCGAAAGATGTAGCCGACGCTTATGGGATTCCGGCGCAGTTGCTGGCCAAGATCTTGCAGCAGTTGACCCGCTCCGGCCTCTTGCGTTCGCACGCTGGGATGAATGGCGGCTACGCACTGGCCAGGGAAGCGCGGTCGATTTCGGCTTACGAGGTGATACTGGCGATCGATGGACCGTTTTTCATCACCTCATGCACCAAAGGCAAAACCGGCTGCGAGCTGGGGGCCAGCTGCACCATCAAGGAGCCGCTGGCGCGGGTCAACGATACCATCGCAGGCGTTTTGAAGAGCATCAGCATTCAGGATTTGGCAGAGAACGATCAGCCGGCGCGAGCCCGCGAGTTGGTTGAGTTGGTTGCGTTGAAGCTGTAACGAAATTGCAGAATGTTTTGTCCGGCAGAAGCAAAAGAAAGCAGGTCCGTCGACTTCGCTGAGCTTCGCTCGGGATGACATGGTACAGGTTTTTGAGGATGGAGAACAAAATGGAGACATTCGTCAGCCAAGTTGAAGTGCCGAAGGGCGTAAGTTTGCCGATTTATATGGATAACCACGCCACCACCCCACTGGACCCGCGGGTGTTGGAAGCGATGATGCCTTACTTGACAACGAAGTTTGGCAACGCGGCCAGCCGCAACCACTCCTTTGGCTGGGAGGCGGAAGCTGCCGTGGAAGCAGCGCGAGAGCAGATTGCCCGGCTGATCGGAGCGACGGCCAAAGAGATTATCTTCACCAGCGGAGCCACAGAGTCGAACAACCTGGCCATCAAGGGAATTGCTGAAATGTATCGCGAGCGCGGTAACCATATCATCACCCAGGTGACCGAGCACAAGGCCATCCTCGACACCTGCAAGCGCCTGGAAAAGGCCGGCTACCGAGTTACCTATCTGCCGGTGAAGGCCGATGGGCTGATCGATATGGAAGACCTCGAGCGGGCGCTGGACGACAAAACAATCCTGGTCACGATCATGGCGGCCAATAACGAGATCGGCGTCTTGCAGCCCATCGCCGAAATCGGCAAGCTCTGCCACGAGCGCGGCGTGCTCTTCCATAGTGACGCGGTGCAGGCGGTGGGCAAGGTTCCGATTGACGTGATCGCGGATAACATCGACGTCCTGTCGATCTCCGCGCACAAGATTTACGGGCCCAAGGGCGTGGGCGCGCTCTATGTCAGGCGGCGCAATCCGCGTGTGCAGATCGCTGCGCAGATCGACGGCGGTGGCCACGAACGCGGCATGAGGTCAGGCACGCTGAATGTGCCGGGGATTGTTGGCCTGGGCAAGGCCTGCGAGTTAGCCGGAGCCGAGATGAAGGAAGAGGGCCGCCGTCTGCAAGAGCTGCGCGACCGGCTCAAGGATAAGCTCGAAGCCAATCTCGACTACGTTCATGTGAATGGTTCCCGGAATCATCGCCTGCCGGGAAATCTGAATATGAGTTTTGTGTATGTCGAGGGCGAGTCACTGCTGATGGGCATCAACGAGATTGCGGTATCGAGCGGCTCTGCCTGCACCTCGGCGACGCTCGAGCCATCCTATGTTTTGAAGGCGCTCGGACTGGGCGATGATGTAGCTCATAGCTCGATTCGCTTCGGTCTGGGCCGCTTCAACACGCAAGCCGAAGTGGATTACGTGGCCGACAAAGTGATCGATGTGGTCAAGCATTTGCGCAAGCTGTCGCCGCTTTACGAGATGGTGCAGGACGGGATTGATTTGACGAAGATTCAGTGGGCGGCGCATTAAAAGCAGCTACTAGCCGTTAGCTTCTAGCCTCTAGCTTGTGCGTTGAATTGGAAGGCATTCGGCCGCAAGCTCAGGGACAGTAGCTAGGGGCTAGAAGCTAGAAGCTAAACCCGCGGCTTCCCCCGCGACAAGGAGCAACAATGGCATACAGCGACAAGGTAATCGACCACTACAACAACCCGCGCAATGTGGGCCAACTGGACAAGGCATCGACAGAGGTCGGCACGGGTCTGGTGGGCGCGCCGGAGTGCGGCGACGTGATGCGCTTGCAGATTCGCGTGAACCCCGCGACGCAGGTCATCGAAGAGGCCAAGTTCAAGACCTTTGGCTGCGGCTCGGCAATTGCCAGCTCATCTCTGGCGACGGAATGGATCAAGGGCCGGACGGTGGACGATGCGCTCGGCATCAAGAACACCGACATCGTGAAGGAACTCTCGCTGCCGCCGGTGAAGATTCATTGCTCGGTCTTGGCCGAGGATGCGATTCGCGCGGCCATCGGCGATTGGAAAAAGAAGAATGGCGCGGCGCAGAAGGCTGAGGTTGAGGCCGAAGCCGTAGCTGCGGCACAATGAGGAAGAGGGAAGTATGTCGAACATGGTGAGCATTGAAACACCACTTGCGCGGGAAGCAATCGCGGCACAGTCGCAGTTGGCGGCACCGCAGGCGCCTGTTCAGGGCCTTCAAGTAACGGAGAAGGCCATCAAGCGCATCCGCATCGCGATGGCCAAGGAGGGCGTCTCTGCGCAAGAAGGTGGATTGCGGCTGGGCGTGATGGGTGGCGGCTGCTCGGGGCTTTCTTACTCGATTAAGTTCGATACGCGGCCCCGCGAGCGCGACCGCATCTTCGAATTTAACGGCGTGAGAGTTTTCGTCGACCCAAAATCGTTTTTGTATCTGCACGGCATGACGCTGGATTACGAAGAGACGCTGATGCGCCAGGGTTTCAACTTCATCAATCCGAACTCGACGCACTCCTGTGGCTGTGGTTCGTCGTTCTCATAGTGGATTTGTTATCGTCCAGGGTTTTAGTAAGAGTGAAAGTATGTTGAAAGTTCTCGATTCCGCGGTTCCCGTAGCTTGCTGGTCTTGCTCGATTGGGCATAACGACTCGACGCTTTTTTGCCCGCATTGCAGCAAGATTCAGCCTCCTCCGGGCGGCGATTATTTTTCTGTCTTTGGATTGGAGCCGAAGCTCGATTTGGATTTGCCCGCGCTGGAACATGAGTTTCATCGCCTGAGCCGCAAGGTTCACCCTGACCGCTTTGCCCGCGCGGAAGAGAAAGAACGGCAGTGGAGTCTGGCCGACACGGCGCTGCTCAACGACGCCTATCGCACTCTGAAAGACCCTCTGCGCCGGACCGAATACCTGCTCAAGCTGGAGGGCGCGGAGATTGACTCCGAAAGCAAAGATGAAAAAGCCGCGCGCGTGCCCGCAGATCTGCTGGAAGAGGTCTTCGAGCTGAATATGCAGCTTGAAGAGATGCGCATGAATCGCAAGATAGGCGCGGCAGACGCGGCGCTCGAAGCGAGCCTGACGGATGCAAAAGAGGAAACCAGCGGGCTGCTGGAGGCGGTGGACAAAGAGCTGCGCATTGAGTGGCAGAGGTGGGACGCTGGCGACAAGAGCGCGCGCATGGCCGGTCAAGTCAGAATGGTGGAGCTACTCGACAAGCGGCGCTACCTCAGCAATCTGGTCCGCGACGTGACTGAAATCCTGGGAGCTTGAAAGAAAACATGGCGGAATTGAACTCGATTGGCCGAGTTGTCGGAATCGATCTCGGAACCACTAACTCCCTGGTCGCATATATGGAGGGCGATGCGCCGCGAGTGATCCCCGGCGTTGACGGCTCGAATCTGGTGCCGTCGGTGGTGGCGCTCGATCCCATTTCGCCAGCCGGAGGACGGCCTACAGTGACCGTAGGCAACAGCGCGCGCAAGGCTCTGATCGAGACGCCGGAGCGGGTGATCTACTCGGTGAAACGCCTGATGGGCCGCGGCCTTGAAGAGATCGAGAACGAGTTGAAACTCTTTCCCTTTCACTTGGCCAGCGACATCGAGGCGGGTGAGATTCCGCGTATTCAGTTAGGCGAGCTTCGCTTTACTCCGCCGGAGATTTCCGCGTACATTTTACGCCAGCTCAAGCGCAACGCCGAACGGTTTTTTTCTGCGCCGGTAACTCAGGCAGTCATCACCGTGCCAGCCTACTTCAATGACGCGCAGCGCCAGGCCACGAAAGACGCCGGTCGCATGGCCGGGCTTGAAGTTCTTCGTTTAGTGAATGAACCCACAGCGGCCGCACTGGCCTACGGCCTCGACCGCGCCAAAGAGGGCACGATTGCGGTTTACGATTTTGGCGGCGGGACATTTGACATTTCGATTCTCAAGCTGCGCGATGGCATCTTCGAGGTGCAATCCACCAACGGCGATACGCATCTGGGCGGCGACGACATCGACAACCTGTTGCTGGGAATTGCGTTCGACGAAATTCTCACCGAGCACGGCATCGATTTGCGGCGGCATCCGGGAGCGGTGCAGGCTGTGCGCAAGGCGGCCATCGAGGCCAAGATACAGCTCTCCGCCGTGCCTGCTGCGCACATTGACATCGAGCTGCCTGATGGCGACCGCTATCGGAGAGAAATTCCCCGCGCTGTTTTTGAAATGTTGATCGAGCCAGTGCTCGCGCGCACGGCGGGGCCTTGCAAGCAGGCGCTCTCTGATGCCGGAGTTACACCGGAAGAGATCGACGAAGTGGTGCTAGTGGGCGGGTCTACGAGGATTCCCGCGGTGCGCGAGTTAGTGGACAATCTCTTTCATCTGACTGTGCGCGGCAAACGCCCGCACACCGAGTTGAATCCCGATGAAGTGGTGGCGCTGGGTGCGGCGGTGCAGGCCGGCATTCTGGCCGGCGCTTCGCAATCCACGGATGAGATGCTGCTGCTCGATGTTACGCCGCTCTCGCTCGGCATCGAGGCGCTGGGCGGGACCGTCGCGCGCATCATTCAGCGCAACTCGACGATTCCGGCTTCGGCCACCGAGCACTTCACGACCGGCGTCGATGGCCAGACCAACGTGGCGATTCATGTTCTGCAGGGCGAGCGCGAACTGGCCGCTGATTGCCGGTCCTTGGCGCGGTTTGACCTCAAGGGCATTCCTCCGATGAACGCTGGCCTTCCGCGCATCGAGGTGAAATTCCTCATTGACGCCGACGGAATTCTGCAAGTAACCGCACGCGAACAGCGCAGCGGGAAGGCCGCGCAGATCGAAGTCAAGCCGACCTATGGATTGACCGACGAGCAGGTCGAGGGCATGATTCTGGATTCCTTCGACAACGCCGAGGCCGACTTTGCCAAGCGCCTCTTGATCGAAGCGCGTAACGAAGCAGAGACGATTCTTGCGGCGGTCGAGCGCGCACCGCAGAATCCGGCATGGAAAGAATTGTGCGGCGAGGAGCAGGCGGCTATCACCGCGGCTCGCAACCGGCTGGCCGCGGTCAAGCTGGGCGAGAACGCGGGGCAAATCCGCGAGGCGACGCTAGTGCTGGATCAGGCCACGCGGCGCTTTGCCGAACTGATGATGGATGCGGCTGTCTCCAGCGCGTTGCGCGGCAAGACGATGAACACCGCGGGCGAGGAACTGGCCGAGGCAGTGACCGCCCCGCACGCGATGGCCGCGGCGGAGTTTAAGTAAAGCCAGTGAGCAGTCAGCGAGTCGGCACGGAAGGAAGGATTGTATGAGTGACGCAACAGCGACAATTATTCCGGCCAAGAATCTGGTGCGCGTCACATTTATGCCTGAGGGCAGAACGGTGGAGTTCGAGTTTGGCGCGTTGCCCTATCAGCATCACGGCAAGCCGATGTCGTTTCTCGACGTGGCAGAAAACAACGATGTATTTCTCGATCACGCCTGCGGAGGCGTCTGCGCCTGCACCACCTGCCATTTGTGGATCAAGGATCAGGCGGGCATCAGCGAGGCGGACGACGATGAGTTAGACAGGATGGATATGGCCGCCGACCAGCAGTTGAATTCGCGCCTCGGTTGCCAAGCCGTGATCACCCGCCCCGGCGACTATGTGGTCGAGATTCCCAAGTGGAATCGCAACTATGTCACCGAGGGAAAGCCGGCGATTCTGGCGGAAGAGAAGTAGAAACGTGAGTGCCACACATCTCGATTCTGAGATATGGAAAGAGATAATCCTATTCGTGGGACAAAACTGGAGAAATTACCATGACGCGCAAGATTCTGTGGACCGACGCCGAAGAGATCGGGATTCAATTGGCGGAGAAGTTTCCCGGCCTGGAACCGTTGACGGTGCGCTTCACCGACCTGCACCAGTACGTGACCGAACTGGAGGGCTTTGCCGACGACCCTACCAAGTCGAACGAGCCGCGCCTCGAAGCGATTCAGATGGCCTGGCACGAGGAGTTCGAGGACGCGCAGGGGTAAACCTCTGCTCAGTTATTCAATGTACTCGACTGAAAAGCCACTTTGGCGAGCGGCATCGGCGAGACGCTGATCCGCTGCGATGAACACATTTCCCCTCGGTGAGTCTTCAAAATAATCCAACGCCGCTGCCAACTGCAATGCATCGGCGGCGCGCAGCGGATAAAGCTCAAGCAACGAATATGCTCGCGCCAAAATGGTTGCGGAAGGACCTACTATATCCCAGATTTGAGCAAGCGACTTCCCGCGCTGCTTGCCAGCCAAAAATTGATCGCGGCCTATCCAGTTCATGCGTTCAAGGCGAGTAAGTCCACTCATGATTTCAACGGATGTGGCCCACCATACCGCAACTCTGTAGCGTGCAAAAAGCACCTTTGCCGGTTCTGATTGTTTTTGCCGCACACAGAGTGGAATGAGCGCGCTTGTATCCCAAAAAGCAAAGGGCGTACTCATCGG
This sequence comes from Occallatibacter sp., assembly GCA_050014135.1. Taxonomy (GTDB): domain Bacteria; phylum Acidobacteriota; class Terriglobia; order Terriglobales; family Acidobacteriaceae; genus Telmatobacter. The sequence goes on from JBEKDX010000067.1 coordinate 9,320, forward strand.
CCCTCTCTCTCCTCGCGCCAAACCTGATCCATCACTTCTTGTGAAATCATTGGGCCGGGCGGCAAAGGCCATTCCTGCCCATCAACTCTGGGCATTTTAGCTGGCGTGACGATGCCTTTGGCGATGAGGCGGCGCATCCGCGCATCATCATCCTCGACCAATCCGGGAGCGACCAGCCGCGCGACGGGCGTGTTCCGGTCAAAGATCAGCACCTCTTCGCCGTTCTTGACATATTGGATGTGGGCGCTGAGTTTGGCCTTCAGTTCGCTGATCTTCGCGGTTCTCATAGACTCATTGTAGCGCAACATGACCAACATGGTCATGTTGAATTCAAAAGGCATTCGCACGAATGTTCGCGGGCATATCCGCCGACTCATTTAGCGCCACTCATTTTCTTCCCGCTCACTCCATCCGAAGGCACCCTCGAAGTGCTGGAACTCGGTTTCTTTGCCTGCCACAAGGTAGACGCTGAGCACGTCAAAGCGCACCGGCGGGGCGGTCTCCTGGGTCAATTGGCGAATGTAATGCCGGGCCAGACGGCGGAGGGTCGATCTTTTGTGCGAGTCAACGGCGATCTCGGCCGGTGAGGCATCATGAGCGGTGCGGGTCTTCACCTCGATAAAACACAGCATCGGACCCTGCCACGCGATCAGGTCGATGTCGCCCGGCAGCTCGCCCGAAGCCCAGCGCCGCGCCACCACGATGTAGCCCTTGCGGCGCAGGTGAAAGTAGGCTGCGGTTTCGCCGTCAATGCCAGTGACCAAGTGGGCAGGCAGATCATCTGCCCGGCCGCGCCGGCGCGCCAGCCATTCGAGACCAGCCAGGGAGCGCTCCTCGCAGCCGATCTTCATCTGCCGAAACCATTCCATGGAAGACCATTCTCAACGGAATGAGCGAAAGGCGCAAATCGCGCTCGAGGGAAGGCTGTGATTGTCAAAGTGGAACGGCAGAGTTCGCATCCGGGAAGCCCCTGGGTTCAAGGACAATTTGATGGCATTCCGCAGTTCCGGTGTGGAAGGAAATGAGCGAGACTGGAGTGTGGCCGGAGGAAGAACTGTCATGTCTCAAGGTTTGCTCGGAGGCCTGTTTACACAACACAGCACTCATCCGCCGATTATTCCCATGGGTTTTCAGACGCCCGCGGAGACGGCGCCTGGGACGGAAACGGATCGCAGCTTTGAGTACGCGCTAGATGCTCTGCCCTGCAATGCAATGTTCTGCGACCGGGATCTGATCTTGCGCTATTTGAACCGCTCTTCGCGCAAGACGCTGAAGACGCTGCAGCAGTACCTGCCGGTTCCGGTAGACAAGATTGTCGGCAATTCGATCCACATCTTTCACAAGTCTCCTCTGAATATCGAGAAGATTCTGGGTGCGGGCGAAGATTCTGGAGCGCACCATCTGCCGCACAAGGCGACCATTCCGCTAGGGCCGTTGAAGCTCGACCTGGAAGTCGAGCCGATGATTGACGGGTGCGGCGAGTATATCGGCGCAGTGGTCATATGGGGTATCAGCACCCAAGGAAAGCTGGAAGCGCTGCGGGCGGCGCAGGATGCGCAGCGCAACGACATCGAGCATCTGAACGGCAACCTGCAGATGGTGGCGACGGCCACGCACGAGATCGAGTCGAGCATCGCGGAGATCGCCAGAAACGCCGTGGATGTCTCGCAGGCAGCGGAGAAGTCGCGCACTGCCAGCGCGGAGAGCAAGACCGCAATCGAAAGCCTGCGGACCTCGAGCAGCGGGGTGGCCAAGGTGGCGGGGCTGATCGCCTCGATCGCCACGCAGACCAGCGTGCTGGCGTTGAATGCGAATATCGAGGCGGCCAGAGCGGGGATGCACGGCAAAGGCTTCGCCGTGGTGGCCAGCGAAGTCAGGAAGCTGGCGGAGCAGACGGCCAATGCCACGGCCGAGATTCAATCCAAGGTGACCGCGATCGGCGTGGACGTGGCAACGGCCATGAGAGCAATCGGCCAGATCGCCTCGCAGACTGAAGAACTCTCGGGGTTGTCGCACCAGATGGCTGCGGCGGCGGAAGAACAGCATCTGGCCACGCGAGAGATGGCGCAGAACCTGGAACGAGCTGCGCATCGCACCTCGGAGATTGCAAATATGCGCCTCGATGAAGACGTGTTGTAACAAGAGAAGACGCTGGGGACAAGCATCGCAGAAAAGGGGATGGGGCTGGGGGATGGGAGCTGTAGATTAGCTCCTATTCGCCAGCCCCGATTTTTCTGCGCTTGTCTTTCATGAATTCTCAGGCCGGTACAGTCTCCTCCTCGACCTGCGAAAGCGATTCCTCGAGAATGTCGAGGGCGACAGCGGCTTCTTGTTCGCTGACGACGAGCGGAGGGCAGAGGCGCAGCGAGGATTCTCCGCATCCGAGAACCATCAGTCCGCGCTCGAAGGCCAGCGTCTCGACGCGGTTGCGCTGAGCGGTGGCCGGCTCGCGGGTTTCCTTGTCCTTCACCAATTCGATGCCAATCATCAGGCCACGTCCGCGCACGTCGCCCACCAGCGAATGGGTCTGCTTCCAGCTGCGGAGCCGGTCCAGCATAATCGCGCCGACACGCTCGGCATTGGCCATTGCCGAGCGTTCAATGATGTCGAGAGTGGCCAGCGCGGCGGCGATCGAGACCGGGTTGCCGCCGAAGGTCGAGGCGTGGGAGCCGGGAACCCAATCCATGATTTCAGCGCGGCTCATGCAGACGCCAAGCGGCATTCCCGAAGCGATTCCCTTGGCCATGCAGACGATGTCTGGCTCGACGCCGGAATGTTGAATCGCCCACCACTTGCCGGTGCGCCCCGTGCCCGACTGCACCTCATCGACCACCAGCAAAATGCCGTGCCGGTTGCAAATCGCGCGCAACTCGCGCAGAAAGTTGTCAGGCGCCACCACGTAGCCGCCCTCGCCCTGGATCGGTTCGACGAAGATCGCGGCGACCTCTTCAGGCGGGAGTATGGTCTTGAAGAGCTTCTCCTCGATGTACCGCGCACAGCCGAGGCTGAAGGCTTCTTCATCCTGCGTGCCGCCGGTGCAGCCGCGATATACGTAGGGATAGCGGACATGGGTCACGCCGGGAAGCAGCGGCGAAAAACGCCTTTTCTGCTGCGGCTTGGAGGCGGTGAGCGAGAGCGCGCCCATGGTGCGGCCATGAAATGCGCCCAGGAAGGCGATGATCTGCTGGCGTCCGGTGTGATAGCGAGCCAGCTTGAGGGCGCACTCGATGGCCTCTGCGCCGGAGTTGCCGTAAAAAAAGCGGTGGGGGCCGGGCATTGGCGCTATGGCCGAAAGCCGCTCGGCCAGGTCGGTGAGCGCCTCGTTGTAGAAATCGGTTCCCGAGATGTGAATCAGTTCGGCGGCCTGCTTCTGGATGGCGGCGACGACTTCGGGGTGGCAGTGGCCGGTGGAAACCACGGCAATGCCCGCAGCGAAGTCGAGAAACTCGTTGCCGTCCACGTCTTCCACGCGAATGCCGCGGCCGCGTTTCGCAACTAACGGATAAGAGCGCGTGTAACTGGGTGAAATCAGACGGCGGTCGGCCTCGACGGCAGCCTTGGCCTTCGGTCCGGGAAGCGGACAGACGAGCCTGGGTCCGTATTGCGCGTGTAGTTCCTGCTTGGTCATCTTCTTGTCTCCTCGGCGGTTGGGCGGGGGCGCGACCACAAACCCCATGCGCACAAGAGAGGGCATGAGATCGGATCTGTGCTGCTCGTCTTTTCAGGGCGAACCAGTAAGGGCGAGGAAGTTCGACTGGCCGACTACTAATCGCCGCCGAAGAGTCTAGGTCGAATCAGGGCGGGCAGCACACGGAGATGCCGCCGCGGGCAGATCGAGAGAGAGCGCGACCGCGACCAGCGCCTGACGGCTGGCATGAGCGTAGATGCTTTGGCGGCGAGCGGATGCATCGAATCCCCCGATGGCACGAGGATAGTACATTTTCGCCTCCACTGTATATCGAATTGGCAAAAAACAAAAAAACGACGATGGCGCGATCTGCCCTATGCGCCAATCAGATGAACTCTGGAGACCTGGCCTTGGTTACCACTTTCCGCGCCCAGCGCAGATTTCACGCCAAAGTTGCCGCCTTGTCATTTATCTTTAACTCTGTTTGTTAGATTCCAGAGCGTCCCCAAGGGCGCAAGAGGCTTCGTCATGAAATCGTTCCTGAAACACTGCGCCCTATCTGCACTTCTGGCTAGCTCGGTCACGGCTTTGGCTGCGCCGACGCCCAAAAGCAAAATTGAAATCAAAGACGGCTGGTACTACGTCGACGGCCACAAATTCTTCGTCAACGCCATCGGCTACGAGCCCGGCGCGCGTCCCGGCGAAAATCCTAAAACGCAGCGCCTCCCCAATCTTCCCGAGATACAGCAGGACCTGATCAACATCAAGGCCGCCGGCTTCAACGGCATCCGCACGTGGTCGGCATTGAACGAAGACGAACTCAAACTGGTGCAGGCATCGGGCCTGAAGATCGTCTTCGGAATCTGGATCGAGCCTACTGAGGATTTTGCCGATCCCAAGGTCGTCAAGCACGACCTCGAGTACACAAAGAGCATTCTCGCCTACACCAAAAAATATGATTGCGTGATCACCTATCTGATCATGAATGAGCCGATGCCGGCTCATCTGCACAAGGTGGGAGCCCAACTAACCGGCTGGCTGGACCTAAACGTCTTCGACGTATACGGCCATAACACTTACGACTATGCAACCGAAGGCTCCAACTACACGCACGGCTTTGCCAATACCAATCGCTTCGTCGCGGAACTCAACGGCGGCGGCAAGCCGGTGCTGGTCACTGAGTTTGGCCGTTCGGTCTCGCGTGAGGGAGCCGGCGATCGCCAGTACGGAGGCAACACGCTCCAGGAGCAAGCGGACGCAATGACCCACGCCTATCGCGGCCTGCTTGACTCGGGCGTCGCCGGAGTATGCCCTTTCTATTACGCCGATGGATGGTGGAAGGGCGGCGAGCCGGCCGTGCATAACGACACTGCCGAGGAGTGGTTCGGCTTCTGGGGCTTCAAGGATCTGAAGGACAGGACCGGCTATCCGCGCCCGGTGTGGCATGCGTTGGCAGAGTACAACCAGGCATTGATTGCGTCGCCGAAAAATCAGCAGTTCTATCTGAATGAGGTTCCTGTCGAGGCCTTTCTGCAACCCGACGTCAAGCGCGTGAAAGTCATCTATCAGGACGCGGTGATCTGGGAAGCATCGCCCGACGACCACGGCTATCTCAGCGGCAAACTTTCCTTTGCGGGCGAAGAGCTGAAGGATCGCGAGCTGGTCTTTGAAAGCTACAACGCCCAGGGCCGTCTGCTGAAGATCGAGACCATCGTGATTCTCACCGGCAAGGAGCCGATCGTCTGGCCTACGCTCGAAGCGCGCACTCCGGTCACCGACCTCGATAAGGTCAAGGAGGTTCCGGTCGAGTTCCACGTCTCCAACAACACCGTCTTCACGCTGGGCAATCAGTTGCGCTACGTCTTTGCTCCACACAAGGGATGGGATCCGGCAGTGTCGCAGCAGCACGCTATCGATCCAGCGCTGAAAGAGCAGAGTGTCTCGGATACCTTCAAGCTGCCCGATGAGTGTTTCCTGCTAGGCATCTATGCCGGGGCCGATATTCGCTACGGCAAGTTCACCAAGACCATCTACACGCAGAAGTTCCTTTACCGCGGCAACTGGGCCGACCCCATCCGCCTCAAGTGATAGATCTCTGACCGCGTATCGTTGCACCAACTATGGCTGCCCCAGGTCCCGTTTTTGGGACCTGGGAAAGTACGAATTCGACGTACAAATTCATGCGGTCTGAGACGCTAGGATGGAATCAAGCGCATGGCAAATTCCACCCTTCAAACTACCCATCCGGAAAAGAAGCCGGCAACCACCTTCTCGATCGTTCTGGCCTTCGCCAGCGTTTACTTTTTCTGGGGTTCGACATATACAGCCATTCGCATTGGCGCGGCCCAGATGCCGGCGCTGCTGCTGGCCGGCGCGCGCTTTGTGATTGCCGGCGCGCTGCTGCTGGCTTGGTGCCGCTGGCGCGGGCTGCGCCTGCTTTGGCCACCCAGGACCATGCTGATCCTGGGCATAGTCGGCTTCTTCCTTCTCAGCGTGAGCAATGTCTTCCTGGTCTACGCGGAAAAGACCGTTCCCAGCGGATTGGCTTCGCTGATGCTGGCGGTGATACCGCTCTTCATTGCGCTGGCCGAAATGCTGTTGCCAAGAGGAGAACCACTGCCGGCGCGTGGCTGGCTGGGCATGGCGCTCGGCTTTGCCGGGCTGGCGGCGCTGCTGTTGCCCTCGCTCCGCGCTGGGCTGGCCGGTGAGCCAGCGCGCCTCGTGGCCGTCGCAGTGCTCTTGGCCGGAGCGCTGGCCTGGACCGTGGGCAGCATCATCTCGCGGCGCGCGCGTCTGCCAGTCTCGAGCGCTGTTGCCGCCGCATGGCAGATGCTGATCGCCGGCGCAGTCAACACCGTGCTGGGCACGGCGCTGGGCCAATGGCCGCAATTTCACGTGAACGCGGCCTCGGTTGGCTCGATTGCTTACCTCGTCACCGGCGGCTCTCTGCTGGGCTACACCGCCTTCGTCTATCTGCTGGAGCACGTGCCCTTGGCCAAAGTCGTCTCGTATGCTTATGTAAACCCGGTAGTCGCGGTGCTGCTGGGCATCCTTCTGCTCCACGAGCGGCCGGAGCCGGCCGAATTTGCCGGCATGGCGGGAATCGTGCTGGCCGTCTTCTTGCTGACCACGGCGCAGATCAAGGCAAAAGGTAACTTGCAGCCCGGCGATCCAATCGAGCCTACGCTGGCGGAATAATTGCAGGCTGCTTGGCGGGATTCAAGAATTTCAACGACAAGGAGAACTCGATGCTCAAACTTCTGGTGCAATGGCTGTTGAGCGCGGCGGCGCTGCTGGTGGTCTCCAATCTGGTGCGCGGCTTCGACGTGCAGGGACTGGGACCGGCACTGGTGGCGGCGCTGGTGATCGGACTGCTCAATGCGACGGTGGGATTTTTTCTGAAGGTTGTCACCTTTCCCATCAGTATTCTCACCCTCGGCCTCTTTTTGCTGGTCATCAATGGGCTGATGATCATGATGGCCTCGAGTTTCGTGCGCGGCTTCCACGTGCGCGGATTCGTTCCCGCGTTTTGGGGAGCAGTCGTGCTGGCCCTGCTGGGCATAATCATCCGGGCGTTCACCAAGGGCGTGTAGGCGGTGCGCGAGCGGGGAACAAATCCACAACCGCCGGTGTTATCTCTGCGCGCCGCGGGCTGCTCTCAAAGTTTGCTGAAGGCTGACCACGGACGCCTGTCCCCTGCCCCTGTTTACAGCAAAGGTACTTCCCATAGGCAGGCCGGGGATGACACAATTGTTTATTGACTCAATTTCATATTTTCCGCGTAAGGAGTTCTAAACGATGGCTACGATTTCCGGTGTGGAGTCGCTGAAGGCGCTGGTGGCGGGACCGCGAGTGCATGCCAACCATTGTGCCGCTCAGCTAGTAGAGACTGCGTTGCTGCGCGGCGAAGCGCAACTGGCAGCCAATGGCGCGCTGGTCTCGGTAACCGGGGCGCGGACAGGACGCAGTCCCAAAGACAAGTTCACCGTGGACGATGCGGTGACGCACGATGTGGTGGACTGGGGCAAGGTGAACAAGCCCTTCTCCGGGGAGAAGTTCGAGGCGCTGATGGAGCGGGTGGTCGAGCACCTGAAGGACCGCGAGCTGTACGCGCAGGACCTTTACTGCGGTGCGGACGCGACTTATCGGCTGCCGATCCGCGTAGTCAGCGAATACGCCTGGCACGCGCTGTTTGTACGGGATCTGTTTGTGCGCCCCGAGGCCGCGGCGCTGGCTACGCACAAACCTGAGTTTATTGTGTTGGCTGCGCCGGAGTTCGAAGCGGTTCCGGAGCGGGATGGGACGAATTCAAAGGCTTTTATCATAGCGGATTTTACGCGCAAGATCATATTGATCGGCGGGACGAAGTATGCCGGCGAGATGAAGAAATCGATCTTTGGCGTGATGAATTTCATTGTGCCGAACAAAGACGTGCTGCCGATGCACTGCTCGGCGAATGTGGGCTCGGATGGGGTGACGGCGCTGTTCTTCGGACTGTCGGGCACGGGCAAGACGACGCTGTCGGCGGACCCGGCGCGCAGGCTGATCGGCGACGACGAGCACGGTTGGAGTCCTACTGGAGTATTTAATTTTGAAGGCGGCTGTTACGCGAAATGCGTGGACCTGACCGAGGAGAAAGAGCCGCAGATCTTCCGGGCGATCCGCTTTGGGTCGGTGCTGGAGAATGTGATTCTGGATGGCGAGCGCAAGCCGGATTACTTCAACATCAGCCTGACGGAAAACACCCGCGCGGCTTACCCGGTGGATTTCATCGAGAATGCGGTGATTCCGGGCGTGGGTTCGCATCCCAAGAACGTAATGTTCCTGGCAGCCGATGCTTTTGGGGTGCTACCGCCAATTTCGCGGCTGACGCCGGAGCAAGCGATGTATCACTTCCTCTCGGGTTACACGGCCAAGCTGGCCGGGACGGAGGCGGGCATCATTGATCCGCAGCCGGAGTTTTCGGCTTGCTTTGGCGCGCCCTTCTTGCCCCTCGCACCGCGGGTTTATGCGGAGATGCTGGGCAAGCGGCTCACGAAGAATAACGCCTCCTGCTGGCTGGTTAACACCGGCTGGAGCGGCGGCAAATTCGGCGTTGGCAAGCGCATGAGTTTGAAGATCACGCGCGCGCTGGTCAATGCGGCGCTAGACGGACGATTGAACAAGGTGGAGTTTGTCACCGAGCCGGCCTTCGGGTTGAGCATTCCGGTCAGTTGCCCCAATGTTCCCGCGGAGATTCTGAATCCTCGCAACGCATGGGCCGACAAGGCCGCTTACGACAAGACGGCTGCCGATCTGGCTGGGCGCTTCGAGGCGAACTTCAAGCAGTTCGACGCCTCCGAGGCGATCCACGCGGCTGGACCAAAGGCCAAGTAACAGCACGCAAGTCAAAAGGGGCTTCGATCTGGAATGGCTTGATCGAAGCCTTTTTTTGTTTTCCACGCGTAGCAGGGTTGGCGAATACTGCAGTGTTGAAAGCAAGATTCCCTATCTCGATACGCCAGAATTGCAAACAGCGGACCTTCGACTTGGCTCAGGATGACAGCGGCTGATCCATGGCAGCGAACAAGCGCCAAGGGCTAGAATAGTATCCAGTTCGCTCCTGCGAAAGTGGCGGAATTGGCAGACGCACCAGACTTAGGATCTGGCGGAGCAATCCATGGGGGTTCGAGTCCCCCCTTTCGCACCATTACCCGTACCCGGCCAACCGGCCCTCGACCCGCGCAATCCCCGCCGGAGTAATCTGGAGAAACCATGAGCCCGTCTCCGCAGCAACCGCAAATGACTTTCGTCCAGACCCCCGACTACCGCGAGTCCTATGCCAACAGTGTCCAGGTGCGCATGAGCGTATTGGACTTCAAAGTGGTCTTTGGCCTGCTCTCGAACGATACCCCCGAGCAGTGGACCATCCGCAACCATAATGCTATTTTCTTGAGCCCGCAGCAGGCCAAGGTCCTGTGGAATATGCTGGGGCAGCACTTGGCGCAGTACGAGCAGGCCTTCGGCGCGCTCAACCTCGAGCCGCAGAACCACAACTTCCCGCAGGGGCCGGTCAACTAAAAACAGGGAATAGGGAATTGCCGCGAACCCTAAAACGGTCCCACTGATCAGGAGCGAAAGCATTGCTCTTCAAGAAACTTCCTTGGCCGCGGCTGGACGCGCCCCTCTCCGCCTGGATCGTCTTCCCGGCGGTCTTCGCGGCGCTCTGCCTGAGCCACCGGACGCTGCTGCGCCTGCCTTACTACTGGGACGAGGCTGGCTACTACATTCCCGCAGCCTGGGACTTCTTCCGCACCGGCTCGCTGATTCCCTTTAGCACGCTGAGCAACGCCCATCCGCCTTTGCCCAGCATCTATCTGGCGCTCGCGTGGAAGCTTTTCAGCTATAGCCCGCTGGTCACACGCGTGGCTGTGCTGGCGGTTGCTTCGCTCGGCCTCACGGCGGTTTGGCGGCTGGCGATGCGCCTGACGGGCGTGGTCGCGGTCGCCTTTTGGACTGTATTGCTGACCGCGCTCTACCCCATCTGGTTTGCCCAAAGCTCGCTGGCCCATGCCGACATCTTCGCCGCCGCGTGCACGCTGTGGGGGCTGGTTTACGCGCTGCCTACACTCAATCAAACCCGCAAGCCTTGGGCCGCTGCTCTGTGGTTTTCCTTGGCCGCGTTGTCCAAGGAGACAGCCATCGTCATTCCGCTTACTCTGGCCGCGGCTAGTCTGGTTGAATGCCTGCGTGCCTCTGGCATCGCTCGCCGCCAGTTGCTCCGCGATGCCGCGTGGCTGGCCACTTGTGTGCTGCCCCTGGCCGCCTGGTACGGCTACCACTACGCGAAGACCGGTTTTCTCTTCGGCAATCCCGAGTTCCTGCGCTACAACGCCCAGGCCAACCTCGATCCGCTGCGCATGGCGGCCGCCTTCGCCCATCGCTTGCTCCATCTGTCGGCTCACATGAACCTCTTTGTGCCGGTGCTGCTGGCCTTCGCCGCACTGCTGCTGGAACCGCGTTGCGGCAGTGGTCAGTGGTCAGTGGTCAGTGGTCAGGAAAAAGACGAGCTAAACGACCGTGAAGGAATTGTGCCGCCCGCACTGCATCGCATCTTTGCTCTGCTGCTGGTCAACGCCGCATTCTTCAGTCTTCTGGGCGGCGCGCTGCTCACCCGCTACCTGCTGCCGATGTATCCGCTGGTGCTGCTCGTGGCCGTCACCACTCTTTATCGCCGCGTTCGATACTGGCAGGCGCTGGCTCTCATCTCGGCCATGGCCTTTGTTGCAGGGCTCTTCATCAATCCTCCCTACGGATTTGCTCCCGAAGACAATCTGGCCTACGCAAGCGGCATTCGCCTCCACCAGGCCGGCATTGCACAGCTTGAAAAACGCTTCCCCGATGCGACCGTGCTCTCCGCGTGGCCGGCCACCGACGAGCTGACCCGCCCTGAGCTGGGCTATCTCAAGCAGCCCTTCACCGTCGTCGCAATTGAAGACTTCACCGCCGCGCAGATCGCCCGCGCCGCCGACGAGCCGGAGAGATACTCGGCAGCCCTAGTCTTCTCGACAAAATACGATCCGCCCTCGCCGCTCATTACTTTGGGAGCAAGGAGCCGAGCGGCCGACGAGCGCTACTTCGGTCTGCATCACGACCTGCTGCCCGAGGAGATCGCCCGCCAACTCCACGGCGAGCTGGTTTGGAAGCAGCAAGAGCAGGGCCTGTGGATCGCCATCATCCGCTTCAACCGTCAGTTCGATGCGCGAATGGAACTTCCTGCCGCGTCAAGCCCCGGATTTCCTTAACAGCGCAAGCAGGCCGGTCACTTCCACGCCGCGCTCCGTCCGCAGGAATCCCTCTTCCAGCCGGGCGACGCTCAGCCCCGCCTTCGCCGCAATCGCGCGAATGTGATCGGTGTGATGCGTGTAGCGGCCCGAATCGCTGAGGTGAAATGGAAATTTCTCGCCGCGTTCCGTGGTGAAAGCGAAGCAACCGCCGGGCTTGAGACGTCGAGACGCCGAGACCGCCACCGGCTGCAAGTCGCCGAAATAAACCAGGCAGTCGCAGGCAACAATCAGGTCGAATTGCGCCTGTGTTTGCTCAAGCCACGCGGTGATTTCGGCAACCTCCAGTTGGTCGTAGATGCCGCGATCCTGGGCCTTCTCGATCATCTCCGGCGAGAGATCGATCCCCGTCAGCCGTGCCGCGCGCTCCTTCAAGCCCACGCCCGACAGCCCGGTTCCGCAGCCAAGATCGAGAATCTCCAGCTTCGCTGCCTCGCCGATCTCCGAGCGAATCAAATCTTGCAGGCGCTCTGGAGCCTGGTAACTCAGGTTGTCGCGCATCTTGGTGTCGTAGTGCGAGGAGAAATCGCGGAAGGTTTGCAGGATGCATTCGTCCGGGGCGCGCGGCGGCGGTGCTTCGTCCCGCAACGCCGTCAGCATATGGCGAATCGCGGCGTCTTCTGGATTGGATTCTAGGTATGTTGCGAAGGCTTGCCGCGCCTCATCGCGCCGCTGCACGGCCTGCGCCGCCCAGCCCAGCGCATACCATGCGCTTGCATCCTCCGGCGACCGCTCCGTCACTCTCTTCAGACAGAGGAAGGCGCTTTCGGTCATGCCCGTCTCTTGCAGATGCGCGGCCAGGTCGGTCAATTCACTGACGGAGAGTTCATGGGGACGAGCAGCCTCGCCTTCACTCCAAACCAGCAGCCCTGCCTCGACGCCCTCGCCGATCCAGCGATCGATCTCAGCGCTCTGCCCATCGGGCATCAGCGGCCCGGCCAAAGCGCGAATCTCCTCGACGCTCCGGCTGCCATCGCACAATTCAACCAGCAAGGCGCCCGTCGCGTTCAGTTCATGCAGACGATCATCTTCGGAATCATACGCAAGATAGCCGCCCTCGACCGGCGACAGCCCGACGGCGGCGTTGATTGCGGGATTAGCCATGAGCGCAACCGGTCATTCTTCCTGGGCCCGCTGCTACTTGATGGTTTTGTTTGTACTGCTGCTCTTGATCGTACTGTTGCTTTGCTTGATCGCGGCGTTGCTCTTGATCGTGCCGCTGCTATTCTTGAGTGCCTGATTGCTCTTGAGCGGCGCGCCGCCTTTGGTCCACGTTTGAGCTTTCAAGTTACTCGATTTGTCCGTCGCGGCTTGGTTGCTCTTGATTGTCGAGTTGCTCTTGGCCGCGTTCTTGGGGAATGCCTGGGCCTTCTGGCTGCCGGGCTTCTCCTCGGCTGACAAATCCGCTGACGCCAGCAGCGGAAGCGCCGCCGCGCCGGCCAGCAGCATTCCCAGGAATTTGCGCCGGTCAGGGTCCACGTGGGCAAGCGCCGTGTCCAGCGGCGAAGGCAAATTGTTTTTGCTCATAAAAACCTCCCGTGAAATTGACGGTTAGAAATCTTCGTACAACGGTAGCACAGACCGTCCGTTCACCGTCAAGATGAAAATACTGCATGGCAACCGGGTTCCCTGTTCCCTGTTCTCTCTTCCCTCTCATCTGTTACACTCGCTGCAATCCAACGAGATGCTTTTCAAGGCTCACAGCGCGGCAGTCTACGGAATCGACGCCAACCTCATTGATGTCGAGGTGGACTATAGCGGCGTGGTGGCGGAAAAAGACGTCTTCCATACCGTCGGCCTGCCGGACGCCGCGGTGCGCGAGAGCCGCGACCGGGTGCGTGCGGCGATCAAGAACTCCGGCTACCTGATTCCACCCACGCATATCACCATCAACCTGGCCCCCGCCGATTTGAAGAAGGAAGGCTCGGGCTTCGATCTGCCCATCGCCGTCGGCATTCTTGGTGCGTATGGCGCTCTGCACTCCAACGACCTGCGGCAGTTTCTGCTGGTGGGCGAACTGGGCCTCGATGGCAGCGTCCGCGCGGTTCCGGGAATGCTACCGGTAGCGATTCTGGCGCGAGAAAAAGGTATTCCCAACCTGATTCTGCCCGCCGCCAACGCCGCTGAGGCCGCAGTCGTCGAGGGCGTCAACGTCTATCCGGCATCGTCTCTGCTCGACGTGCTGGAACTGCTCAACACCGCCGTAGTCGGCGTCATTCAGCGCGAGCCGTATCGTGTTTCGACCGAGGAACTGCTCGGCGAACTGCAACATTTCACCGTGGACTTCAAGGACGTGCGCGGCCAACAGACGGCCAAGCGCGCCTTGGAAGTGGCCGCCGCCGGAAGCCACAATATTCTGATGATCGGCCCTCCCGGCTCCGGCAAAACCATGCTGGCCAAGCGGCTGCCCTCGATTCTCGCGCCGCTCAGCTTCGAGGAGGCTCTCGAAACCACGAAGATTCACTCCGTAGCTGGCGTGCTGGACGCGGCTGCGGGCCTGGTGACGCAGCGGCCCTTTCGCTCGCCGCACCACACCATCTCGGACGCCGGCCTGATCGGCGGCGGCATCATCCCCCGCCCCGGCGAAGTCTCGCTGGCGCACAACGGCCTGCTTTTTTTGGATGAGCTGCCGGAGTTTCCCCGCAACGTCCTCGAAGTTCTGCGCCAGCCGCTCGAGGATCACACCGTCACCATCGCACGCGCCTCCATGTCGCTCAGCTTTCCCGCGCGCTTTATGCTCGCTGCAGCGATGAACCCCTGCCCCTGCGGCTTCTTCAACGACAAATCGCGCGAGTGCCAATGCACTCCTCCGATGATTCAGCGCTATATCGCCAAGATCTCCGGCCCGCTGCTCGACCGCATTGACATTCACATTGAAGTTCCAGCGGTGCAATACAAGGAGTTGCGCGGCGGAGCGGCAGCCGAAGGCTCAGCTGAGATTCGCTCCCGTGTGCTCGAAGCCCGCGAACGCCAGCGCATACGCTTCATGAAGCACGGCGACAAAATCTACTCGAACGCGCAGATGACCACCCGCCAAATTCGCGTCCACTGCGAACTGGGCGTCGACGCCGAACGGCTGCTCGAGCGCGCCATGCAGCAGCAGGGCCTTACCGCCCGCGCCCACGACCGCATCCTCAAGGTCGCCCGGACGATTGCGGACCTGGAGGGCGCCGAGCACCTGGCCGTCGCCCACTTGGCCGAGGCCATCCAATACCGCACCCTGGACCGCAGCTATTGGGCTTGAAAAGGCAGGGATTAGGGGTTAGGGGCTAGCAATACGGCGCGTCAGCGAGCCAGCGGGAAGCTGAGATGAACCGATTCTTATACTAAGCTGCGAACTTTGGAGCAACGGCGACCAGCTATAGCAGTTCTCCAATTGCTATACACCGAAACCACGTAGTTGAATGGCTTTTTCCTCAAGAAAAGGCCACCGCGACAAGGCAGGTCAGGACCTATCTATTGGAGAACCGCTCTAACCCCTACCCCCTGCTCTTAGAAAAAACTATTGACCTGGAAGCCAACTCGGTATACATTCGTAAATGCCATCCATACAGGGCAAGCTGACCAGTGCGTTTGTGTGCGCTTTCCTGTTTTTTCCCGCATCTTATTTGAGCTAAGGCTCATTCGTTGATGCCCCGGTGCGTTTTGGATTTTGTCGGAACGGGGCCGGAATGGGAATGCAGGGCGGATGGTTCCCAAGGCGGTTATCTCTATCCCTGATACGATGTGAGGCCTGTTCCAAAATGCGCGAAAGTGCGTCAGGATTGTGAACTGTACGCTCAACTCGTGCGTCTAAACCTTGGGAGTAGAAATTTGGGGCAGCCTGCCTTGCGCCGGCTCTCCCGTTGCGCAGTCGGCGACTGTCGATCCGGCCGGGCAGCCACTTTTTTCAAGGAGAAATTCGTGATGCGTTCTGATCTTGTTTTTGGGGCACTTTCTCATGTCTCCAATCGCTACCAGTTGTGTCAACTGGCGAGCAAGGCAACCCGTAAGCTGCACAAGCCGAATACACGGCTGCAGGATACGGCCAATGAAGTCCTGGCCCGTTTGCATTCCACCAAATTCGGCGCCGCTGTGCCTGTCGAGGCCGCGGCGGAACGGCTGCTTGAAACTCGCCGCGCCGCTTGATCGCGCCCCCCGAAGGGTATAGTTGAATCAGGCAGCGATTTCCGCAGCTCCTCTTTTCAGGCAGTCGCACAGCCGGCCTTCAATGCTACCCTGGATTTCGGGTAAGGCCTCCAACCCGGCGCAGGTCGGCCGCAACTTTGAAATTCCAATCTTTATTTTTCGGAGCAACTCCCCCTTCCGAACCTTCCCAACTCCCATCCTCACTTATTGCAGGTAAACATGACCATCGCGGAACTAAAAGAAAAAAACATCACTGAACTAACTCGTATCGCGCGCACTCTGGAAATCCCAGGCACCAGCGGCCTTCGCAAACAGGACCTGATCTTCAAGATTCTCCAGGCGCAGAGCGAAAAGGAAGGCCACATCTTTGCCGAGGGCGTCCTGGAGATTTTGCCCGACGGCTACGGCTTCCTTCGCTCACCGGATTACAACTATCTGCCCGGCCCCGACGACATTTATGTCTCGCCCTCGCAGATTCGCAAATTCGATCTCAAGACCGGTGACTCGATCTCGGGCAACGTCCGTCCGCCGCACGAGGGCGAGAAGTATTTTGCCCTGGTCAAGATCGAAGCCATCAACTTTGAATCACCCGAGGAGACGCGCAACAAGATTCTCTTCGACAACCTCACGCCGCTCTATCCCCAGGAACGCATCAAGCTGGAGACCGTGCGCGAGGCCATCAGCGGACGGGTGATGGATCTGCTCACCCCGGTCGGCAAGGGCCAGCGCGGCCTCATCGTCGCCCCGCCCCGCACCGGCAAAACCATGCTCCTCCAGGCGCTGGCCAACTCCATCTCCACCAACCACCCCGAAGTCGTCCTCATCGTCCTGCTCATCGACGAGCGCCCCGAGGAAGTTACCGACATGCAGCGCTCCGTCAAGGGCGAGGTCATCAGCTCCACATTTGACGAGCCAGCCGCCCGCCACGTGCAAGTGGCTGAGATGGTTATCGAAAAGGCCAAGCGCCTCGTCGAGCATAAGCGCGATGTGGTCATTCTCCTCGACTCCATCACCCGCCTCGCCCGCGCCTACAACACCATCGTGCCCCCCTCCGGCAAAGTCCTCTCCGGCGGCGTGGACTCCAACGCCCTGCAACGCCCCAAGCGCTTCTTCGGCGCAGCCCGCAACATCGAGGAAGGCGGCTCGCTCACCATCATCTCCACCGCGCTCATTGACACCGGCTCGCGCATGGATGAGGTCATCTTCGAGGAGTTCAAGGGAACCGGCAACATGGAAATCATCCTCGACCGCAAGCTCGTCGACAAGCGCGTCTTCCCGGCCATCGACATCCAGCGCTCCGGAACCCGCAAGGAGGAGCTGCTCATCCCCAAGGAAGACCTCTCCCGCATCTGGATTCTCCGCAAGGTCCTCAACCCGCTCTCGCCCGTCGAAGCCATGGAGCTGCTCATCAGCCGCCTGGAAAAGGTCCGCAACAACGCCGAATTCCTCGCCAACATGAATCAGTTGTAGCTTTTTACAAGCCAGATGGGTCAATACCGCAGGGTGCCCCATCCTTTCGCGTTTTTTGCGAAAGGGTGGGATACCACAAATCTCAACACAGGCCTGTACCCCATCCTTGCCGCGTACTTGTTTTTGCGGCAAGGGTGGGATACCACAAACTGCATTCAGTCCGCTTTTTACTACAGTCGTACATGGGGGAGATAACGGAGGGAGCAGGAGCCTTTAGGCTCCTGAACGATAGCTCTTTTGAAGGGCCTTTAGGCACGGGCTTTTATCTCTTTTTCATAACTTTCTTCAAATACAATGTCCGCTCTTGAGAATCACCATCAACTTTGCATCCTTTCCCATCGCGTACATCCGCACCCTGCAGCCGGCCGAGGTTGCTACGGTCTTTGACGCGGATGCGAACTCGGCTGGCAACGGCGCAATTTACCGGCTTAATATTCCGGCTGCTCAGCGCTTTCTGAACAAGAACACGCTGTGCGGTTCCGAACAGGCCCAGTGGATGGCCACCTGGGTTTCCGGCAAGACTCTCTCGGTCGCCTTCTTT
>JBEKDX010000068.1:0-13848 GCA_050014135.1 Occallatibacter sp.
ATAACATACTTTTTAATCAATAAGATGACTTTTTATATGTTAACTGATAAGTAAACTTAAACCCATGATTTCGCCCGTTTTTTTACCCTAAAACGAGCTGTTTTAGGCCAAAATGGCCCCCTTCTCGCTGATTTTCGCGTGCCCTGAATTCGCATTCATGGGATTTCGCGCCGGCGATGGCCGTGCCTTGCCTCCTCGGACTTTGACTATGAATTCAATGCCCTACACGCGCTTGCTGCTCGGCAGTTCATCGATCTTCTACACTAACTACTATGGAAGTTTTGTACGGATTGCATCCGGTTGAAGAGGCGCTCAGGGCAGGACGGCGGCGCTTTGACCACGTTATAGTGGCCCGCGAGCGAGAGGATCTACGACTGGAGAAGTTGGTCGCGCTCTGCCGCGAATGTGGTGTCCGCGTCCTCCAGGAGGCACGCGAACAGTTGACTCAGCTCGCCCAAACCCCTGGTCATCAAGGAGTTGTTGCCCTTGTTCGCGCGCAGGAGTCGCTCGCCATCGAAGACTTGTTCGAGCCGATTCAACCCGGAATGGCTCGCCTGCTGCTAGCCCTGGATGGCGTCGAAGACCCGCAGAACCTGGGCGCTCTGCTGCGTGTGGCCGACGGCGCGGGAGTGGACGGAGTGGTGCTGACCGAGCGCCGTTCCGCTCCTTTAAGCCCGGTTGCCGTCAAGGCCAGCGCAGGCGCCGCCGAGCATCTGCGCATCGCGCGGGTGGTGAATCTGGTTCGCGCGTTGGAGGAGCTCAAGCGGCACAATCTATGGATTATCGGCCTGGACGAACGCGGCAGCTCCGATTACGATCAGTTCGATCTGACCGGCGACTGCGTTCTTGTTCTGGGCCGCGAAGGCGCTGGCCTGCACGACCTAGTCCGCCGCAGTTGCGACCACCTGTTGCGGATTCCGATGAGCGGCGGCGTCAGCTCGCTGAACGTTTCCGCCGCCGGAGCTGTGGTTCTCTTTGAAGCCTTCCGCCAGCGCCGTCTTTCTGCACGATATGCCGAAGGCGCTCGCCCCAGCGCTGGCACCGCGTCGAAGCAAAGGAAACAGAAAGGCCTGGGTTCATGAAGTTCGCTCTTCCCCGCATCGTCGCAATCGCCGCGGCCCTCGTCGGGCTTGCCATTTCTTGCGCCGCGCAGTCCACGCCAACTCCGCCGGACCAGTCCAGCCGCGGCAAGGTCATCTTCTCGCGCTCGATTGATGAGAACGGCGAGACAACCACGACGCAACCGGCGGCATCCGTGCAGCCGCCTGCCAGCGAAGGCGCATCGGACGTCGAGCGCCAGGCTGTCACATTCACCGCCCTCGACCTCGACGTCCATCTCCACGCGGCGGAGCAGCAGATCGCGGTCCGCGCCCTGCTCACCGTGCGCAACGACGGCACAACTCCGCTGACCCGCATTCCGCTGCAACTCTCCTCCTCGCTCAACTGGGAGCGTATCCGCGTCACTGGCATCGAAGGCCAGAGTAAGGACATATCCTTCCAAGTCGCCACTCTCAACTCCGACGCCGACCACACCGGTCAGTTGCACGAGGCTGTCATCCCGCTCTTCGCACCGCTTGCGCCGGGTGAAAGCCTCCAACTCGACGTGACTTACTCCGGCCAGATTTCGGCAACCGCCCAGCGCCTCACCTCCATCGGCGCGCCTGCTGACGTAGCCCAGCATTCGGACTGGGACCAGATCAGCTCGAGCTTCACCTGCCTGCGCGGCTTTGGCAACGTCGTCTGGTATCCAGTCGCGAGCGTGCCCGTTCTTCTGGGTGACGGCGCGCGCCTCTTCGACGAGCTGGACGAGCACAAACTGCGGCTCACCGGCGCTCACTTCCGCCTGCGCCTGACCGTCGAGTTTCCTCACGGGCAGGCTCCCACCGTCGCTCTGATCAACGGGCGCTCCGTGCCGCTGACCATCACCGATTCCAAGCTGGATCAGAGCCAGGAGGTCGCCAGCGTGGCCACCGCCGCGTTGGACGGCGAGAGGCTGAGCTTCGAGGCGCCGAGCCTCTTCGTCGCCATCCGCACGCCGCATCCGGGCACTAACCTAACTGCATGGACGCTCCCCGAGGACGAGATCGCAGTGCAATACTGGACCACGGCAGCCACGGCGGTAACGTCGTTTTTGCAAGGCTGGCTCGGCCAACATCCCCGCTCACCGCTCACTTTGCTCGATCTTCCCGACCCTGAAGACGCGCCCTTTGAGAGTGGCGCTCTGCTGGCCGCGCCGCTGCGCGAACCGAACTCGAAGGCAAATCCGCAGGGGCTAGACGGCGTTCTGGTTCACGCGCTCACGCACGCCTGGCTCGAGTCGCCGCAGCCGCCTCCGGCCTGGCTCAACGAAGGAGTCGCCGCCTTCATGGGTACCCTGTGGATAGAAAGACAGCAGGGCCGGGATCAAGCTCTGCGCGTGCTGGAAGCAGAGCGCGCCGCCCTGACCCTGGCCGAGCCGGAAAAGCCAGGCCAAAGCTCCGGCCAGCCGCTCACCTCGGCCATCTCGCCCGTCTACTACCGCACCAAGGCTGCCTATGTTCTGTGGATGCTGCGCGATCTGGTTGGCGATCAAGCACTCGCGGACGCACTGCGCACTTACAATCCGGCCGTTTCCAAAAGCTTTGATCAAGTCCTCGAAGAGTCGGCAAACCGGCCTGATCTCGCCTGGTTCTTTGCCGACTGGGTCAATGCCGACAAGGGCTTGCCCGACCTGAGCATCGACGGCATCTTCCCCACCACCGCCTCACAAGGCAACTGGCTGGTCGCCGTCAACATCGTCAACAACGGCTACGCCACTGCCGAAGTCCCAGTCACGGTCCGCTCCGGCACCGGCCCTGACGCGCACTCCGCCACACAGCGCGTCCGTATTCCTGCCCGCGGCTTGACCGTGCAGCGCATACTCATCCTGGGCAAGCCGACCGAGGTGCAGGTCAACGACGGCACAGTTCCTGAAATTCAGGCCAGTATGCACATCACGCGGCTCGATCAGCCAGCGGAATGAAAGACTCCCACTTGAGCTTCCCGTAGACAGGCTGGGTTGAAATGTAACTATGGCAGTGTCGCGATTGCTTCATTCCAGATTCTTGCCGTGATCTCTATCCGCTACCCCAACGCAATCGAAGCATCGGAAAGGCGGTAGAATGGCCGGATGAAGGTTCAGATGTATGCGGTTTCCTGGTGCGGGGATTGCCGCGCGGCGCGGAAGTTTCTCGACTCCCACGGCATCGAGTACACGGAGATCGACGTGGACTACGATGCGGCTGCCTCGGCCGAGCTTGTGCGCCGCGTCGGCAAGCGGGCGATTCCGCAACTGGTGATCGACGGCGAGTGGTTCCAGCCTTACAAGCCGGGGCGCGGTCTGCTGATAGACGAGCTGCACGAGAAGCTGGGGATTGCTCGCGAGTAAAGCCTTTCGCCTCGTACAATGGAGAGTTGGAGCAGGGCCGCTGAAGTGGCGCTGGCAAGGAGCCTCCGTTGATCGACCGCTACACCCGCCCGGCGATGGGCCGCATCTGGACCGAAGAGAACAAGTACCGCTGCTGGCTGCAAGTGGAGTCGGCTGCAAGCACCGTGTTGGCCGAGGACGGCGTAATTCCCGCCGCCGCCGCCGAGGCTATCGCCACCAAGGCCGGCTTTTCTGTCGCCCGCATCCAGGAGATCGAGGCCGAAGTGAAGCACGACGTGATCGCCTTCACGACCGCTGTTTCCGAGACTCTGAAAGAGCAGGGCCTCGACGCTGAGTCGCGTTGGTTGCACTACGGGCTGACCTCGAACGACATTGTCGATACCGCGCAGGCACTGCAAGTCAAGGAAGCATCCGCGATCATCCGCGTTGGTCTTATCGGCTTCATCGAGGTTCTCAAGTGGCGCGCGGTCGAGTTCAAGCACACGCCGACGATTGGCCGCACGCATGGGATTCACGCCGAGCCAACGACTTTCGGTCTGAAGCTGCTGAACTGGTTCGCCGAGATGGAGCGCAACCTGATTCGCTTCGACGCGGCCGCCGAGGATATGCGCGTCGGCAAACTCTCGGGCGCGGTGGGCACCTTTGGCCACTTGAAGCCGGAGCATGAAGAGAAGATTTGCGCGCGGCTGGGACTCAAGCCCGCGCCGGTAGCGACGCAGGTGATTCAGCGCGACCGCCACGCGGCTTACATCTCGACGCTGGCAATTATTGCCAGCTCTCTCGACAAGATCGCCGTCGAGGTCAGACACCTGCAACGCACCGAGGTGCGCGAGGCGCAGGAGTTTTTCAGCGAGAAGCAGAAAGGCTCCTCGGCGATGCCGCACAAGAAGAATCCGATCACCAGCGAGCAAATCAGCGGCCTGGCGCGCGTCTTGCGTGGAAATGCGCAGGCGGCCTTTGAAGACATCGCGCTGTGGCACGAGCGGGACATCTCGCACTCCTCGGTCGAGCGCATCATCTTCCCCGATTCGACGATTCTCGTGGACTACTTGCTGGCCAAGACGACGGACCTGATCGACCGGCTGCTGGTCTATCCCGAGCGGATGAAGAAGAATCTGGAATCGACCGGCGGGCTGATCTTCAGCGGCCAGTTATTGCTTGACCTTGCCGAAGCCGGAATGATGCGCGAGGACGCTTACCGGCTGGTGCAGTCACACGCGATGCGGGCGTGGAAGGAAGAGCTGGTCTTCCGCGATGAAGTTGCTCGGGATGCGGAGATTACCGCGCTGCTGGCTCCGGATAAGTTGGATGAAACCTTCGACTACACGCGGCAGTTGGGCAATGTAGATGCGATATTCAAGCGCGTTTTAGGCGAGTAAATACGATGAGCGAGAGACCGGAAGACGACGATCCGCGGGTGGTTGAGGTGATCCGTCAAGCGGTTGACTCGGAGGCGAACAACGATCCGGGTTTTGCGGAGCTGATTCTGCGAGCGCTGGTCGAGCAGTTTCCCAGGACGGCGATTGCGCACGGCTATCTTGGCTGGATATTGTCGCGCCGTGACAAGCATCGCGATGCCATCGAGCATGGGCGCGTGGCGATTCAGTTGGAGCCGGCTTCTGAACGGGTTTCGCTGCTCTTCTTTCGCGTGCTCTGGGCCGCGGGCGAACGCAATGATGCGCTCAACGAGGTGAGGCGCTTTACGGCTGTCGGGCATTCGGACGAATACTCCAGAATGCTGGAGGAGTGGGCGCAGATGGACGGATCATAGTTGTGGTTTGACGGATATCATCAGCCCCTCTCAGATTGAGGTCGTGAAGGAGTACATTCAGAACCAGGAAGAGCATCACCTCAAACGCGATTTCGAGCAGGAATTTGTCACGCTTCCGCGGAACTATGGAATCGAATATGATGAACGTTACGTGTTTGGGTGAGCGGTTATGGCGCCGTCCCTGTGGGACTCCGGCCTTTGTGATGGGGCCAGCGACCCCACGCTGAAGCGCGGGGCTAATAACCATTGCGCCTACGGCGCGGTAGCTTCAATCCCAAGTCTCAAAGGTGAGACCTGGGGCACCTGGGTTACTGGAGGGGCAAATGGAACTCGAAGAATTCGTTAAAACTCGATCTTGCAGATCATGAAGGCGATTCAATCTGCACAGAATGAATGGGAGTCCAAGGGTGCTGGATACGGGGTGATTAGTCCGGCACGGGATGGACCTGATGATTTCAGAAACAGAATTCAAGATGTGAAATTCGATGTAGCTGTTACTGCTGCAACAAAGACTGAAGGCGGCGGGGGTGGTGGCATTAAGGTAGTGGCCTTTGACCTTTCGGGGAAGATTAATCGTTCTATTGAAAACGCCACGGTTAGTCATATCTCTTTTCCGGTTCCATTTTTGCCTCCAACGACGGTGATTGAAACACTATGAATCTCATCGTAGGCGCTCAATACCGCCCGCTCTGGCCATGAACCCGCGCCGTAGGCGCAATGGTTATTAGCCCACCGTTTCAACGGTGGGGATGGATCAACCAATCATTCACCCGGAGTCCCGTAGGGACGGTGTTCATCCATGAATCTCACACTCGCAATCACCGGCGCATCGGGCGTAATCTTTGGCCGCGAGATACTGCGTGCTCTTGAATCCGACGAGCGCGTCGCGCGCGTGCATTTTGTCGCTTCGGAGAACTCGCTGCGCGTAATGGCCGAAGAACTGGGCCTTTCCGGGCGCAACGATCTGCTGGAAAAGTTGCTGGGCGCGAGGCCCACGAAGACCGAGCAGCACGCCGACGCGGATATTGGCGCGGCGATTGCCTCGGGGAGTTATCCGTCGAACGGAATGATCGTCCTGCCCTGCTCGATGGGGACGCTGGCGGCTATCGCCAACGGGCTGGCGAACTCGCTGATTGCGCGCGCCGCCGATGTGACGCTCAAGGAGCGGCGTCCGCTGATTCTCTGCGTGCGCGAGACGCCTTTCAACCGCATTCATCTGCGCAATATGACGCTGGCTGCCGAGGCCGGCGCGGTGATCTTTCCCTGCATTCCCGCCTTCTACAACAAGCCCGCAGACTCGACCGAGATGGCGCGCCAGTTTGTCTATCGCGTGCTGGCCCACATTCGGTTGCCGCAACCGGGAGCCTATGTCTGGAAGGATGAAGATAGAGGTTAGGGATTAGGGATCAGGGGCGGTATTCAGGGGGCTGAAGCCCCCTGCTCCCTCCGAAAATACGATCTAAAAGTGTAGTAGCAGAGGCCTATCGAGAACGGCACGAAGCGTACTACTCGCCTTTCTTCTCGTTGCGGGCTTTCACCTTGAACCAGATGGGGGTGCCTTTGAAGCCGAAGGCCTCGCGGATTTGATTCTCCAAAAAGCGCTCGAAGCTGAAGTGCAGCTGAATCTCGCGGTCGGTGAAGAGCACGAAGGTGGGCGGGGCAACGGCGGCCTGCGTCATATAAAAGATGCGAATGCGCTTGGCCATGGGAACCGGCGCGCGCTGAAAGTCGATCTTTTCCAGGAAGCGATTCATTTGGCCAGTGGTGACGCGCTTGCGGCGCTCGGCGGCCACGGCTACGACTTCATGCAGCACGCGCTGCATTTTTTGGGAGCCGGCTGCTTCGGTGCCTTCGAGGGCGGAGAGAAAGACCACCGGCGCGTAGTTCAGGTACTTGAGCACAGTGCGCATTTGCTGCTCGAAGATTTCGCGGTCGGCGGGCGGCTTGCCGTCGGTGCGGCCCGTGGTCACCAGGTCCCACTTGTTCACCACAATGATCACGCTGCGGCCGCTCTCGTGGGCATAGCCGCCGATGGTGGCGTCGGCGGCGGTGACGCCATCGACCGCATCCAGCACCAGCAAGGCCACGTCAGCAGCTTCGAGATGGCGGCGGGCCATCACCACGCTGAGTTTTTCGGCCATCAAGTGCGTCTTGCTCTTGCGGCGGATGCCGGCCGTATCGACAAAGCGCAGTTGCTGATCCTCGAAGTCAACCACCTCATCGACCGCGTCGCGCGTGGTTCCGGAGATCGGCGAGACTATGGCGCGGCTAGTGCCAGTGAGCGCGTTGAGCAGCGTGGATTTGCCAACATTGGGGCGGCCGATGATGGCGACGGAAGTTTCGTGCTGCTCGAATTCGCCGTGGGTCTTATGAACTGGCGAGTCTACATCGGCGGCTTCGCCGAATTCTGCTACTTCTTTGGCCTGAATTTCTTCGTCGAATACTTCGGCATCCGGCGGTGCGGGAATGGCGTCGGCAATTGCCTCGACCAGATCGCCGATGCCCAATCCATGCTCGGAGCTGATAGGGAAGAGATTGCGGATACCTAACTGGCGAAAGTTCTCCGCGGCCAGCGCCATGGCCTCGCCCTCGACCTTGTTGACCGCGAGAAAGAGGGGCTTGCCACCGCGAATCAGCATTCGCACCAGGTCGTAGTCCGGGCTGGCCAGTTCGGTGCGCGCGTCGACGACCAGCACCAACGCGTCGGCCTCTTCGAGAGCCACCATGGCCTGGGCATAAATCTCCGAGGGAATCAGCTCCGCGTCGTCGGGCACCATGCCGCCGGTATCCACCAGCCGGAACTGCCGTCCCATCCACTCGTATTCGCCATAGATGCGGTCGCGGGTGATGCCTGGCTCATCGCCAACGATGGAGCGACGGCTCTTGGTAAGGCGATTGAAGAGGGTGGATTTGCCCACGTTGGGGCGACCCACAATGGCCACCAGTGGCAGAGCGCCCGCGCGCGACTTGGTTGGCACTACCGACTTGTGATACTTGGTCAAAACTTGTCTCCCGGTGCCGCTGGCGAATTGCTTTTACCGGCTTGACGGCAGCTCCATCTTTCTTATAGGAATGCGGAGGGCAGGCGCATCAGTGCCAAATTCTCTGGACTCCGTAACGGTCAAAAATCATATCGCGGCTTACAATTGGGATCCCCAAGTCCAGCGCCTGCGCAGCCAGCAGCCGGTCGAAGGGGTCACGATGATGCAAGGGCAGAAGTCCGGCTCGAATCACGTGAGAAATATCGGCATATAAAACCTGTAAGTCCTGCATGAGTTGCCCAAACTCAATTTCACGGAGAATTTGATGCGCATCCAGCTTTCCGGTTCTGGTCTTGATGGCTAGTTCCCATGGAATTACAACCGACAGGAAAAGTTCATTGGACCGGTCATCGAGAAAATCACGCATCGAAGGTGACAAAACATTAGGCTTTGTAATCCACCACAGAAGCGTTTGCGTATCCAGCAGGTATCTCATTTGGCAGGCGAAGAAACCAACTCGCCTTCGAGCATGCATTCAAATCCCGATTCGACCAGCTCTTCGACTGTCATCGGCTCAAATACCTTGTCGTCATAGGTCACCACGCCTTCGAAGAGGCCTGCGATCTGCCGCTTGCTCTTGGGCGGTTCATTGATAGGCACAACTTTGGCCACCGGCTTCTTGCCGCGCATGACGATAACCTCCTGTCCAGCCTCTGCCTCTTTGAGCAGCCGGGAGAAGTGAGTTTTCGCCTGATGGACGGTATAGGCCATGGGCTAAGTTTACTTAGTCCACCCTGCTAAGTCAACGAAACCGAGTTCAGGACGGGGGCGGCATTCGATGAGTTTTTTCTTATCTTTCCCATAAAATTTCGGCGCAGCAATTGCACTCCCGCCCAGGAGGAGGGAACGATGCATATCCACGGGAACTCCATGGCCGTCAATGCGGCTGACTTTTACTCTGCCTCGCAGCAGCAGAGAGCCGACGCTACGCAGCGGGCTGCCGAAGTTCGCAAGAAGCTGTTGAAGGGCTCCTCGCAGGTAGATGCGGCCTCCGATCCCGACGAGGCCTTCATGATCGGCCAATGGACTGACTCGCAGCACAGCCAGGCGCAATCCGAGGATCAGTACCACGCCAGCGCCTCCGGCAAAGACCCGGCACTGGGGTGAAACACTGATCTGAGCCGTTCCGCAGCGAGGGCTGTCGAGTAAGCCATCGGAACGCTTTGGAAATTCCTAGCTTCCAAGGGTAAAGCCACACCTCATCGCAAACGTTACCCAGGCACAGATTCATCTTTCCGAGAGACGCCGTCAGGCCGCCTGAAGACTATCCGGATGACCGATAGTCGAAATGGGGTTGAATGGCATAGAATCATATACGCATTCAGCAGTTCATGTAACAGGACGTAATGCCGCTGCGCGGTCCGGGGATGCTGGATTCCGGTCACGCAAATCGACAAAGGCGAGATGCCTCGATGGAAGACTCAGAAAGAGCCGAGCGACGCAAGCAGGGGGTAGAATCTGCCGCCCAGCAGCCAGTGAGTCTGAAGCAGCTGGCGGCTCATCTGGGGCTGAATCCGGCAACTGTCTCGGTGGTTCTGAACGATGTTCCGGGCCGCTCGATTCCGCAAGCCACGCGTGAGCGCATCAAAGCTGCCGCCAACAAGCTGAAGTACCACCCCAACCAACTGGCGCGTTCGCTGCGCAGCCGGCGCACTCTAACCATCGGCATTCTGGTGCCTGAACTGGGCGATGGCTATCACAGTGAGGTGATGAGCAGCATTGGCGATCATCTGATCAATGCGGGGTATTTTTACTTTACGGCACACCATCGACGCCGCAAAGACCTGGTGGAAGATTACACGCGTATGCTTATCAGCCGCGGCGCGCAGGGGATCATCGCCTTCGATACAGCGCTTGAGCATCCTATTTCCGTCCCGGTGGTGGCGGTCGCAGGTCATCGCAAAATCACTGGCGTGACCAATGTCGTGCTGAACCATGCGCGGGCCGCGGAGCTGACGCTGAACCATCTGTATGAGCTTGGGCACCGGCAGATCGCATTCATGCGCGGGCAGTCGTTCAGCTCCGACTCGGATACGCGCTGGAATGCGATTGTTGCCATGGCGAAGCGGCTGGGCTTGGAGATCAAGCCGGAGTTAGTCGTCAGCCTTGACCGCGATGAGGATTCTCCAGAGCTGGGCTATCCTGTGATCCAGCCACTACTTGCATCCAAACTGCCTTTTACCGCGCTGGTGGCCTTCAACGATATCAGCGCCATCGGCTCGATCCGCGCATTTCAGGATCTTAACCTGCGTGTGCCGGATGACGTTTCCGTAATCGGCTTTGACGACATCAAGGCGGCTACCTATACGCTGCCGCGGCTGACAACGATTCGCCAGCCGCTGGCAGAGATGGGCAGAATCGCAACCCAGAGCTTGCTCGACCTCATACAGGGGCCAGTGCCTCCGCGCAATGAGATTGTAGTGGAACCGGAACTGATCATCCGCGAATCCACCGGCCCGGTCAGAAAGACCCCGTAACAAACCCAAAGCGCGGCACCGCGCAATACTCCACCAATTGGATGAGTTCGAGCAGTCGTCGAATCGTGTATGGTAATCACGTTCACAAGGTGGAGGCCCATGTTTTCGTCGATTCCCCGGCGTTTCCTGACTATCCGTTCCATGAATTCCAAGACGTTGGCCTCATGGCAGGTTGGAGTTCAACTCATTCCTAGACGCGTTTTTTACAACGTGGCCGTGATAGCGTTAAGTGTCGCGCTGGCCGCAAGTTCGCTTCGCTCGGTGGCGCAGTCCACAACGCCAAACTCCCATTCCGCGGATACGCAGTCCGACAAACCTCACGAAGGAGGACAGGCTCCCGCAGTTGGCGGAGTCAATACCGGAGGCGCACAACCGGCTGTGCTC
Organism: Occallatibacter sp.; assembly: GCA_050014135.1. Classification (GTDB taxonomy): domain Bacteria; phylum Acidobacteriota; class Terriglobia; order Terriglobales; family Acidobacteriaceae; genus Telmatobacter. Next base: position 11,080 of record JBEKDX010000068.1, read on the forward strand.
GACAAGCAGCACCGGCCCATCACCGCCGGCGGCTTCGTCAAAGACGGGCCGGTACTTTTTGAAGACATCGCCCGCCAGGCTGGTCTGACTACGTGGAAGCATCAGATGGGCACGGCGGAGAAGAGTTACATCATCGAGTCGGTTGGGTCGGGCGTGGGCTTGCTCGACTATGACAATGACGGCTGGCTGGATATCTATCTGGTGAACGGATCGACTTATGACGCCGAGGCTGGCAAAGCGACTCCTCCCAAGGCCGCGCTTTTTCATAACAACCATGACGGCACCTTCACGAATGTGGCGGCAAAAGCCGGCGTGACCAATGACCGATGGGGCATCGGCGTGGCTATTGCGGACTATGACAACGACGGCTGGCCGGATATCTATGTTTCCAATTTCGGCAAGAACCGGCTTTATCACAATAATCACGATGGGACCTTTACCGATGTGGCCGAGAAGGCTGGAGTTGCCTTGGGTAATTGGTCAAGCGGCGCCACCTGGGGCGACTACGACGGGGATGGGCGGCTGGACTTATTTGTTCCTGGCTACGTTCACTATGACCTGGCGAATCCTCCGGCCTCGGGCGGCACGGGTGTGGCATACAGTTTCTGCCAATTCCGCGGCGAGAATGTGATGTGCGGGCCGCGAGGACTGAAGGGCGAGCCGGATCATCTCTTCCACAACAACGGCGATGGGACGTTTACGGATGTCAGCGAAAAGGCTGGCGTGGCCGACAAGAATGGCTACTATGGGTTGACTTCCGTCTTCGTTGACGTGAATAACGACGGCAGGCCTGACTTACTGGTAGGCAATGACTCGACGCCGAATTATCTCTATCTCAACAAAGGCGACGGAAGCTTTGAAGATGTCAGTTACGCCTCCGGTTATGCTCTGAACGAAAACGGCAGAGAAACCGCGACGATGGGAATAGCCATTGGCGATTATCAAAACAATGGCCTGGTGGATATCTATAACACCACCTTCTCGGACGATTACGATCCGCTCTATCGGAACGATGGTGACGCTAACTTCACAGACATCAGTTATCAGTTGGGGATTGCCGAGCCAACGGTTCCATTTCTGGGCTGGGGCACGGCATTCCTCGACTACGACAACGACGGCTGGAAGGATTTGATTGTTGCCAACGGGCACATTTATCCAATTGTGGATAAGGAGCCTTGGGGAACCAGTTTTGCCCAGCGCCCTTTGCTCTTCCACAATATCGGCGGCACGCAGTTCGAGCTGATGCCAGCGGTTGAGGGAACGGCGCTGGCACAGACTTATGAGGGGCGCGGCCTGGCCGTGGGCGACCTCTTCAACGATGGCAAACTCGATGTGGTGATCAATGTTCTGGATGGTGCTCCGGCGTTGCTGCGCAACGTCTCGCCCGACAAGCATCATTGGATTGAACTCAAGCTGATCGGCGGAGCGAAGAGTCCGCGCGACGCTGTCGGTGCGACTGTTTACCTAACTGCCAACAAGATGCGCCAGCGCGGCGATGTTATCTCGGGCGGAAGTTATGCATCGACCAACGATCCTCGGCTGCACTTTGGCCTGGGCGATGCGACGGTTATCGAAGATATTGAGGTGCATTGGCCCAGCGGGACAAAGGAGCATTTTGCCGTTCAGCAGATTGACCGTATTGTGACTCTAACGGAAGGTCAGGGAGGAATGCCTTAGAAACATTGCAAGTGGTTCCGTCTCCATTTCCCCTGGTGGAGAGTCCAAGTTGTTTAGCATTGGAGGTTAGATTTTATGAAGGTCAGTAGAATTGCAATTGCATTCACGTCCGCACTCTTCGCGAGCCTGACTTTTCGTGTTCTTTGCGCTCTTCTGCTGACAGCCGCAGTTATTTGTGGCTGCATTGCATGGCGAGCTGCGCGGGCCTTCGCGGTCATAGCCGATACCAGCGCCGCGCAACGGGCAAAGTATTCTCGCACAGTCGGCGCTCATTATAACTTTCATTTTGGAACGGATAAGCCATTCCTTCCTTCCAACGCTGTCACCGATACGGGCGAGTTTATTAATTCCAAGAGCTTTCCCACGGCGCAGTACTGTGGCCACTGTCATCAGGAAGCTCACGCCGAATGGCGTCAGACCGCGCATGCAAACTCTTTCCGCGCTCCCTGGTACGTCAAAAATGTCAATCTGCTCAAGCAGGAGAAAGGGGTTGAATATACTCGGCATTGTGAGGGATGCCATAACCCTATCGCCCTGGTTTCCGGTGCGCTAACCAAGGACTCGGCCGTGGATCGCGGCTTTGACGAGGATGGCATAACTTGTTCAGTATGTCATGCAATTCAAAAGGTGGATACGCGCGGAACGGGAAGTTATGTGCTCGGCCAACCTGCAGTTATCGTTGATGCCGACGGCAAACCTGTCTACGGCGAGGTATCCGACAAGGAGATACTGGCTCACCTTGACCGGCACTCGAAGGCAGTGATGAAGGACTTCTATCGCAGCAGCGAATTTTGTTCCGCGTGCCACAAGGCCGCCTTGCCAAGGATATTGAATGACTATAAGTGGCAGCGCGCCATCTTTCTTTACGACGAGTGGCAGTTGTCCTCTTTTGCGAAGCAATCCCCTTTGCCTTTTTATATCAAGGATCAGACATCTAACTGCCAAAGCTGCCATATGAAGCCGGAAGCAATTCAGCTATCAGACTACGGCGCGAAGGGCGACAAGCTGGCGTCGCATCGCTGGCTCGGCGCGAATACCGTGATCTCAAAGTATTACGGCTATGAAGAGCAGATGGATAAGACCCTCGCCTTT
>JBEKDX010000069.1:0-13800 GCA_050014135.1 Occallatibacter sp.
GGATTCATCTTCAGCTCCGTCGGCTGGAAATGTAAACCGCAATTCCGCGGCAGAAAACGAAAAAGTGTCAGGGATGTCCCCGGTCTGAAATGTCAGGGATGTGCCCGGCTGCACAAACAGGGAGTAGGAAAAGGCTGCGGCTGTGGTCGTGGTTCATGCTTCCATTGTGCGCATGATGAGAGTAATTATCTGCAAAGCACCTTCAAGACGCTGCTCCGGCATCAAGTCAGCAAGCGCATCAGCACCGCATCTTCAATCGGGTCATGGTAGTAGCGCGGCCGGCGGCCGGTTTCCACAAAGCCGAGCGAGCGATAGAGCGCGAGAGCGGCAAGGTTGGAGGCGCGCGCCTCCAGGATCACCTCGTTGACCTGGGCGGCGTGAAGTTCCACGGTCAACGCGGCAAAGAGGCTTCGCGCCAGCCCGCGGCGCTGGAGGGCGGGCGAGACCGCGATGGACTCCAGCTCCGCCTGGGGCGGCAAGAGGCTGGCCACGGCAAAGCCTGTTACGGCGTTCGACTCTGGCTCTTCGACGACCAGGGCAATCCGCGGCGGCGCGGCTTCGTGGCTGAGTGCTGCCAGGTAGGCGGCGCGGGGCCAGCGGGGGGCTTCCCGCAGGCTCGCGGCGATCTCGATCACGCGATCAAGGTCCGCTGGGGTCATGCGGCGAATGCGCGGCTCTACTGCCTGCGGGTTCATGCGGTGTGCGGCTCCGTCGAGGCCGGTTCGCCAAAGATCTCCGCATCCGACCGGCGCAGGTAGTGGCCATCGAGCAGCGCCAGATCGACGAACTCTCCGGCTGCCACGCGCGGCGCGCAGAGCCGAAGCGCATCAGCGGCGGTGGGCGCGGCCACGCGAAGCAGTTCCGTCTCTGGCCACACCTCGCTGACCAGTTGCACGGCGGCCTCATCGCAGAGAGCGATCCGCTCAGGCGGCGGATCGATAGCCGCCAGTTCGTGAGAGCCGGCTAACAGCTCCCTCATCTGCCCATCTGGCTCTCTGGAACGCAGATAGACTTCGTGGCGATGCGCATCAAGCGCCGCGAAGAGCGTGCCATCCGTTGCGGCCAGAACCTCGAGCCGTGAAACCGCGACGACCGGAATCTGCGTGGATTCGGCCAGCCCCTTCACGGCGGCCAGCCCCACGCGCACGCCGGTAAAGCTGCCGGGACCGTTCACGGCCACGATAGCATCGAGCAGACCAAGTTGCGTCCCGGTTCGAGCGAGCAACTCGCCGACGGCCCCGACCAAGGTGGCCGAATAGTTGCGCCCCTCCAACTCGATCTGGCCGAGTATTTCGACGGCTTGGCCGGAGACGCGCCCCAGCGCCACCGAGCCGGTGGGGCCACAGGTGTCGATGGCGAGCAACTGCATCACAGGCAGAGAAAGATCAGGCATAGAGTCGGCTGCGGCCGACCTCCAATTGCAACTGATTCATCCAGTTTTCCGATCCAAATACGCCCGCCAGTAAGCCGGAGACAGAATGCGCCACGTCCAGAGCGGGCCAATACAAACCTGTTCCGCGGCCCAACAACTCAATGTTTCCGAGATCGCCAGTAGGCGCGTCTCTCAACCCTTGAAGCAGCCTACGCGGAATGCTGTAGGTGACGCCATATTCCATTCTCAGTAGCAATGAATCCGTGCTGCTTGAGTAAGTAGCGCAGGCAACCTGCCGGTCATATTTCTCAAACATCCGCGCCGCTTGAATCGCGGCATCGATCTCCGCGTCGGTAGTTACGACTCTGGCTATCTCAGACATGAGCATTCTCCCAAAGCTGAACGAGTTCGTCAAAATGCGCCGCGGCCACTTCCAGAATGTGCCGCGCATCGCCGCGGCTGGCATTGCCGGGGCGCACAGAGTCGGTTCGATTCGCGCGCGCCACCTCTTTATTTTATGCGGCCGATTGCGAAACTCGACGATGACCTCCGTCTCGGCATAGAATCCATGCACGTGACGGGGTTCGTGATCTTCCGGATAGGCGACAAATCGAACACCGTTGAAGCGAATCGAACCCACACCCCCTAGGATACGCCAAAATCGGAGTTTGACTGGCCGCAATTTACACCGCGACCAACGCGCGCTCCAGGTCGGCAATCAGGTCTTCCTTGTCCTCGATGCCGATTGACAGGCGGACACGTCCTTCGGTGATACCCATCGAGGCGCGCACCTCGGCGCTGACCGAGCCGTGGGTGGTGGTGGCCGAGTGGGAGGCCAGCGACTCGACGCCGCCCAGCGACTCCGCGCTGAGGAATATCTTGAGCGCGCCGAGAAAGCGTCCGGCAGCCTCGCGCGAGTCGAGCTCGAAGCTCATCATCGAGCCAAATCCCTTTTGCTGCCTGACGGCCAGCTCGTACTGGGGATGGCTCTTCAATCCGGGATAAGCCAGCTTGTTGATCTTGGGATGGGTGGAGAGAAACTCGGCAACGGCGAGGCCATTCTCCTCGTGCTGGCGGATGCGCAGGGGCAGCGTTCGGATGCCGCGCAAAACCAGGAAGCACTCGAAGGGCGACATCACGCCGCCGGCGGCCTTCTGCACCAGCAGGAAGCGCTCCTTGTGTTCAGGCGTGGAGCCGATCAGCGCACCGCCCAGGCTGTCCGAGTGGCCGTTGAGGTACTTGGTCGTCGAGTGCATCACGATGTCAGCGCCCAGCGCCAGCGGACTCTGCAAGACCGGCGAGAGAAAAGTATTGTCCACGCTGACCTCGACGCCGCGCGCGTGAGCGATCTTGCTGATCGCGGCTATATCAGCCAGCACCATCAGCGGATTGCTAGGCGTTTCGAGGTGAATCAGCCGGGTGTTCGGCTTGATAGCCGCTTCGACGGCGGCAAGATTGCTGGTGTCAACGTACTCGATGGCAATGCCGTAGCCCGAGACGATCTCGTCGAAGAAGCGCACCGTGCCGGCATAGACATCCCTGGAGCAGAGCAGGTGATCGCCCGAGTGCAGCATGGCCACCAGCGCGGCGATGGCCGCCATGCCAGTGGTGAAGGCATGAGCCGAGTAGCCGCCTTCGAGCGCCGTCAGCGATTCTTCCAGGCGGTCGCGCGTGGGATTGCCGGCGCGCGAGTAGTCCCAGCCCTTGTCGCTGCCGATGCCGGTCAGCTCGAAGGTCGAGGAGAGATAAACAGGCACGTTGACGGCGCCGGTCAGCGGGTCGGGATACTGTCCGGCATGAACGGCGAGAGTCGAGTATTTGTATGGGGAAACGGTCATGGTCTGCGCTTGATCTCCTGATTCCAGCTTATCGCAGCGGAGGGGGTCATTGGCGCAGCGCCTCGAATTGCGCCATACTATCAGAGACGGAGATAAACTCATGCCCATCCAACTCAGCCCCGAAACCGAACGCCTGGTGGAGCAGGAGATCGCCAGCGGCCGCTTTCAGTCGGTCGATGAAATTATCCAGCAAGGTGTTCGCACGCAAGACGGTGAAACAGAACGCTGGAGAAGGCACCGCCAAGCCATTGAACGCACACGCGCGTTCATAACCACCGATCCCATCCATCTCAGCGGGGTCACCTTCCAGGAAGTGATCGAGGAAGGCAGGCGGCTGTGACGCCGTGGATTATTGACGCCTCGTTGGCAATGAACTGGTACCTGACCGACGAGCAAGACCGGGAATATAGCATCTCTATCTTTGCGGCATTAGGTCAACGCGAGATTCTCGTTCCATCACTGTGGATATATGAAATCTCCAATCAAAATCATCTCCGCAAGACAACCGTATCCTACTTCTTTTTCGCTGCCCGCGCCACCGGGAAGTAGCCGGTGCGGGTGCGGACGGTGAGCTTGCCGTGGCCTTTGCCCTCGGCTGCCACCTGGACGCGGCGGAAGGCTGTCTCGGTGGCCGGCTTGGTGGAGTGATAGCCCAGCAAGTACTGATTGCGGATGTCGCGCGCCACTTCGGCGGCGATCTGATCGACCTTCTCGATGTTTTTGGGAAAGAAGGCGATGCCGCCGGTCTCGGTGGAGAGCTGTTGCAGAGCGTTGCGCGCCTGCTTCATCTCGGCGCGGGTCATCTCGTCGCCGAAGAGCAAACCAATGGAGTAGATGACAGGGCCGGAGAGCTTTTGCACACGGCGGATGGTCTGCTCGAGGTTGAGCGTCGAGGCATTGTCTTCGCCGTCTGTGATCAGGATGATTACCTGTTTGGAGCGCTTGGCGCCGGCTGCCAGATGGTCGGCGGAGGCTACAACCGCATCGTAAAGCGCCGTACCGCCGCGAGCCTCGATGTGCGCCAGTCCCTCGCGCAGCTTGCCTACATCCGAGGTGAAATCCTGGTCGATGAAGGCCTCATCGGAAAAGTTGACGACAAAGGCCTCGTCCTCGGGATTAGAGGCCTGGATCAGATCAAGTGTGCTTTTGTTCACCGAAGGGCGTTTGCGGCTCATCGAGCCGGAGTTGTCTACCACCAGCGCAATGGAGACGGGTAGATCGTTGTGCTGAAAGCTGATCAGTGTCTGCCGGACACCATCCTCGAAGACCTGGAAGTTCTCCTTTTTCAGGTCGGAAACCAGCTGGTTGCCTTCCAGCACCGTGCAGTTGAGCGCCACCTCATCCACCTCGGTGCGCAGAACGTAGCCGTTGCCCTCTTTGCGCAGAGCCGGAGGAGCGGGCGGCTCGCCGTCGGGCGAACGGACTGGGTCGCGGTCCACTGTAAGAGGCTCAGGTTGATGGGTTTGCAGCGGCTGCTGCGCCGCCAGCACGAGGGCCGCACCGGCAAGTAGAAACGCGAGAACCGCGTAATGGCAAAGACGCATGAGAGCCGGAGTAAGCATAGACGACAGGCGGGGCAATCCCGCTGGAAAATTGTCCTTCCCCTTCACTTTACGCCAGTAGCTCTCCCAAAGACAGGCCAGTGAGCCTGGGAAAAACACTGAGCAAGAAGGAGAATTGGGATACAATCGAGCCTAAGCACGCAGCGGCCCCGGAGTATGCAGACGGGGGCTTTTGAGCGCGAATTTTTCCTTCCCCAGGGAGCAAGACCTTCAGAATGGCACGCATCTATCCCTTTCGCGCCTGGCGCTACAATCCCTCAGCAGTTCGTCTGGAGGACGTGGTCACCCAGCCTTATGACAAAATCTCACCGGCGATGCAGCAGGCCTATTACCAGCGCAGCCCGTACAACCTGGTACGCATCATACTGGGCAAGCCAGAGCTGTTCGACGCCGAGCACGGCGAGAACGTTTACACCCGCGCGGCGCGCGACTTCAGCGCATGGCGAGAGCAGGGCGTGCTGGCGCAGGAAAAAGCTCCGGCAATCTTCGCCTACGCGCAGCGCTTCAAAGTTCCAGGCGCGGAGATCGTCAAAGAGCGGCGCGGCTTCATCGCTCTGGGCAAGTTGCACGACTACTCCGAGCAGGTGGTCTTCCGCCACGAGCAAACACTAAGCAAGCCCAAGAGCGACCGGCTCAACTTGCTGAAGGCTACGCACGCGCACCTCGAGCAGATATTCATGCTCTACTCAGACCCCGGCGGCAGCGTGGAAAAGATTCTCTATGACGGCGCCGGTCCGGCCGAGGCCGAGGTCACGGACGAGTACGGCGTGCTGCACCAGGTGTGGAAGCTTAGCGATCCGGCGGCGATTCGCATGGTGACAACCGCGATGGCCGACAAGAAGCTGATCATTGCCGACGGGCATCATCGCTACGAGACCGCGCTGAATTATTCCAAGGAGCACGCCGCCGCGGAGCCGGCCAAAACCGAGTCAAGCCCCACCGAGCTGCCTCAGCCCGCTTACCCGGAAGCCGCGGTGATGATGACCTTCGTCAACATGGACTCCGACGGGCTGGTCGTGCTGCCCACTCACCGCGTGGTGCATAGCCTGGAAGGCTTCGATCCGGCGGCCTTTGCGCGCGCCGCCGAGGAGTTTTTCACGGTAGAGGCACTGACTGCGGCGGATTCATCGAGTTATATCGACAACCTCACTCGCCAGCAAGGCACGGCTTTTGTCGCGGTAACTCGCAGCGGGGCGTTTCTGCTGCGCTCCAAGCCGGAAGTTATTGAAGCCGCACTGGCTCATCTGCCCGAGCGCCAGCGCCAGCTTGACTTGAGCCACTTGCACTCGATCGTGCTCGACAAACTGCTGGGACTGGACGCGGAAAAGGTTCGCGAGCAGACGAATCTGCGTTATCTGCGCGATGCCGCCGAGGCGGTCGAACAGGTGCGCGAGGGCGAGGCCGATGTTGTCTTCCTCACCAATCCGGTTTCGATGGAGCAACTGCGGGAGGTGGCCTTTGCCGGCGAGGTGATGCCGCAAAAATCCACTGACTTCTATCCCAAGATGCTGAGCGGGCTGACAATTTACGCGTTGGAGTAGTCCAAGCAAAGCGGCATTCCGCAGCGGAGATTTACATCCATGGTTCGAGTAAGGCGCACGATGCTTTTCTCTCAGGCTCAGGTTTGGGTTGTTGTGGTTGTCCTCAGCGGCGTGGCGGCGTTGGCGCAGGAGCCAAACCCTGCTGCTGATGTTCCTGGGGCACAAAATGGGCCGCCGCCGATTATCAACGCAGCTCAGGTACCGATCACCGTTCTTGAAGACACGCTGATACGCGTGCAAACCAACGAACCGATCAACAGTAAACGCGCCAAGCACGGCACACCGGTGCTATTCACCTTAAGCGAAGATGTAGTTGTTAACGATGTGCTGGCGATTCCGCGCGGCGCGATGTTGCGCGGGGCCGTGATCGAGTCCAAGAAGGCCGGTGTGCTGACGGGAAGCCCCGAACTGGCCCTTCAACTCACCTCGCTGGTGTTGTGCGGGCGCAGTTACCCTCTCGATACTTACCAGTTCAAGGTGAAGGGAACCAGCAAGACGAAACCAACCGAGACCAAGGCCCTTCGCGGCGCTTATGTCGGCGCAATCGTTGGCGCTCTCACCGGCAGTGTAGGCGGCAAGGGCGGCGTCGTGGATGACGGCAGTGGCAGGGTGGCCAGCATGACCGCGGGCGCTGTTGTCGGAGCGGGCGTGGGCACGCTGGCTTCAGCAGCAACGCCTGGACCGGGAATCTGGATTCCCTCCGAGGCGCAAGTGGATTTCTATCTGGCTGCACCGGTAACAATCACGCCGGTGAGCGCCAAAGAGGCGGCGCGGCTGGCACAGGGACTTCATCGCGGCGGCCCAACCCTCTATGTGCGCGATACGCCCTGATGTAACCGTGTGATGAGAAGCCGTGAAAACAGCGAGAGCGACGGAACGACTTAGGACTACAGTTGTATATGGAGAATTACGGAGGGAGCAGGGGGCTTCAGGCCCCTGAATAGGCGCGAAAAATGAAAGGCCTTTAGGCTCGGGCCTTTTCTCTTTCTCCTGAAAAACTACAACTACAACTGTAATATGAGGACACGTCATTTTCTAACTGAAAGTTTTTTCGCGGACTGTTTAGCCACTGAGGTGAACTTTTTGCCGTCAAGGCTCAAAATTCGTTGCTCATTCGCAGGCTGCAAGCGGGCGCTCCGAGGCTGCCTGGCTGTTTGTGCATGGGCAGCCTTGGCGGTAATCGCGCAATCAGCCTCCGCGCAGCCGGCTCCCGCCGCTCCGCAGGCTCGCTTTGTGGTGGTGCTGGATGCGGCCCACGGCGGCGACGACACGGGCGGACGGCTGAGCGAGAATCAAGTCGAAAAGAGCTTCACGCTGGCGTTGAGCGTGCGGCTGCGTTCGCTGCTTGCGGCGCGCGGCATCCAGGTGGTTACCACTCGAGAATCCGATGCGACGGTCGCGCCGGACAAGCGCGCCGAGATTGCCAATCACGCGCAAGCTCAGGCCTGCCTGAGCCTGCACGCCTCCGCGAGCGGCTCCGGCGTTCATCTATTTACATCCTCGCTTACCCCGGTCCAGCCTACGCGATTTGCCGCCTGGAAGACAGCACAGGCTGCCTGGGTGACACGCTCGCTGGCGCTGGCCGGGGTGCTGAACTCCGCCATACAACACGCCGGCATGAACGTGACTCTAGGCCGAATTGCTTTGCCTGCAGTCGATAGCATGACCTGCCCCGCGGTGGCCGTCGAGGTTGCGCCAGAGCGCGGCGCCGGCCAGCAGATAGCCGCCGGACTGGATAGCCCTGATTATCAGGCGCACGTGGCCGAGGCGCTGGCCGCGGCCATTCTCGAATGGCGCACCGAGGCCTGGCGCACGGAGGCCCATCCATGATTCCCCGCCATCAGAAGTATCTTCTCGCAATTCTGCTGTTGGCCTCGGTGGCCATGGGCGTGGTGCTGTGGCAATTGCGCGAACGCGCTCACCAGCGGCTGCTCGCGGGTCAGGACTCGGCACCCACCAGCGCTCCGGATGTGGCGCCCGCCGAACAGGCAACTCTGCTAGTGGCTAACGACTACGACGGTTCCATGCTGACTCAGCTCCACTCGCTGCCGCTGCCCGCCGATCCCGGCGCCCGCGCACGCGCTGTGCTGGGCAAGCTGCTGGACCTCTATGCCGCTCCTGATGCCGCGCATTCCGTTCCCGGCGGCGCAAGCTCCGTGGCCCAGGTCTTTCTGTTGCCCGCGCCGGAGATCGGAGCCAACGCACCCGCCCCGAGCAAGCCGAAGGCTGAAGATACCAGAGTCGTCGTGATCTTGTCAGGCGAATCCGGCACAAGCTCCGCAGCCGCCGCATCGCAAGGCACGCAAGATACCAGCCCGCAACTAGCGGTCGTCAACCTGACCAGCAACTTTGCAGCCACCCATCCCTCGGGCATCGAGACGGAGATGCTCACCGTGCTCTCGATCTGCGGCACACTGCACGCCAACCTGCCCCGCGTCACGCAAGTACGCTTTCTGGTGGACGGAGCGGTGCGTCCCACTCTCGCCGGCCACGTAGACCTGACTCGGGCTTATCTCACCTCCGACGCCGTGCCCGCGGAGGGAGCGCGCCCATGAGCTGCGGTTATGGCGGTTCTCCAATTGCTATACACCGAAACCATACCGCCGAGTGGCTTTTTCCTCAAGAAAAAGACACCTCCGACAGAGTTGGTAAGGACATATCTATTGGAGAACCGCACTAAATTCCGGCTTTCTTTCCGCTCAATATGCGGTATGATGAAAAAGGAGCAGCCGCCATGACACGCCCAGTCGCACACATCACGGCCCCTTGGCCCACCCAGGAAGAGATGGAGAAGAGATTCCCTATCCCCAAAGCCCGCAGGAAAGAGTTTCAGGCACTCGTGGACGAGTTCAAGGTTCAGCTTTCCCGTCTGGAAGAAACTCCCGCGACCTCCCTGCAAGAGAGGCGCAAGCGTGCCTCCGCCGCCTGACCCAAACGCTGTTTTTCTGAATGTTCCTTACGACGAGGAATTTCACAGCCTCTATCTCGCTTACATTGTGGGGCTTTTTCAACTGGGTCTGGTTCCTCATCTGGCCTCTGAAATCCCAGGCGGGGGGCGCAGGCTAGACAAAATATATGAACTCATCAACAGTTGCCGATATTCAATCCATGATCTCTCCAGAGTCGAACTGAGCAGTTCGTCATCGATGCCACGATTCAATATGCCCCTTGAATTGGGCATGACAATTACCTGGCAGATTCTCAATCCCGACCAACATACCTGGTTCGTTTGCGAGTCCGAGCGCTATCGCCTCCAGAGATCAGCCAGCGATCTGAACGGAACCGATGCCTACATCCACCACGGCACGGTGGAGGGCGTCTTTCGTGAACTCCGCAGTGCATTTCTGCATGATCGGGCACCGTCCGTACCGGATATGTTAACCGCGTATCGCGTAGCCAATAGCGCGCTTAGTTCATTTCTCGACAGAAACGGGACACGCAATCCATTCGACCGGAGTGTATTTGTGGATTTGTGCCGGTTGTCATCGCTTCTTGCGGCTTGGATTCACAAAGCTAAACCTGCGGTTTGAGAACTATGAACCCTACCCTCGGCGTTTTCGATTCCGGCTTCGGCGGCCTCACTGTGCTGCGCGCGCTGATGGCACGGATGCCCAGCGCGCGCTACGCCTTCTTCGGTGACACGGCGCGCCTGCCTTACGGCTCCAAATCCCGGCGGACGATTGCCCGCTACGCCGTCCAGTGCGCGCAATTTCTGGTCAACCAGCAAGGCGCGGAGTTCCTGGTCATCGCCTGCAACACGGCCAGTGCGCTGGCGCTTGACGCCATTCAAGAAGCTGTGCCGGTCCCGGTGCTGGGCGTGATCGAGCCGGGCGCCGAGGCCGCTCTCGCCGCCGCCCGCTCCGGCGACGTGCTGGTCATCGCCACCGACGCCACCGTGCAGAGCCACGCCTACTCGGCCGCCTGCCGCGCCCGCGGGCTGCGCGCGCTGGAAAAGGCCTGCCCACTGCTCGTCCCGCTGGTCGAAGAGGGATGGACCGGGGACTTGGCATCTGCTGGGGTTGCCACAAGAACTAATGCGGTGCAAGCCGCGTCTGCCCCACCGCTGTTGGCGCCGCAGGCAGCAGTCACGTCTGAAGTCATCCGCATCTATCTCGCGGAGCTGACTGCCGAAGCCGCCGCACTGGGCATGAACCCCGATACGCTCGTCCTCGGCTGCACCCATTACCCGCTGCTGCGCCCGCTGATCGAGCGCGCCGTGCCTGCCGGAATGCGCGTCATCGACTCGGCCGAAGCCACCGCCGAGGCCGCCATGAAACTCTTCTGTCCGCAAGAATCTACGAAAGAATCGCCGTCCGCGCAGGACCAGGTACGATGTTTCGCCACTGATTCGGTCGAGAAGTTCGAACGCCTAGGTTCGCGTTTTCTCAACCGGCCCACCGGCAAGGTCGAGCTTGTGGATCTGGGCGGCTGATATTCTAAAGAATGTAGGTCCGGTATCCCCAAAGCACGGACCCTGGAGGAAATAAGCAAGCATGATCAATCTGGCGGGTAAGACGGCCGTGGTCTTCGGGCTGGCCAATAAGCGTTCTATTGCCTGGGGCATCGCCCAAAGACTCCACGAGGCCGGCGCCACACTGGCCATCTGCTATCAAAATGAGCGCATGAAGATCGACGCCGAAGAGCTGATCGCGGAACTGCCCGGCGCCAGCGGCTTCCAGTGCGACGTCTCCAGCGATGAGCAGATCGAGAGCGTCTTTGCCGCCTTCCAGAAGAAGTACGGCAAAATCGAGATTCTGGTTCACGCCGTGGCCTACGCGCCCGCCGACGAGCTGCGCGGCGAGTTTGTCAACACCAGCCGCGAGGGCTTTCGCATTGCTCACGACGTGAGCGTCTATTCGCTGGTCGCCGTCAGCCGCGCCGCCGCGCCGTTGATGACCGAAAGCGGCAGCATCATCACGCTGAGTTACTTTGGCGCGGAAAAGGTTGTGCCGAATTACAACGTGATGGGCGTCGCCAAGGCCGCGCTGGAAGCTACGGTTCGCTATCTCGCCTGGAACCTCGGGCCAAAGAACATTCGCGTCAACGCCATCTCCGCCGGACCGATTAAAACTCTCGCAGCGCGCGGCGTCGGCTCGCTGAGCGATATGCTCAAGTCACACTCCGACCGCGCACCGCTGCACCGCAACGTGGATCAGCTCGAAGTCGGCGGCGCAGCGCTGTTTCTCGCCAGCGACCTGGCCAGCGCAGTTACCGGCGAAGTGCTTTACGTTGACTGCGGCTATAACATCATGGGATTCTGAGGACCTGCGGTGGGGGGACTGGCCGTCCAGGCGATAGCCTTCGGCTGGGGAAACAATCGGTATCGACTACCCACCCTTCGCTAGAAAAAAGCAAAGGATGTGGCACCCGGCGAGGAGCCCTACCCTTGTTACTACCGGAGCGCAGCAGAGTCGAAGGACCTGCGGTTGTTCTTCAAAATAAATGCAATGAAAATCAGACTCAGGACACTAAACTCTCTCCGCTTTGAGCGTGAGAGTCACCTTGCGGGCATCGCCGCCGGTGGAAGTTATTGTTATCTCGCCAGTAGATTTCTTCTGGATGCTCTTGAATTTTTCGCCCCACTCGACTAATACCAGCGCGTCGGGAGTTAGTAACTCATCGAGGCCGAGAGTTTCTAACTGGCGTTCGCCTTCGAGGCGGTAAACGTCCAGGTGAAAGAGCTTCACCGGCTGGCCCTCCCGCGCGCCGTCGTACTCGTGCAACAGAGTGAAGGTGGGGCTGGTCACTTCGTCGGCCTCGGCGGCATCCAGCGCCTCGGCAATGCCCTTCACCAGCGTGGTCTTGCCTGCGCCCAGATCGCCGCGCAGAATCAGCAGTTGCGGCGGCGCGAGCAGGCTCGCCAATTTGCGACCCACTTCAATCGTCTCCGTGCCGCTCATCGAGGTAAACTCATGCGTCCGGCTGGCGGCAGTAAGGGCGTCGGGAGTCATCGTGTGGCCTCATGAAGGGCTGCTACCTGCAAGGCATCCGCCGGCAACCCCTGTATCCAAAGATACCTGTTTGCCCCCCCTGCGCGATAGTCGGAAGCGCGAAAGCGAAAGGCCCGTGCAAGCTGGCGCAGGCTGTCGGTGGCCAGCAGCGTGTGTTCATCGGCCTCGCGCACGGCCATGTCCGCGGCCAGCCCGTGAAGATAGACGGCAGCTTCGACCGCCCGCGCAACCTCATCGCTGTACTGCGCCAGCAAACCCGCAATCAGACCGGTAAGCAGATCGCCGCTACCGCCCTTGGCCATGCCGGGATTGCCGGTGGTGTTGACAGCCACGCGGCCATCGGGATGAGCGATCAGCGTGCGCCAGCCTTTGAGCACCAGCGTGACACCATTGCGTTGGGCAAAGCCGCGCGCCACTTCCAGACGGTTGGCCTGTACCTCGGCAATCGTGATGCCAGCCAGCCGCGCCATCTCGCCTGGATGCGGCGTGAGTACCAGTGTGCGCCCCTTAGCCAGCTTCGCCAGCAGCACCGGCTTGGCCGCCAGTATATTCAGCGCGTCGGCGTCGATCACCGCGGGCAGCTTGCTCGCCGAAAGCAATCCGGTGGTGAATTTGATCGTCTCCGCGCTTTGCCCCAGGCCGGGCCCGATGGCCAGCACAGTCTTGCCAGATGTCAGCGCCGCCAACTGCTCCGGCGCAAGATTCTCCGCAGCAATCTCTCCCGCCGCAGTTGCCACCAGCGGCCAGCTCATCAGCTCCGGCGCAATGGCCGCCACCAGCGGCAGCACGGGCGCGGGAACTGCCGCCGTCACCAGGCCCGCACCGGCCCGCAACGCCGCCAACGCCGTCATCGCCGGCGCGCCCGACTTGCCGCCAGAACCGCCAACCACCAGCACGTGGCCAAAGTTACCTTTGTTGGCTGCGACCAGACGTGGCGTCTGCGCTAGCTTGAGCGCCGAGCCTGCCCAATCCAGCCCCAGCGCCGAGACTATCGCCTGCTCCGGCGAGCCGATGGGAGCCACCACGATGGGCTGATTCCACTGTCGAGTCAACTGCCCAAAGACGTGCGCCGGCTTGGGTGCTGTAAAAGTAATGACCGCATCGGCTGGGAATATCGGTCCGGTTACAGTGGCGCTGGTTTCGTCCGCCGGCCAGCCGGAGGGAAGATCAATTGCGAGGATGGGCGGATGAATTGGCGCGGTGCTGCCCTCAATCCATTGAAGCGCGGCCAGAGCCAGCCCTTTCAGCGGCGGCTTGAAGCCTGTGCCGACCACGGCGTCGAGAATCAGATCGGCATCAAGCGGGTCCTTATGCCGGACAAAGTCCTCCGCCGTCTCGATAATGTGGATCAGCCCGTGCGCTGGACTAGTCAACTCGCGCCATGCCTCGGCAGCATCGCCTTTGAGCTGATCGCGCGCGCCCACCAGCAGCGTAGTTACTTCCAGGCCGGCAGAAGCGAGCAAGCGCGCCGCCATCATGCCGTCGCCGCCGTTGTTGCCGCGGCCGCAGAGTACCGTCACCCGCCTTGCATTCGGA
>JBEKDX010000070.1:0-13793 GCA_050014135.1 Occallatibacter sp.
ACAACGTCGTCCCTTACATCGCCAACGAAGAAGAGAAGATGGAAGAAGAGCTGCTCAAGCTGCTGGGCAAACTCGATGGTCACGTTGTCAAGCCGCTCGCGGCGCGCATGAGCGCCAGTTGCAATCGCGTCGCTGTCGTTGATGGCCATACCGTCAGCGTCAGCATCAAGCTCGCCAAGCCGGCCACACGCGAGGAGATTCTGGCCGCATGGGCCGGCTTCCATCCGCTGGCGGGTCAAAAGCTGCCCACCGCGCCCGATCAACCGGTGCAGTGGGCGCCGCAGCCGGACCGCCCGCAGCCGCGCCTCGACCGCAATCGTGGCAATGGCATGGCGGTGACCGTTGGCCGCCTGCGACCTTGTGGATTGTTGGATTGGAAGTTCACCGTGCTCTCGCACAACACCATTCGCGGCGCTGCCGGAGCCACCATCCTCAACGCCGAATTGCTGGCCAGTTTGGGGAAGTTGTAAACAGTGGTCAGTGATCAGTGGACAGTGGTCAATTATTTGCCGGGGATGAATCATGCAACAGTTCATCGCGGCGAACGAATAACGTGAGTTTAACCCTTTGCAAGATCACTGATCACTGACCACTGACCACTTTTCCGAAGGAAAAATCATGAGCCTGGTAGTCATGAAATTTGGCGGCACGTCGGTCGAAGATCCGGCGGCCATCACACGCACTGCGGCCATTGTCGCCGGACGCGTCGCCCTC
Organism: Occallatibacter sp.; assembly: GCA_050014135.1. Classification (GTDB taxonomy): domain Bacteria; phylum Acidobacteriota; class Terriglobia; order Terriglobales; family Acidobacteriaceae; genus Telmatobacter. The sequence goes on from JBEKDX010000070.1 coordinate 715, forward strand.
GGCAAGCAGCCCGTCGTTGTTGTCAGCGCGATGGCCAAGGTCACTGACCAGTTGCTGCGCGCAGCGGCGGCTGCCTCCAGCGGCGACCGCGCCGGCGCGCTCGAAATCAGCGCCGCCCTGCGAGCGCGCCACTGCTCGACCGCAGCCGAGCTGGTCAAGAACCCCGCCGACTCCGCAGCGCTGATCGCCGTGATCAACCAGAAATTCGACGCGCTCGATGAGATACTTCGCGGCCTCTCGGCGATCCTCGAACTCACTCCGCGCATCAGTGACCTGATTGTCAGCTTCGGCGAACGCGTTTCAAGTTGTATCGTCGCCGCCGCGTTTCGCGAGCTGGGCATCCAGGCTGCTCACGTCGACGCGCGCGAGGTCATCATCACCGATTCGCAGTTCCAGAAGGCGGTTCCGCAGGATGCGCTGATTGAAAAACGCGCCGCAGAAAAGCTGCTTCCGCTTATCCGTCAAGGCCAGGTTCCGGTGATGGGCGGCTTCATTGCATCGAACGAGGCCGGCATCACCACCACCCTTGGCCGCGGCGGCTCCGACTTCACCGGCGCACTGCTGGGCGGCGCGCTGGCCTCCGAGTCCATCGAAATCTGGACCGACGTGGACGGCATCATGACCGCAGACCCGCGCGTCGTTCCCGATGCTCTGCGCGTCAAGGTGATCAGCTTTGAAGAGGCCGCCGAGCTGGCTTACTTCGGCGCAAAAGTCCTGCATCCGGCCACCATCCTGCCGGCAGTCAAAAAGAATATTCCTGTCCTCGTGCTCAACAGCCGCAACGCCAGTTGTGAGGGCACGCGCATCGTTTCGCTTCCGCCCGGCTGCAAGAGTCCCTTCAAATCCATCGCCGTCAAAAAGAAACTTTCGATCATCGACGTCGTCGCCAGCCGTATGCTGATGACTCATGGCTATATGAAAGACATCTTCACCATCTTCGACAAGCACCAGTGCGCCGTCGACATGGTTTCCACCTCGGAGGTCAGTGTCTCGCTCACCGTCGATTCCAACGACAAGCTGCCCGTCATCGCCGCCGATCTCGGCAAGCTCGCCGATGTGAAGTACGAGGGCAAAAAGGCGCTGGTCTGCCTGGTCGGCGACGACATCCGCGGCAAAAGCGGCATGGCCGCCCAGGTTTTCTCGGCCATCCGCCACGTCAACGTCAGGATGATCTCGCAAGGCGCCAGCGAGATTAATATGAGCTTCATGATCGACGAAGAAGATGCCGACGAAGCCGTGCGCTCACTGCACGCCGCCTTCTTCCAAGACCCCGACCCTGCGATCTTCGACGTAGATGCGCGGCGCACAAAATAGCTTGTCATCCTGAGCTTCTAAAACGAACTGTCATCCTGATCTCTGTACTCACGGTTTCTGTACGAAGCGATCTCCCTTGTGCTGCCCGCCGAAATCCTTGGTCAGCTTGCAGGAGGCCAGCTTGCCGTTCTCGTGAAACTGTGCCCCGCCGCCGCGGCCATCGCCGAAGAAGCCGCCATTCATGCAGGGAACTCCCTGCACATCCTGATCTCCGGCCAGATAGCATTGCTTGAGCTTGCCGCTGGAATAAAAGGCCACCATTGCGCCTTCGCTCGGACCCAGCAAACTGCCTCCCATGCAATTCATGTCCAGAATCGGCGCGTCGTGGCTCAACTGGACCAAGTCAGGTGTTCCGTCTGGATTCAGCGCGATGTACGATCCGGCGGGAATGCGCGCCTCGCCAAATGGGATCTCCCGCGTCACCGTGCAGCGGCTCAAATGCTCGTCGTCAAAGAACCACGCGTAGCCCTTGTCGCAGGGATAGCCCTGAATTTCGGTTGGCCGGTCCAGCGTTTTGCGCGTGGTGTGGGGCAAAGATGCAGCCCATGCGGCCCAGCTCAGAGCGCACGGCAGCAAGGCGAGAAGCGAGATAGTTTTGATGGCTCTGTTCTGAATCGAAAACGTCCATGCAACTTTCATTCGCAAGATTCCTCCGCGGAATGTCTCCGCAGGTTCTAATGTTGCTCTGGCGCGGCCAAAATAGAGCTTCTGAATTTATGATGAAATCCTTCGCGTCTTTTGAAGCCGGGCGTAATCACGGTTGTGCCGGCGAAGGCCGCCCGTGAACCTCGAGATGGGCGCCGACCTGGGCGGAAATCTCCTGCGCCGCCCGCTCTTGCGCCGCCGCCAACTGATCGACTGGGTAATCGAAGCGATCCGACCAGACCAGCTTGGCGCTATGCACGTCCACCAGCCGAGCGGTGATTCTGACGCGATCTCCGGTCCGCTGAATCGTGCCTTCCAGCACCACATCTATCCCCAGCAATCGCGCCATGAAGGCCATCGAAAGCCGGGCGCGCTGGTAACTGTAAACGGTGGACGGCGAAAGCACGTGGAGATTCTCACGTTGCGAGAGACGCATCGCCAGCAGCTCGGTCAAGCCGTGCGGAAACGCGCCGCAGTCCAGCTCCGGGCTCAGACACTCGAAGGGAACAACTGCGATGCTGGCGATCTCACGGCCCGAGGAAAGATAGCGCGAAGGCCGGTAGAACTGCCAGTAGACAACTCCCAGCACGACGCAGAGAATCAGCGCGGCCAACATCAGACGCCGCATCCAGACTGGCTTTGCATTCGCCGCTTGGGAATCGCTCGCGAGCGTCACTTCTCCAACAAACCGGTATCCCCGCTTGGGAAGCGTCTCGATGTATTTGCCGGTTTCGCTCTCATCGCCCAAAGCTTTGCGCAGTTGCGAGATGTTGCGCGCCAGGCCGATCTCTTCCACGGTCGTGTCCGGCCAGACCTGGCGCATCAGTTCAGTTTTTTCCACGACCGAGCCGTGCCGCTCCAGCAGCACACGGAGCGTCGCGGTTACTTTGGGAGCGAGCGGAACCATCTCGTCCTCTCGAAAGAGGAGGCGCTGCCCGGAGTCATAGCGAAAGGGGCCAAAACGGTATACAGGCTTGGAAGTCTGATTCATCGCGATCGGGCCGCATTTTATGGCCGCAAGACGATAGTACATTCTCGCCGTTAGTTTTATCCTGCGATTTGCTTCTCGGCTAGCAAGTCGGGCTTCTTGCGCCCATATATTATCAGCAGCGCCGCCAGCATCAGCAGGATGACACCGATCACCAGTATGCTGCCCTCGGGACCGTCCGCGCCGCCGCTCCAGAAGGCGTTGCCCACCGGGCGGGTGCTTAGGTAATGTCCCCGGGCAACCATGCCGCTGTCGGCGGTGCCGTAGAAATAGCTCTCCGCCCAATCCCAGGCGGCGTGGCAGCCGATTGCCCACCAGGCCGAGCCGGTCACTCGCACACTGACGCAGAAGACGAAGCCGATCAGCGCAGCGGCAAAGATGCCGATCCAGTTTTCTCCTTCGTTGCTGGTGTGGATGTATCCGAAGAGCGTCGAGGTGACCCAGGCGGCCTGCCAGAAGCCGCTACCTGGAGTTTTGCGAATGTGGAGCCACAGGCAGGGGAGAAGCCCCAGCAGCGCCATCGCATAGACGCCCCAGACGCCATTGCCCCTGGCCCGCATCACCAGGTTGACACAGAGCAGAGTGATGATCCCCAGCGCCCACCAGAAGTTGATGCCACGCGCGAGGGTGAATTGCAGGTAGCAGCGGAAGGTTCCCTCCTCGACGCAGCCCACCAGCAGAAATGCGGCGCCCCACAGCACGGCATACTTGAGGATTGCCGCTCCCGAGAGCGAGACAGGCCCGAAGTGCAGCCAGCCGCCCAAATTCATTGCACCCACAAGCAGCGAGAGAGCAAGGAAGCCTGCCGCGAAGCCGCTGATGAAGTGGGGAACGCGCCGCGGGCCATCCAGATTGAAAGCCAGCAGGCTGCGGCGGCGCTCGACGAAGGCAATAACCGCTGCTGCCCCTACCAGCGCCAGAGCGACGCTCAACTCTCCATAGAAGATCGCGGAGGCAGTAAGTTCCTCTCCGTTGGCGGCAAGATGGAGCATATAAAAAGCGGTTCCCACGATGTAGTTGAATAAACCGGCGTGGCTTGGGAAACCGCTTAGGAAGAAAAAGATCAGCACCGACCAGCCCGCCCTCAAGCCCTGGCGACCGAGAAATACCCAACTCAGATCGCGACAATAATCAGCGCCGGGCGCGAGGGCGGTATGCGCGGCAGCCGGGAAGAGCAATTCGGGGCCACTTACGGCGGGCTGCCTCTCCGGCAGTGGGGGCTGAATCTCCGGCTCCATCAAGGCTCCTAAAAAAATGCTGTCCGCTGCATTTTACTAAAAGGACTACGCACTCGGTGATTCTCGGTTCCGAGCATCCGTTTCTTTATTCGTCGCGCAGCGCCACCATAGGATCAATCCGCGCGGCCCGGCGCGCCGGCAGCCAGCTCGAACCCAGCGCAATCGCGATGATCGCCGCGGTGATGCCAGTGAAGATGACAGGATCGTCGGGGCTCACGCCGTAAAGCAGATTGGCCACGCCATGCGCCAGCGCGAAGGCCAGCAGCAGGCCAATGCCCACGCCACTTCCCGTCAGCCACGCCGCTCGGCGCAGAATCATGCGCATCACATCTTCGCGCCTCGCGCCCATCGCCAGCCGCACGCCGATTTCGCGGGTGCGTTCGGCCACCAGGTTAGCCATCACGCCGAAGATGCCGATAGCGGCCAGTAGCAGCGCAATCGCTCCGTCAATGTCCAGCCCTCGGGCGACAAACATAAGCCCAATCAGATTCTCGTGCATGAACTGCGAATAGCTCTCAACCCGGTCCATCGGCAGCGTGGAATCGAGCTCGCTGAGCGCCCCGCGCGCCGCCGGAGCCAGCGCCAGCGGGTCGCCATCGCTCATCACGGCAAAGACCGCGGCCTGCGGCGGAATCTGCGCCGTGCTCATATACACCTCGGCCGTGTGCGCTCTCTCCCACAAGGAATAATCCGTCTCCTCGACGACGCCGACGATCGTCAGCCATGCAGTCTGGTTCTTTCCCGCGCCCATGCGAATATGATGCCCCAGCGGGTTCTCCGCGGGAAAATAGCGCGTCACAAATCCTCGGCTGACAACCGCGACCGGCTGTGAGCGCAGGTCGTCGCTCGCGTTGAAAGAACGGCCGGAGAAGAGCGCGATATGTAACTCGGAAAAGTATCCATCGCTGACCGGCAGCCGCAGCGCGCTTTGAAAACTGCCTGGAGCCAGCGGTCGATTTTCGATTTGGCAATCGTCCGGCACGTCGTAATTGCTCAACGGAAGCGTCGCGGTCAGCTCGGCCTGCTTGACTCCGGGAAGCGCGCGCAGCTTCTCCAGACTGGCGGCATACCAAGCGGCCTGCTTCTCCGGCGTATCGTAGCGCGCTGCAGGCAGATGAACGCTGAAGGTGAGCATCTGGCTGGGGTTGTAGCGGTCGGCCATATGCACCATCGACCCCATGCCTTTGGCCATCAGCGCAGCGCCAATCACCAGCGTGACGGCCAGAGCGATTTGCGCGGCGGCAAAGAAGTTCCTCAGCCAGCGGGTGCGGCCCGCGCCGGCAATCGCGCGCGAGCCGGATTTCAATTGATCCACCAGGTTGACACGCAGAGCCGAGATTGCCGGCGCAAGGCCGGAGACGATGCCCGCTCCCACCGCCAGCAACAGAGAGTAAATGAGAGCGTGGCTATTCAGCGAGATATTCGACCAGCCGGCGATATAGCGCGCCACCTGCGCCGGCATCGAAATCAGCGTCCAATGCAAATCCGCCTGCGCCACTATCAAACCGCAAGCCGCGCCCAGCAGCCCCAGAACAATACTCTCCGTTAGCAACTGCCTCATCAGCCGCCAGCGGCTTGCACCCATCGCGACGCGCATGGCGATCTCAGGCCTACGGGCAATGCCGCGCGCCAGTTGCAGATTGGCGATGTTCAGGCAGACCACCAGCAGCACAAACAAAGTGGCGCCCCGCATCATGCCGAAGTAGAGTGGCGTCTTATAGCCATTGATGGATATCAGCAACGGCTCAATCTTCACCGACCAGCCCTGATTGGTCGCAGGATAGGCTCGCGCCAAACCTCCAGCGACGAGCGTCATCTCCGCCTGCGCCTCGGCTTTGGTGACGCCCTTGCGCAAGCGGCCAATTACCTGATAATCATGCGAGCCGCGGTTGGCAAGCTGCGCGGCATTGGGCGCAAAGGGAAGAAAAAGATCGGCGGAAGCCGGATATTCCATCGCCTTCGGCAGCACGCCGATGATGGTGTAGGCGTGCTCGTCCAGCTCGACCGTGCGGCCCACCACGCCAGCGTCTCCATTGAAACGCTGCTTCCAGAAGTAGTAGCTCAACACCGCTACGCTCTCGCGCCCCGGCTTCGCTTCGTTCGCTCCAAAGACGCGCCCGATCAGCGCATTCGAGCGCATCACGGAGAAAAAATTCGGCGATGCATACTCTACCTCGATATGCGCGGCATCGCCAGCCCCTTTGCCTGATTCGCCCAGGCTCATATCCGCTGGGCTGTGCACGGCCAGCTCTTCAAAGCTACGGCTCTGCTGCCGCCAGTCTTCATAGTTGGCCAGCGCGACCGGCTTCAGATCATCACTGTGATTCTGCTGCTCCTGAACGGTCAGCACGCGATCCAGATCCGGCACCGCCAACGGGCGCATAACGATCGCATCGGCGACGCTGTAACCCGCCGTATTGGCTCCGATGCCGATGGCCAGCGAAAGCACCGCCGCCAGCGTGAAGCCCGGCGAGTGGCGCAACTGCCTTACCGCGTACCGCAAATCCTGAAGCAAAGCGTGCATAATATCCCCGGTTCCCGCAAATTCTTCTCTTGAGACTCATTTCTGTATATTGCACTTTTTCGGCCAAACCATTGAAAGCTCTAACCGCTGATTGTAAACAGCTTAGTCGAAAATCACATCCCGAGGAATCATCGCTTCCTGTTCACAATTGAAACCCGCCGTCCGCAATCGAACACTCGCGCGCCAGTTCGAGAGCCGAAATTTTTCACTCTCTCCTTGACACAAACGGTTCTTGCCTTGATGCTAGACAGTTCCAGTAATTCTACTTTTTCTGTGCACGAGGGAGTTCACGCCTTGCGGGTTCGCGTCTTCTATCACGACAAATGCTTCGATGGAGCTTGCTCAGCCTCGCTCTTCACTCGCTTCCATCGCGAGTGCGTTACCCCCGCGGCCAGCTACGAGTACCACGGTCTGGTTCATCGCGCCGGCGCCCTCTTTGACGAGAGCGATTTCTGCGGCGACGAAAACGCCATCGTCGATTTCAAGTATTCCACCTCGCCCAAAATTACCTGGTGGTTCGATCACCACCTCTCCGCCTTTCTTACTCCCCAGGACCAGGAGCACTATTTGACCTGCAAGCAGGACCCGGTCTGCGGCTCGCACCGCTTTCTCGACGCCGACTACACCTCCTGCACCAGCTTTCTGGCGCACATCGGGTCAACGCATTTTGGATTCAACATCGCGCCGATGGCCGAGCTGATTCGATGGGCCAATATCGTAGATGGCGCGAAGTATGAAAGCGCCGAGTCAGCCGTCGAGATGGCCGCTCCCGCGATGAAGCTAACGCTCATCATCGAGTCCACGCAGGACGACGCCTTCATTCCCCGGCTCATTCCATTGCTCACCGAGATGCCGCTGGCCGAGGTGCTATGCCAGCCCTTTGTCGCCCCGCTGCTGCCACCGCTGCTCGAACGCCACCAGCAGGCCATCAAACTGATTCGCGACCGCGCCGAAGAGCGCGACGGCACCATTTACTTTGACATCACCGACCAGCCGCAAGAGGGATATAACAAGTTCATTCCTTACTATCTGCACCCCCATGCGACGTACTCGATTGGTCTGTCGAAATCCAGCTTCCGCACCAAGGTCTCGGTCGGCTCGAATCCCTGGACCAAGGCCGACCCAGCCAGAATGGTGAACCTGGCGCAGGTTTGCGAACGCTATGGCGGCGGCGGCCATGCCCGCGTCGGCGCTATCAGCTTTCCTCCCGACCAGGCCGCAGAGGCGCGCGTAGCCGCCGCCGAGATCGTCGCGGAGCTGCGGGCGAAGAACCCCTTTGCCTGAGCGGATTTCCGCTCACAGGCTCCTATCCATTACGGAAGGAACCACCGGGCAAAATCTTTCGCGAGCCGAAGACGCCCAAACGTGCTAGGACTCGCTAAGAAAACTCTAAGAATCATTCACAATGAACCATAGACTGAGTTAGCAGTGGTAATCCTACTGCCGAAGCTGTCTTGATTTGATTGCGAGAATGTTCTTTGAAAAACTTGATTGGCTTTTTTCCCTTGACTTTGTTTCTTGCTGCCTCCATCGCATCCGCCCAAGTTGCCACCAGCGAATGGGCCTGGATGGGAGGCAGCAGCACGGCTGGCAGTTACAACTACCAGTCCGGCGTCTACGGCGCACTAGGTACGCCTGCACCCAGTAACATCCCCTCGAGCCGTTACTTCGCTTCAAGCTGGACCGATAACAGCGGAAACTTCTGGCTCTTTGGCGGACAGTTATTTGATCTTCAACTCGGCACTCCCCGCTGGAGTTACCTCAACGACCTATGGGAATTCAATCCAACCACCAATGAATGGAACTGGATGGGAGGTAGCAGCAGTGTGCCTGCGGCTTCCTGCTCTTCAGCGAATTGCGGTCACTCCGGCGTCTATGGCGCGCCCGGTGTCTTTGCCGATGAAAACGCGCCGGGAAGCCGGTATCAAGCGGTAACTTCAGTCGGGAGCAATGGCCATCTCTGGCTCTTTGGCGGCTATGGATTTGATGCTAACGGAAATCTTGGCGCTCTGAATGATCTGTGGGAGTTCGATCCATCCACGAATCAATGGGCATGGATGGACGGCAGCAGTACGATCCCCGTCAATGTTAGCTGTGATGACTGCATCACTGGCCAGCCGGGATTCTACGGCGAGTTGGGCGATGCGTCCGCGAGTTACATTCCCGGAGCGCGCTCGATGGCTTCGAGTTGGACAGATAAGAACGGCAATTTCTGGATCTTCGGCGGATCGGGCTTCGATTCGAGCGGCGGCTATGGCTCTCTCAATGATTTATGGGAGTTCAATCCATCCACGAATATGTGGAGTTGGATAAGCGGCAGCAGTACGATCGGTAGCTCGGATCTTGGTCAGCCTGGAGTCTACGGCATTCCCGGCGTGCCTGCCGCCGGAAATATCCCCGGTGGCCGTGCCGGAGCTTCTAACTGGATCGATAGCAGTGGGAATCTCTGGCTCTTTGGCGGCCTCGTTCCCGGCGACAGTAATGCAAATGATCTGAACGACCTTTGGCAGTTCAATCCATCCACCAGCGAATGGACGTGGATGAGCGGAAGCAGCACCGTCGGCTACGCCGGAGTCTACGGCGCGATGGGCGCGCCTGCCGCCGCAAACATCCCTGGGAGCCGCGTCTGGGCTGCGAATTGGATTGACCCCAGCGGCAATCTCTGGCTCTTTGGCGGCGATGCGTACGATAGCAACGGCCACTGGGGCGGACTCAACGACCTATGGGAATTCCATCCATCTACGAACGAGTGGGTGTGGATGAATGGAAGCAGCGCGCTGGCCTGTGGAAACTATGAGTGCACCGATGCTGGAGTCTATGGCGTGTTAGGCGAGCCTGCCGCGGCAAGCGCTCCCGGAGGCCGCGTGGGAGCTTCGAGTTGGACCGGAAGCGGCGGCGCTCTCTGGCTCTTTGGAGGCTGGGGTTTTGATGCCAGCGGCAGTTGGGTCTACCTCAACGACCTTTGGGAATATCAGCCTCCCGCGGCCACTCCGACCTTCAACGTGCCCGCCGGGAGTTACTCCGCTACGCAGTATGTGACCATCACCGATACGACTCCGGGCGCAATCATCTACTACGCCATCGATGGCCTCCCAACCACGAGTTCAAGTGTCTACAGCACTCCCATCGCGATCACATCGACAGAAACCCTGCAAGCGATTGCGATGGCCAGGGATTACTTGCCCAGCGCCGCGGCAACGGCAAAATATGCAGTTACTGTAGAAACCATTATCCCCGTCACCACCACCACGGGACTCTCAGCATCTGCGGCGAACTTGACCTACGGCCAGACGCTGACGCTGACCGCGACGGTAAAGCCAGTGAGCGGCGCTACGCCAACCGGGATGATCACCTTCTATAACGGAAGCGCCTCGCTTGGCAGCGCAAACTTGAATAACAATGGCGTGGCTCAATTCTGGTTGATCCCGGCTATCGGCAGTTACTCGATGACCGCGAGTTATAACGGCTCCACTACCGATACTTCGTCGGCCTCTGCGCCGGCGATTGCAGTCAGCGTAACTGCCACGAATACCACCACCAGTGTGATCGCATCTCCCGATCCCGCGGCCTTTGGAAGCGCCGTTACATTTACTGCGACGGTCAAGAGCCCCGCGTTGATTCCAGTGATTACTTCCGCAGTCACTCCCACGGGAAGCGTTTCATTTTATGACGGCGAGACCTTGCTGGGCACGGCAAACATCGTATCCGGCGCGGCTGCGTACTCCACCAGCTCCTTGAATGCCGGTTCGCATTCCATCACGGCGACTTATGCAGGCACGGCGGAATTCAATAGCAGCACATCAGCGGCTGTTGCCGAAATCATCTCTCCCGCCGACTTCAGTCTCTCCGCCTCGCCCAGCACGCAAACCGTTTATACGGGAGAATCGGCGATTTACATCGTTACCATCGCGCCCGGCACAGGATTCAAACTTCCAGTCACTCTGAGTTGCTCGCAATTGCCGGCAGAAACCACCTGCAAGTTTTCTCCGGACACTGTCTCCGGCGGCAGCACAACCGCCAAATTGGTTGTGCAAACCACTGCTCCCAGTCAGAGTAGAACGCTCTCCGCCAGAGTTAGATTGACCTCGCTGGCCGGCCTCTTGCTGCTCTTCATTCCGCGCCGCTCGAGTCGCTTCCGCAATGGCTGGATGCTCACGATCTTTGTGCTCCTCATCGCCGGGACGACGATCTCCGGATGCGGCACGCCCGGCCCGATATCCTTTGGGACGCCCGCACAAGACCCCAACATCACCATCACTGGAATCGCAACCACTGGATCGCAAACTCTGACTCATACAAGAGCAGTAACTCTGAATGTGCGTTCCCTTTTCTAACACCCAAGATCGCGGTTTTGAAATCTGGGAGAATTTCCTTTTTCATTCCAAATACGAAGCCACCACCGCGAGCGCGGCGATGGCAGCGGTCTCAGCTCTCAGGATGCGCGGGCCGAGCGAGGCGGCGCGCCAGCCATTGGCGTCGAAGAGCGCTTCCTCCTCAGGCGCCCATCCGCCTTCGGGACCGATGGCAAGCTCGATAGTGGGCGTTTCGGCTCCGGCTGCAGAGAGCGATTCTTTGAGTACACGGCGCAGCGTGGTGGTGCGCTCCTGCTCGGCGAGAACGATGCGGGTGGCCTCGGAGGCGGCGCGGACGCTCTGAGCCAGCGGGGCTGGATCGAAGAGGATCGGCAGGTCAGAGCGGCGCGACTGCTGCGCGGCTTCATGTGCGATGCGCCGCCAACGCTCGGCACGCTTGCCCGCGGCCTGGGCCAGATGCTTCTCGGTCCGCCGCGCAATGACCGGCGCAATCGCGGCCACTCCCAACTCGGTGGCCTTCTCGATGGCCCATTCCATGTGATCGAATTTGTAGACGGCCAGCAGCAGCGTAATGGGAAGCGCCGGATCGGCCTCGAGTTCCGCGATCAAATTGAAGCGGACTTCGTTGGCGGTGACCGCAGCCACCTGCGCGTGAAAGACGTGGCCGCCGGCCACCACGTCGGCCTCCATGCCCGGCTGCGCGCGCAGCACGCGGGCCATGTGATCGGCCTGCGCGCCGTTGAGCGTTGCGGTGGCTTCATCCCAAAACTCGGCAATCCAGCGGCGGCGTGTCATGGGGTTCCCTCCTGCTGCACCAGTGTAATTCTTTCTCCCAACACAGATCAGGGGAGCGATTGGGTCGCTCCCCTGACGTGTTGCCTTTCGGTTGGAGGTACCGCTACTTCTTCTTCGCGGCCTTCTTTGCCGCCTTCTTCGCGGGTGCCTTCTTGGCTGCTTTCTTAGTTGCCATTTGCCTATTCTCCCTTTCGATGATTTGCATCGATGCTGCAAAATATTTTTTGCAGATGAAGAATGTATAGAATCACAAAACGCAAGTGTCAAGAAAAAAACGACAGGACGGTGGAAAAATAGACAACAATTTTTTCAGGTGGGGAATCGAATTGGGGCTCGCCGCATTCAAAAAAACCTCTCGCGCAGAGTATCACGAGCAAATTTTGCGACTCTCTCATCGGCTTGATGCAAGTTTTTTTCTTCTGCGGCGACGCAACTGGAGCGTACGCGGAGGACGGAGAACTCAGACGTGTTGGTTCATCGAATGGAACGATTGATCTGTGAAGGGTGTGATACGCGAGGAAGTCGGAGGTAGGAGCGGTGGGATCCAGAAGGGATCTCTACAGCACTTTAAAGTTTGGTGGAGCTGAGCGGGATCGAACCGCTGGCCTCCTCGTTGCGAACGAGGCGCTCTCCCAGCTGAGCTACAGCCCCACGACTCTTTTATCTTACCAGCGCGCGGCAAATCCGGGAAGGGGAGTGGGAATCGAACGAAGCCGCACACCTTCAAAACGATCAGCGGTAGAGATTCGTGGTCTCTCACCCTTTTGCGCAAAGAACGCGGAAAAGGGTGGGAGACCCAGAGTACGGAGCGAAACTCCTGCGAGCGAATCGCGAGCGGTTGGCCGCACCGCAGGTGCCCGCAGGCGGCTATAACTGATTCATGTTGGCGAGGAACTCGGCGTTGTTGCGCACCTTTTCCAAGCGGCTGATCAGCAGTTCCATCGCCTCGACCGGCGACAGCGGGTTGAGCACCTTGCGCAGAATCCAGATGCGCGAGAGATCTTCCTTGGGAATGAGCAGCTCTTCCTTGCGGGTTCCGGAACGTTGGATGTCGATGGCCGGGAAGACGCGCTTGTCCACGAGCTTGCGGTCGAGGATGATCTCCATGTTGCCGGTACCCTTGAATTCTTCAAAGATGACCTCATCCATGCGCGACCCCGTATCGATCAGCGCGGTGGAGATAATCGTCAGTGAACCGCCCTCTTCGATATTTCTCGCCGCGCCGAAGAAACGCTTGGGGCGCTGCAAGGCATTGGAGTCCA
>JBEKDX010000071.1:0-13779 GCA_050014135.1 Occallatibacter sp.
GGCGTCGGCGGAATCAAATGGCAACGATTGCATTTGAATTTCAGTTAGCTCAGCCATTCTCTCCTCTCCGAATCAATCCTGTCGGAACCATTCCTGGAAATGTTAGCGGCAAAAGATTGGAGCTTTTCAAGCTATCAAAACTCAATCGTTGACCAGCTTTGTAACAGGGCACGACTTTAGTCGTGCCGCAAACGTCGCAAAAAAGGTTGGGCTTTAGCCCCTGCGGTAAGTCAATATTTTACTAATTCTGCTTCGATAAAAAGAAAGCCTTTGCTTCTTGTAGATCAATCTTTGCCCTATGTCCGTGTGTTGCAAGCAGCGAGAGAAGTTCACTACCGCTCAATAACGTAAGGGGTTTATCCTTTGCAAATTCATATGCGTCTGGTCCATAGGTGGCAGTAGTCACAAGGATGCCTTTGGTTGCGCCTTCATTATGAACAGTACCGTAAAGATCACGAACAGCGGAAACACCTACAACATTTGTATATCTCTTAGCCTGGATAACAATTTTTCCTCCACGAATCGGATCGGGATCGAATGCAATGGCATCAACTCCTCCATCGCGGCTGGCCTGTGTGATCTTAACCTCTCCACCGTTCTTGCTGAACTCCTTTTCGAATAACTCTCGGATCAGATTCTCAAAATCCAGCCAATCCATAGCCGCCAGATTCGTGCGATCATCCAAGGTATCAGCCACAGCGTAACCTTCAACGAATCGGTGATCTTCCTTGTTGATTGAGAGAATTGGGCGCACTGGAGTCAGCTCTGTCAGCTTACTGCTCGCTACCCCTTTCAATTTTCTGAAACACGCTTTCGGCTCAACTTGGCTGAGGTTGATCTGGAGGAACTCTTCACGTTCAGCCTGGACTGAAAGAATACATCCGTGGGTCTCTACTCCGGTGGCTTTGTCGATGCTCCGAACCCAACCGTTGAAAACAATGCTCTTTAATACTTCCGATTCGTCTGCACTATAAAGCTCGTAAAGCGTTCTCAAAGCAATCTGGTATAAAACCTCATCATATGTCTTTTTCAGCCATGCGTCTGATACAGGAACTTCTTGAAATTGTTCGCGGGCTGCGATGTATTTTATTTCTTTGATGGCCGGAAAAGCTAACTGATTAGGCAACTCAAAATCGACAATTAACACCCCGCTGCTCTGATTAAAAAAGAGTATGCTTCCTTGTGGAAAACCTTCCGGGTAACTGGAATGGTTTAAAACTTCCGCAAAAAAATATTCAACGGCGGATGATTCCCCGGCTTTGTAATCATCGCGAAGTGAGTCAATCTGCCTATGCTGCGCATCTTGTCTATACCTATATTCTTCTTTTGCACGTTCCCACTCATTAACTTTTACCTTATACTGTCCCAAAACCACCTGAAAAGCCGCTTCAGATGCATTAAGTTCTTTCTGAAATGATTCGTTTCGTTCTTCACATCTAGCAATCCATTTTGATCTTGCCTGATCAAGTTCAAAAGTAGCTCGATTTATTTTCTCAGCACGGCGGTTGGCAAAAATACGGTCGATTATAGAAAATCGCGGGGCGTATTCGACTGGATCAGGTACAGTCGGATGAATTGGCTTATTCGGTTTGATTTGAGCGGGAGGATCTTTCGGACGAGACAGTGTGAAAGCTGTTTTGTCTTTCAGGCTCGACCAGAGTAGGGGTTGTTGCTGTATCCCAGTGGCAAGAATCAATTCAATTGCTGCACGTTGTTCTTCTAGTTCAGTTGTTCGATTCAGGGCTGTACGCTTATTTTCTTCTTTGTCCCAGGATTTCTTGAGCTTATCCTGTCTGTTTCTGAGCGCCGCTTGCGTTTTGGCCCACCTCTCGTTCCAAACCGCGACTTGAAGATTGGCTTTCAACTCTGCTTCTGCCTGCGTGACACCACGAACGACACGATACGCATTAAGTCCGGTGTGCTGTACTCTCACTTCCCACATTTCAAATGTCCCCCGACAACGAAGGATAAGAATACAACTTGACAGTGATTTCTGTAGAGGAAAAATTGCGGGATTTCTGGAATGAAGAACCCAGCCTATATTTATTGAACCTCAGAACAAGCCAGAAATTCGTGGAAAACGTCACTCAGGGGCTAAAGCCCCGTTGATTCTGCCTGGTTTATGTACGGGCTAAAGCCCGTACCCTTCATCCAAGACCAATGATGGAGCAAAAGCTCACGCTCCGCTAACTCCCCGCAATGGTCATGCCGTCGATGCGCAGGGTGGGCGAGGCGATGGCGCCGCGGAATACCAGATCGCTGCCGATGGCGGTCACATTCATCAGCATCTCAGCCAGGTTGCCTGCGATGGTCACCTCTTCGACGGCATGAGTCAGCGCGCCATTCTCAATCCACAATCCAGTAGCGCCGCGCGAGTAGTCGCCGGTAACGGTATTGACGCCGAAGCCCATCAGGCTGGTGACGTAAAGACCGGCTGTGATCTCGCCGATGATCTGCTCTGGCGTCAGTAAGCCCGGCTCGAGAAAAAGATTCCCGCAGCCGATGCCCGGCGTTCCGGCCAGCCCTCGCGAAGCGTTGTGCGTGGACTTCATGCCCAGTTTGCGCGCGGAGTAAGTATTCAGCATATAGTTGCGCAGCAGGCCTGCTTCCACCACCATCGTGCGCCGCGTTGGCAATCCTTCGCCGTCAAAGGGCGAGGTGCCGAAGCCGCCCATGCCCGAGGGCAGCATCATTGTACTGTCGTCGATGATCGTCAGTGCTGGCGCGGCGATTTGCTTGTCCAGCTTGCCTGTCAGAAACGATGCGCCACGCCAGATGGCGTCGCCCGAAGCTGCCTCGAAGACCGATCCGAGCAGTGAGCGCGCCACCTCCGGCGCAAAGACAATCGGAACCCGTTGCGTCGGTACGCGCCGCGCGCCCAGACGGCGCAGGACGCGCCGCGCCGCCTCTTTGCCGATTGACTCTGGCGAGTCAAGGTCCTTGAGCCGCCGCGCGCTCGACCACCAACTGTCGCTCTGCTTTGTGCCGTTCACGTCTACGGCCAGCGGCGCGGCGGAGACTCCGGCGTAGCTGCTGCGGTATTCGCCGTGAAAGCCGCGCGAGTTGGCCAGCGCCTTGCGCCCGGTGGCTGCCTCGAAGCTGCCGCCGTCTGAGTTGGTGATGCGCTCGTCGGCAGCGAGCGCCGCCGCCTCAGCCCGCCGAGCCAACTCGATGCGCTCCGCCCCAGCGAGCGAGTAAACGTCCTCGCTGTATAAATGCAGATCGCCTCCAATCGAGCCAAGCTCCCCCCGCTCCGGCAATCCGCTGAAGGGATCTTCTTCCGTGACTTTGGCCAGAGCCACAGCGCCCTCCACCAGTTGGCGAATGCCCTCCAGAGTCAGGTCGCTGGTCGAGGAGGAAGCCGAGCGAACTCCCAGGAAAACTCGCAGGCCCAGCCGTTGCGAGCCGGATTCCTTCAGAGTTTCAACCTGGCCCATGCGCACGTTGACGCTGAATTCATCGCCCTCGCGCGCAACCGCCTCGGCGTCGCTTGCTCCGGCTTTCATCGCCTGCGCCACCACATCGGCGGTTAGGGATTCGAGGTCAACAGCATTCAGATCGGATTGATTTGCGATTTCGGCCATGGGTCAACAGTACCAAAACGGCTCGCCCTTCGGCAGTTCAGTCATCAATTGACGCTCCGCCACTGCTCCATCAGCCGTGGCATGGCTCCTTGACAATGGTCCTCTAAGAAGCCGATAATCCATTCCCGTAGGCGGTCTGCAGGATTCACAATTTCCAAAAGACAATCGTTTGTCTTAATAGAATATTCGCAGCACATTTTTGGATGGCGGTATAGGAGAGGATCAGATGTTCAAGCGCGGAAGTATTCTTGCAATTGTCTTTGCGGCAGTGTTTTCCATCGCGGGTTGCGGCGGCGGCGGAAATTCAGGGGGAACCCCGCCAATCTTGCCGGCGCCAACCTTCAATTACACCAGCGAAAACTTTACTGCCTCCTTGTCGGTAACCCTCTCCGACTCGACGGCAGCCGCTGCGATCTACTACACAACCAACGGAACGACGCCCACCACCGCGTCCGCTCTCTATTCGTCGGCGATTACCGTGACAGCCACCACTACGATTGAAGCGATCGCCGTCTTATCGGGCGATACGAACAGTTCCGTCGCCTCGGCTACCTACACCCTGGCCGCCGAGGCGCCAACCTTCAGTTCCCCCAGCGGCTCGTATGGCAGCAATCTCTCCGTGACCCTTTCGGAGACCACGGCAGGCGCCTCTATCTACTACACGCTCGACGGATCGACGCCCACCTCCTCGTCCACGCTCTACGGGCCTTCCATCCTTCTTCCCACCACCAGCACATCAACCACCACGACGATCAAAGCGATTGCCGTTGCCACCGGCTATGCCAACAGCGCCGTCGCCTCGGCTACCTACACCATCAACCTGCCGGCGGCCACCGCGCCGACCTTCTCCACCACCGCTCCCGGTGCGTATACCTCGGCGCAGAGCGTTACTCTCGCCGACGCCCAGGCAGGCACATCGATCTATTACACGACCGACGGATCAGTCCCGACCATCGCGTCCACGCTGTATTCATCCGCGTCGCCGATCAATGTCACCGCCACCACGACGATCAACGCGTTGGCCGTCGCCACTGGCTATTCCAACAGCCCGTTTGCCACCGGAACCTATTACATAGGAAGCTCCGTGGCCGTGGTGCAAAGCTCTGACCACGCGAGTCAGATGATGGTTCCACAACCTGATCTTTCCTTTACATCGAGCACTGCGGACGCAGGCACCAACACCGTCGTCGTCGATCCAACGCAGAGCTATCAGACCATCGACGGTTTTGGCGCGGCCTTCACCGATTCCGCGGCCTATGTACTCTATGACGAGGCGGATAATCTCTCCAGCACCATGAACGACCTGTTCACGCGCAACGGCAACGGCATCGGCCTCAGCTTCATGCGCATTCCCATGGGCGCGTCTGACATTGCGCGCTCCGTCTATTCCTTCGATGATCAGCCCGTGGGCACGACCGATTTTCCTTTGACGGGTTTCTCGATCTCTCACGACGATGCCTACATTTTGCCCATCATCCAGCAAGCCGTGGCCCTCAATCCATCGATGAAGCTGATGGCCAATCCCTGGAGCCCTCCGGGATGGATGAAGGATCCCACTTCGATGAGTCCAGTCTCCATGATGGGCGGATCGCTGCTGATGACCAGCGCCAACGAGACTGCCTTCGCCAACTACTTCGTCGATTACGTCAAGGCGTACGAGACGGCGGGCGTGCCCATCGACTTCCTCTCGATTCAGAATGAGCCGGGCAATCCAACAACGGCCTATCCGAGCATGGGCATGATCGACACCGATCAGCTTGCCGTCTTTCAGGGCTACGTTTTGCCCGCATTTGCTTCCGCCACCTTCCCGCTCACCACGCCTAAGTTCTTTGCCTGGGATCACAACTGGGATACGCCCTCCTATCCGCAGACGGTTCTGGGCGGCATGACGACGGCGCAGTTATCGCAGATGGCCGGCACGGCTTGGCATGGCTATGGAGGCGTACCCGGCGCGCAGCAGCTCTTGCAGAACCAATTCCCCAACCTGGGCAACTGGATGACCGAGCATTCCGGCGGCACCTGGATCAGCGATCAATTCACCAACGACTTCATCGAGATCAACGAGGTGCTGCGCAACTCCGGCAAGGCCTATGTGAAGTGGAGTCTGGCGCTCGATCAAAATCTGGGACCGGACCTCACGCAGGATGCCCCTCCTCTGGGTGGTTGCAACACTTGTACGCCGATTGTGACGGTCAACAGCTCGACCGGCGATGTCACCAAGGACGTCGAGTATTACACGCTGGGCCACTACAGCAAATATGTACTGCCCGGCGCCACGCGCATCTACTCCAGCAACACGCCCTCGATCACCAGCATTGCCTTCACGAATCCGGATGGCTCGACGGCGCTGATTGCCTATAACGTTTCCAGCAGCAGCCAGCTATTCACGGTGCAATGGGGACAACAATCGTTTACTTACACGCTACCGGCCACGTCCGCCGCGACATTTACATGGGATGCAACCGTGAGCGGCCTCACGCCTCCGGTCTCCGCCACCGCGCAGATTCAGGGTTCCAGCTTCAGCTCTGAGGGTGGGCTGGAGATGGAGACCACCAGTGACTCGACCGGCGAATATGATCTTGGCTATCTGACCAATGGATCCTACGTGCTGATCAAAAATGTGGACTTCGGCACCGGTTCGCCCGCTCTAACCATGGTGAATGTGCGCACCGCCAGCGCCGGCAATGGAGGGACGGCTACCTTCTATCTCGACAATATGACGAGCACGCCGATTGCCACGGCAGCGTTGACGGTAACCGGTGGATGGCAAACCTGGACGACCGTCTCCGGCAGCTTTACCGGAAGCCCTACCGGCAAGCATGACTTGTATGTCGTCTTTACAGGGGGCGGAGCGACCGACAGCATCTCGAACGTCAACTGGTTCCAATTCCAATAGCCTCTGAGTGATAGGCGGAAGATGAAACAGGCCGCGGGAGACTCTATCAAAGAGATCTCCCGCGGCCTACAATTTATCTCAACAGAAAACTAACTCCACTGAACCGTAACCACCGAATTGGCCGGCAGGCTCAGGTGCAGGGCCTTGCCTTCAAAGCGGCAGTCAATCTCCCGCGCCTCTCCCTGATTGGTGAGAACCAGCACGTAGCCGCCATCGGGGTTCACAAAGGCGACGTGTTCCAGGCCCGCCAATTTCGCCTTGGTGGCGATCACTCGCGCCCCGCGGCTGACGGCCTTCGAATAGTGAGCAAAGGCCCAGTACTGGCCGCTACGCGTGATCTGCTGCGTCTTCGAGTCCAGCGTAACCACGCCGCCGCAGGAGAAGGGACCGATATTCGGAGTGCCCTTTTCGTCGAGAACCAGATTCCAGGCCGTGATGCTGCGCGCCCAGTTCTTGAGGATTCCCGCGTAAGTGCCCGACCACGTTGCCCAGTCGGTCAGATAATCCGGAGCGGTTATCATCGGGCCGCCCTCGGTCCAGTAAGCGCCTTTGTCGGGATAGGCGTTATGTACTTTAGTCATCCCGTCGGGAGTGCCGACATAGCCGTGCCAGGCCACTCCGTCCACATATTGCGCCACCTCCGGCTTGCTCAATTGGTCGAGCACGCGGCCCCAAAGATCGTAGTTGTGGTCCAGTAGCCAGATCTTGGTGTCGAGCGAGGCCTTGCGCAACGCCGGTCCCAGGAACTCGCTGACAAAGCCGGCTTCGTACTCCTGGCCCCACAGCGCGGCGGGCATCGCTCCGTCCTGCTCGGTATCCACCTCGTTCTGCGAGGTGATGGCCTGAATCTTCACGCCCTCGGCCTGATAGCCTTGCAAAAACTTGACGAAGTATTCGGCGTACGAGGAGAAATAATGCTTGCGCATTGCGCCGCCCATCAGCGAATTGCCGGCCTTCATCCACGCCGGCGGGCTCCATGGAGCGGAGAACAGGAAAAGCTCCGGATTCGCCGCCGTCGCCTCGCGCAGCATCGGCAGAATATACTCGCGGTCGTGCGAGATCGAGAAGTTTTTCAGCTCGGGATCGGGCGTCGGCGAGTCGTCGAAGGTGTACGCGCTGCGCGAATAATCGCTCGAGCCGATACAGGTACGGCACGCCGAGAGGCGAAGGCCTTGAGCGCCGACCAGCTCCTGCATTAACCGCCCGCGATGCCCCGGCTCCATGCGGCTGAGCAGGTAGCAGGAGGCATCGGTGAAGGCGCCGCCGAAGCCCAGAATGCTTTGGAATCGCTGCGTGGCGTCAATCTCTACCGCCGAGGCCGCCGCGCCCGTAGCCTTCTGCCAGGGAGAAACCGTCAGTTCCTTGAATCGATCTCCGCCCGCCGTGATCCAGGCGCGAACTTTGGTTGCGGCGGGAGCGGCCAACGCCCAGGAAGAAAATCCCTTGGCGTAAGCCAGCGAAGCGGCGGCCGTAACGGCCTGCCGCATGAATACACGTCGAGAGCTGTTCTTCATGGATTACGTACCTAAACTTTCGCAGCCTCGGGGCCGCTATTGAGATGCAGTCAAAACGAACATCGCGCCGCTTTGCGGGTGCGCACCGTTGAGCGGAGAGTAGTCGCAGAGCTCGGCACATCCCCACTTTATTCGTAAACAAACCGTTTGTCCAGATTCAGATGCCTGATGCAGATGCTTGCCGCCGGAGACAGGAATCCAGCGGGCGGGGTATGTTGGTTCCACTGCCCGCTGGCTCATTCAATCATTCCCGGCCTTTACGACGCTCTTGCCAGCTCGATCACCGGCATCAGCCGTTGCGCGGCAGGACGCGGGCCGCGCTTGCGGGCGCTCATTACCTTGATGCGCTCCAGAAGCTCCTGCGGTGAGCAGTTCTTCTTGGCCAGCAAGGCATCGGCGGAGTGCATCTCTCCTCCCATCTTCTGCGGGTCGCCCAGCAGAATCATGGGAACATGAGAGGCAATCTCTTTCAGCCGTTCCACCATCTGGCATCCGTTCATCTGCGGCATGGTGGAGTCGGCCAGTACCAGGTCCACGGGAGTTTCGGCAAAGATGCCGATGGCCTCCTGCCCGCTGGTTGCGGACAAGACCCGGTAGCCGTTGGTTGCCAGCATGAACTTGAGCACGGATAGCTCTTGTTCGTTATCGTCTACACAGAGAATGATCTTCTTGGGTCGCATGGTCTGGGAATGAACTCCTTGCAGTATTTTTTTGAGTCCGGCTGGGGACGCCTCGCCTTTGCCTGCTCTAATGGCAGGCTGGCGAAATGCGTCTCCGGACCCGACGGCCGAAAGCGAACCAGCCATTTCCTGGTTGATCTTGCAACCGGTTGCCTTGCGTGCATGGCGCCAGGCCCGGGCGGGCGCGGCGATTCTTCTACGCGGCAAACGGCATTCGATGCACAGGCGGCTGACTACAGTCGCGGTCGATTGTTAAATGAAGCCTGGGGTGATTCCGGCTACTGCGCCGGTGAACTTCCATCAATGAAAGCCAAGCGTACGAGGGATTGTGTCTGATGAAAAGAGGGAAAGGTAGGCGAAACTCTCTTTATAAACACAAACGTAACAGTGGAAGATTGGCTAGATTTAACACATAAAGTCACTTGCAACGATATAACCCTGTTGAAAGCATGTGCATTACGGCAGGAAAAGCCGACCGTTTGCCACAAGAATGGTGCTGCCCCCAACCCGCACATCCGTGACCCTCGCCGCTTCAATCCGCGCGGAAAGAAATAACTCGCTCTGCCGCCTTATCTCCACGCCCTGGCGCAGATGAACGTGCTCATCCGAGGCCACTGCGCCACGCTGAACCAGATAGCCGATTGCGCATCCCGCCGCCGAGCCGGTAGCCGGATCTTCGCCGCCGTTGAATTGCATCCTCGCTCGCCAGGCCGGTGTTTGGCGGCCCGTTGGCCCCAGCACATAGAACCAGCGCGCCCCGCGCTCACGCAGCCACTCCGTGGCCTCCTGCTGGCGAACGTTGAGCCGCGCCAGCGCCTCGTCGGAGCGCAACGCCACAATCGCAAACGCCGTGCCTGTTGACACAATCTGCGGCGGCAGGCTCGGCTCCAGATCTTCAACCTCCAAGCCAATCAGCCGCGCCACCTCGGCCGCCTCCAGCTCCGCGCCAAACTCCGCCTCCGGCTGCCTCATCTCGCCGAAGAGCCCTTCTGCATGGCGATCAAAGCGCACCGGCACCGCGCCCACGTTGAGCCGTAACGTGACGGTCTCCTCCCGCAACGTCTCCGGCGCAACCAGCCTGAGCACGCTGGCAGTGCCCAGAGTCGGATGACCGGCGAAGTTCAGCTCCTCCCGCGTAGTGAAGATGCGCACCCGCACTCCCTCGGCCTCTTCGACAGCCTCCGGCCGCCGCTCGATAAACGTGGTCTCCGACAGATTGAATTCAAGAGCAATCGCCTGCATCTGCTCCGGCGTCAGGCTACAGGTATTCATCATCACCGCCAGCGGATTGCCGGCCAGCGCCCGATCCGTAAAAACATCGACGACGAAATACTCCACTTCCATGCCTGTAGCTCCTGCTTCCACAATTTTAAGATGGAACCCTGCCGCCCGGCTTTTCGTACTCTTTCAGTAGATGAAAGATCTCTACAGTTGGCCGTGGGTCGAAGCGCAAGTCGCGCAGACTGTCGACGAGTGGAAGGCGTGCTCAGCGCGCTCTCTTCCCGCGCTTCCCCGCTTCACGGTGCCCCAGCAGCGCCAGCGCGAGAAGGCCTGCGACCAGGGTATACGCGCCCTTGAACGAGAAGCCCGGCACGCTCCAGCCCAGCGCAGATTGGCGCGGCAGCGCATCCAAGAGGCCGTCCCGCGCCTTGCCGCCATTGCGCTCGGTATAGAAGGTGAGGCGGTCGAGCTGCTCAGCAACTGCTTCTTGCCGGTAGGCACGCAGCTTGCACGCTGGGCGCGCGGCTACGACCCAACCCTGAGCATCGACGACATCATCCAGGCCAGCCGCAATGCCTGGATCTGCTGCGGCCTGCAAGCCTTGCTGGGCCGCCCCATCGAACTGACTCCGTCGATCCTGGCCTACAGCCTGCTCTACCCCTACAGCGACAACTATCTCGACCAGCCTGATCTATCCAGCGCCGAGAAACTGCTCTTCAGCGAGCGCTTCCGGCAGCGTCTGCGAGGCCAGCGGCTCTCCGTCCGCAACCCGCGCGAAGCCTCCGTGTGGACGATGGTGCAAATGATCGAAGAGCAGTATCCGCGCCCGCTCTATCCGCAGGTCTTTGAGAGCCTGCTCGCCATTCACCAAGCCCAGGAGCACAGTCTCGCGCAACTCAATAGCAACAGCCGCTTCGATCCCCTTCGCGGTGACGCCGAGATCTTGCGCATCAGTTGCGCCAAAGGCGGTAGCTCGGTGATTGCCGATGCCTGCCTCGCGCAACCTTGCCTGAATGCGGAAGAGGACCGCTTCTCCTTCGTATGGGGTGTGCTGCTGCAACTGGGAGACGATCTGCAGGATGTGCGCGCAGATTTCGAACGCGGCTCAGCCACGCTCTTTACGCGCGCCGCCGCCCAGGGACAGCCTTTGGACACTCTCGTCGCACAGCTTCTTCACTTCAGCGAACAAGTGGCGGAGCGCATGGACCGCCTGCCCAATGGCTCGCCTAGCCTGAAGAATCTGATGCGCACCAGTTGGCGCTTGCTCATCTTCATGGCCGTGGCCGACGCGCCGCAATTCTTTTCCCCAGCCTTTTTGGCCGTGCTCGAGCCTTGCTCTCCATTCCGATTCGATTTTTTGCGTGAGCGTACTCAGAAGCTGACCGGCAGCCAAGCCCACTATGCCAAACTCTTTGACTCTTTTCTCGAGTCCGGCGCAGCCGATCCGGGCGCCATCCCCATGCCCGGCCAACTCATCACCGAGTCCGTTCGCCCTTCCGCTGACGAACTTTGCGCCCTGAGCTGCACCTTTGCCTGATGCCAACCGCTGCCCGAATCCAACCGCGCAATCGACTCGCGCGAATCCGGCTTCTTGGATGCGGGCGCAACTTTACAGGCTCAGGAGTGCAAGATTCGGAGGGAGGCGGGGGTTTCAACCTCCGCAAAAAAGGGGGGCTTTAGCCCCGGAGGCAAAGCCCCTGAAAGAATCAGCATTCAGTTAGAACAGCTTCGATACAAACAGCGAACAGCACCCGGTCAGAACTGTTAGCTGTCGCCTGTCAGCTGATTCGCTCACAGCGCGATCATCGGACGGGGCACGCGGGTCTTGGCTCGGTCCAGGAAGAGCCGCATACGCAGCGCCTCGCCGCGTTGCAGCGCCACCAGCCGCATATGTCTGCGGATGTGGTCGCCATCGACCAACGAGGCCACCTGCGCCTCGTCAAACTCGGCATCCTTCTCCAGCCGCGCAATCCGCTCTTCAATCGTCTGGCGAAACCGGGGGCTGATCTCAAAACCTTCACTGGTTGCACAGTTGGTCATCATGGCGAGCTCCTGAGAAAAATTCTTGTGCCTATGAAGAAAAACTTTTCGCAGGGCTAAAGTTTTTCTAACCTGTGCCGATACTAATAAGGAAATGTCTGGCGCGCCAGATTACCGGGTGAGAATGTAATGGTAACTTATTGTCCAGAAACAGAACACTCGTGAGCAATTCTTATGGGTTTATGCACATCTGAACTCTCCCACTTCCGAAGTAGTGCCCAGTTATGCCTTCAAGGAACAAATTCCTGTCGCAAATGTCTCTTGCCAAACACAGGCTGCCGCACCGCTGGCGCTTTGCAGACAATTTCCCCTTCCAGGCGCACAATCAAAGCATGAACCAAGACCACAGCCACGGGTTTTTCCTGACCACTGACCACTCTTCACTGTCCACTGGAGCACCCCCCACCCCCTCCCCCTGTGGAAATCGCATTCTCCTGCGCCGCTACTCATGTAACCAACATAGAATCAAGTTGATGTAATTTTTACATAGTAACGAATCAGTAACTGCAAACCCCATTTTATGCCCCGCTTTTAGCACAAAACCGCCCCTTTTCACCCCCAAAAGGTCACTTTTTGATCAGAAAATCTTCCCATTTGTCGGCAACTCAAGGCAGTTCGAACCGCAATTGCGATACCATCAACCACAACCGAAGCGACTCTTCAGTAGCGATTGAGGCGATTCGGAAGCAACTGGACTACTCTTTACATCAGGAGTTAGCTGATATGGCCAACACCTTCGGCACAGACATTCTTCTTCAAGCGCCAGACCCAAAGAAGGCGGCGAACTTCTACGTCGAACATCTCGGATTCGAGATCAGCGACGAGAGTCCTGAGTTAGTCAGCCTTCTTGGCCGCCGCATCAACTTGTTCATCGAGCGCGGACCGGTACTGGGTCCAGTGCTGGAAGTTACCGTAGATAGCGTGGAAGCCGCTAAGCGTATGCTTGTCAAATACGGCTGTGAGGTTGTAAAGGATGAGCCGGAGTTTCCGCGATGCTATGTCAAGGACCCATTCGGACTGGTTTATAACTTGACCAGTCAGGGAACTTCCGAATAACTTCGCGAATACTCACTCACGCCGCGCTGCCTTTTACGCCTCCGGAATCCGCTGAGCCCAGCGGCTCCAGCTCCGTTGCATCCACCTCCACGGCCACGCTTTGCATAATCAGGTCCATGGTGAGCACTACGCGCAGGCCGTTTTTCCGCCGCACCACAACGCCCTCCATTCCGGCAAGCGCGCCGGAGCGAATCCGCGCTCGCTGACCGGCAGTCAGCAGAGAATGGGGCTCGGCGTTGCGCAGGGGAAGTCCTGAGCGCAAGGTGTCAATCTCCTCATCCGCCAGCGAGGCCGGCTTGTGCCCGGTGCCGCCCACGACTGTCAGAACTCCCGGCACTTGCAGCACACGCACTCGTTCGCTGCGATGGATGCGGACAAAGAGGTAGCAGGGAAAGAGAGGCAGCTCCAGAGTGACCTTCGAGCCGTCGCCCCATTTGCGCCGCACGCGGTAAAGCGGCAGGTAATGCTCAATCTCCCGCTGCTTCAGGTACTGGCTCACGCGCTTCTCATGGCGGGCAGTGGTGTAGACGGCGAACCACTTGGACGCGAATTGCTCCTCACGCCGCGCAATCTCCGTGGACATTCTGCCCTCCTTGCAGAATCGATCTCTACCGTATCGAGAGCGATCTGGCCTTACGATAGCACGGAGCTTCGTCTGCGATTCCACGCCAGCAAAAAGGCTGACCGGCGAGCCGGTCAGCCTTTTTGAGCTTCAACTGCCTTCCACCCTACTTGCCAGCTTTGGCCGGCGCGGCGAGCTTCTTGCCGGCCGGATTCTTCTTGTCCAG
>JBEKDX010000072.1:0-13728 GCA_050014135.1 Occallatibacter sp.
CCCAATGCTTTCTGGAGTCAAAGGTATCTCTGAAATTACCGCGAAGGATCGCAACGAAGACAGGAGTGACAATGCCGATGCCCAAGCAGTCGGCGACAAACCATTCCAGAGGCGTGTCTCCCACAGCGAGTCGCGGCCAGCGAGCCAATAGAAGCGCGACCATCAATCCGGATGCCAGCGGAGCGGCCAGGATGCCAAAGCACACAAAACGGATCAGGAAGGATTGATTGGTGAAACGCGGCGGAGCGGTGGAACGCTGGCGTATCAGATGAGCCGCGATGAGGACTTCCATCAGGTTCAATGCCGTCAGCAGCAGGCTCATTCGCCAGGAAAGGCCGGCGACTATGCTTCCGGCAGCCTGCGCGGCAAATCCGGTGGCCAGATAGGCGAGCCAGCGCCGGCGAGAGGCCAGGAGAATATAGGCGAGCAGCACTCCGTTGGCAATCCAGATCAGGTTGGCTCCGGAGATAGAGCTGATGACCTCCGCAGCCAGGGCGACAGAGAGATAGCAAGTTGCCAGGCGCACACCGTACCCGTGCTTCCGTATCCACGGAATCCAGCGACGGGTGCCTGTGAATGCAGCACTCTCCCGCATCTTTGCCCTCTCAACCTTGTTTATCGGAGGAATCTGGAGCGGGAATAGGCGGCGGGAGGCATTTCTTTATGGCTCTTATCGTTTCAAAAAAGATTGAAAATTACTTATCCAGATTACTTGACTCGCACTACGGCGTCCGACAGCTCGCGATGAAACTCCGCCTTGCCTTCCGGGAGCAGCACAATCTCGATCCGGCCCTCTTGCGGCTCAGCCAGCATGGGCCCTTGCGCCTGCCGTAGCCCGTCGTTCGCCGTGTATTGCACCTTCAATGGTCCAGCGCCGCGCAACTGGATGCGATAGTGAAAGCTCTCGCCCGCCGCCAAGTTGTTGGCTCCGAAGGTGGCGCTGGGATAATCGACTTCGAGCAGCCGGATCGGCCCGCCGGTGCGGTTTTCTATTGTCGTATCAATGTGGTACGAGTGGCATCCCGACGAAGTCGCCAGCAGAATCACGGCGAACCAGAGAGCGGTAACGCGGAGCTGGGCCTTCATTCCTGGCTCTCGCTGGTCGATGATTCGGCATGATCCTGAGCCGCCAGCCTCTTTTCGACGCGATCCAAACGCTTGAGCAGCTCCGGCAGCCGCTGGAAAATCGTCACCGCGCGTAGCCAGACGCGGTTGTCGAAGCCGGGAGAGCCGGAGATGATTTTTCCTGCCGGTATATCGTGCGAAATCGCCGACTGCGCGGTCAGGATTACGCCGTCGCCCACCGTGCAGTGGCCGGCGACGCCGGTCTGCCCGGTGAGAATCACATTATTGCCGATGATCGAGGAGCCGGCCAGGCCGGTCTGCGCGCAGATCAGTGTATTCTCGCCGACGTGCGAAGCGTGGCCCACCTGCACCAGATTGTCCACCTTGGTTCCGTCGCCGATGCGCGTCTCGCCCACCGTCGCGCGGTCGATGGTGGCGTTGGCCTGCACGTCCACACGGTTTCCCAGGCGCACCGGACCCGACTGGGGAATCTTCTCCCAATGGCCCTGCTCGTTCTGCGCAAAGCCAAATCCATCTGCACCGATGATGACGCCATTTTCCAAGGTCACATGGTCGCCGAGAATGCAGTCCTCGCGCACCACGGCATGAGCATGAGCAAAGAAATGGCTGCCCGCCTCGACGCCGGGATAGAGGACGACATGAGGCAACAGCGTGGCTTGCGCGCCCAGCCGGACGCGCGGGCCGACGACGACATACGCGCCAATGTGCGCGCCTTCGCCGATGACCGCCGTTGGGTCAATCACCGCCGTCGGATGGATTCCCGGCGCATAAGCCGGCGGCTGATAGAAGAGGCCCAATGTGCGCGAGAAGGCAAGATAGGGATTCTTGATGCGCAGCGTCGCCGCCGCAATCTCCGGAAACTCCGGCTCGACGAGCACAGCCGCAGCCTGTGTCTTGCGCGCCAGCGCCGCATACTTGGGATTGGCGACGAAGGTGACCTCCGTCGGCCCGGCCTCCTCAATCCCTTTCACACCCGTAACTTCCAGCTCCGCGTCTCCGCGCAGTTCCGCTCCCAGTCTCGCCGCCAATTCACCTAGCTTCATGAATGGAATTGTAGCGGAAGGGAACGGCATTGGCGTTTCCTATCCCGAATGTTGCGGGCAGGTCGAAAAATTTCGGAGTAGACTCTATGATTTCGTAAGAATGATCCGCGTACAGGGGATTGAACACGATGCGAGGAAGTGCAGGAAAAGGCGTTGCAACGGCAGTAAAATATATTTCCTATTGTGATTATCCCGCGCTTTTGGTAAGCTATATACACGTAGTGTCATGTTGATGTTATGGACGTTGCTACCGGCGTTACTTCGACGCATTGTTGCACCAGTTGAAAAGCTGGATTTGAAAAGGATGGATGCGAACAGAGTTGCACATCTCTTGTACAGAAGTTTGTAGCCTGACCGTACCAAAAGTTCGCACCACAAAAAAGAAAGGGCAGGTGTTGGACGCCTGCCCAAGTGCCCGCTAAAGCACGAAATGAGGGTGGGAAGGCTGTTGGACGGCTTTCCCGCTTATCTCTCACATAATGATACAGGGATTTGTGTGTCTGTGCAAGTGTGTCTTGAGGTTTGGAGGCTGCGATGAGTCCGAGAGAGCTGAAGAAATTCAAGGAAGCAGCTGAGAAACTTCAGCGCAGTCTCGACACGCCGGAGAAGCGCAAGGCGATCCTCGTCAAGATAGGCTACCTGAACCCGGACGGTCAGATAGCGGAGAGATACAGATAGGCTGCGCGAATTGCCTTTAGTCCTTGCATATCACGGATGCAGTCTCGAAACCGCCCATGAGCTTCTGGGCGGTTTGTCGTTTTTGCCCAGTACGCAAGACTATGACTGGCTCGGCGCTGGAGTCTACTTCTGGGAAAATGATGTGCTTCGCGCCTATCAATGGGCAACCGAAGTCCGGCGGAACTTCGATCATCCCTCGGTGGTCGGCGCAGTGATCGAACTGGGGCACTGTCTTGATCTGACGACGCAGTCCGGAATTACAGCAGTCAAGCTGGCATACGAAAAGTTTATTGTGACTTCGGAAAGTGATGGAGTTCCGATCCCTGCGAATGTGGACCCAGCCAATTGTCCTGGCGGCGACAAAATCCTCCGGCGCTTGGACTGCGCGGTGATGAACTACCTATATGAAATTGCGGATGCTGCGCAAGAATCGGACCCGCAAAGCCAGCCATACGCGACGGTGCGGGCGATGTTTCCCGAGGGTACGGAACTCTACCCCGGCGCGGGCTTTCGGGACAAGACCCATATTCAGCTCTGCGTTCGGGAGCCGGAGCAGATTCAGGGCATCTTTCGCATACCCGAATGGCAGCGCATCGAACTCGAATTACCCAGCCTGTACGAACGCTCCTGAGCGAACTCTTTTAGCTACCGGCAAGAGAGGTGCATTCAAGAATCGGAAAGGCCGATCTACGGAATCTCCTGTGTGCCTGAAAACAGCTCCGGCTGCTGGATCGCATGGTCGGCTCGCTTGCGTCCTGCCGCGCCGATCAGGCTGACCACTTCCAGTGTTTGAATTGCCTGCCGGGGCACGTAAATTCTCTGCGTGTTCGAACGCGCGTCGGGCGGGGCGAGCAGCAGCCCGGCACCGTCGATCAACGAGCGGTCGTTGGCCGCCAGACCCTCCAACTCGTCGCCGTCGGTGAGCGTCATGCGCAGCCACAGGCCGGGAGTGCGCGGGCGGATGGAAAAACGCTTGTGCAGCATCCGCTCGGGGTTGGCTTGGTCAGACGAGGAGGCCGGGAAGTCGCGCACGTAGCAGACCCACTTGACCTGCCCCCAGCCGATGCGCAGCACTTTGCCGCTAAGATCAAGAATCTCTAGCTCTTCCTCGCCCAGACTTGCCGTGTTTGAGCCAAAGCTGGCCGTCGCATAACCCGCGCACCAGTCCCTGGAGAACTTGCGTACGATCACCGGTTTACGCGTTGAGGCCATCGTCTTGAATTGTCGCACGGCGACTCCCAGTGCCGCGAAGGGAAAAAGTCGCAACTTTGGTGCGCTGGAGCCTAGCCAACCGGAGCTGCATGTGTTAATGTACTGGTTTGCAACCATTGCCGGACCCCACTGTAAGAGCAACAACATCAGGTACTTGGCTGTGACATTTGACCTTGGAAGCAGGAAAAGGAATGCCTGACTACATTTATCTTCTGGAAAACCGGCTGTCGGCCGACCAGCAGAGCGCCTTGCACCACTTGCGCGAGGTTGCCCGCGAAGCCGGCACAATCCTCTTTCTCACCGGCGACGCGGTGCGCGATCTGACCAGCGGTCACGCCGTTCGCTCGCTTGAAGTAGTGGTGCATGGAAATGCACTCAAGCTCAAGAAAGCAATCGAGAAGCTGGGCGGTAAGGTGTGGGGGGAAGACGAAGAAGCCCGAGCTCTTTACCTGTGTTTTCCGGGAACGGTTCGCGTCGATCTGATCAGCGCGCATCGTGTCGAGGTTCCCAAACCGGGAAAGATTGTTTATCACCCGGCTTCCATCCAGGAAGATCTCCGCCGCCGCGACTTTACCGTGAACGCGATGGCCATTTCGCTGAACGAAGGCTCCTTTGGGCTGCTGATGGATCCCATGAATGGGGCCGCGGACATCGAGTCCCGCAGCTTGCGCCTGGTCTCGAATTACGGATTTCTCGAAGAGCCATCACTGCTGATTCGCGCCACGCGCTACATCGCGCGCCTGGGGTGGGAGATGGACCCCAAGACCCATACCCGGTACCTGAACGCCAAGGAGGAAGAGGTGATCGAACATCTCTCCGCCCAGGCTCGAAGGCGGGAGCTGGAGCAGATTGGCCACGAGGAAGAAGGGCTGAAGGTTCTGCGCGCTCTGGAAGCCGAGGGCTGGATGAAGGTTCTCTTCCCCGCTTGGACCTCCGCCCAGGCCGACGAGGAAGGCCTTACTACGCTGCACGATCTGGTCGTCGAGCTGCTTCTACAGGGCGTTCATGCCGATGTTTCGGCAGCGCAGATGCGCCTGCTTACCGCCAAGCTCGCCGCCAGGGATCTGACCGCGCTCAAGAAGCAGATGCTGCGCCCCGGTTTCGTCGAGGAGTGGAACAGCCTGGACGCGTTGGCTGCCGGATTTGCCAAGGTACTTCTTGCCAAGGAGAACGCCACTCCTTCGGTGAGCTACAAGCTCTTCAAGAGCTATGACCCGGAAGCTGTTCTCTGGCTGGGATTTACCACCGTAGGAAATGCCGGAAAAGATGCCGCCGTCCGGGAGCGATTCAATCTCTTCCTCAAGGTCTGGCCCGAGGTTCGTCAGCGCATTCCTCATGCCTTGTTGCAGGAGTTGCGTATCACCGATGAATTGCCGGCTTACCGCGAAATCGTCGAGACCGTCTTCCTTGAGTTGATCGACGGCAAATTGACGACGCCGGAGGAGGCTCGCGCCTTCCTTGAGCCCCATTCGCCGCCCGCACCGCCGCCCCAGGTCACCATCAAGCGGTCGCGCGCCAAGCGTGGCTCCGAAGCCAAAGTGAAAGATGACTCGTTCGACGATGGCGACGAGGCCGAGGAAAGCGTGGACGATGATGAGGATCTGGACGACATCGGCGGGGACGACGACGATCTTGGCCTGGTCCTGAACCTGCCCAAGATCGGTTTGGGGGTAGAGCTCACTGTGGATTCAGACGCGGGCGCTGACGACGACGATGAGGATGAGGATGATGAGCCCAAACCGGTCGCCAAACCGGCTGCACCGGTTAAGTCCGCTCCCGCTTCCGCGTCCAAGGCGGAGAAGCCCCAGCCGGCTCCCAAGGCGAGACCTGCTGCCGCGCTACCGGCAAAGCCTGCTCCGTCAGCCGCCAAGCCTGTTGCTTCCGCAGCCAGCTCGAAGTCCAAGCCTGCGGCAGCTAAGACTACTGCCATTCAGTCCAAGAAGCCTGCGCCCGCGAAGGCGCCGGTCAAGTCTGCGGTCAAGCCGCCCGTCAAGTCGTCCAGCAAGGCTCCTATCAAGGCCGCGCAAAAGCCTGCGACGAAGGCAAAGGCTCCGGCAAAGCGGCCTTTCAAAGCAGCTCAGAAGCCCGTGGCAAAGGTTGTCACGCACAAAGCCGCACCTGTAAAGAAGAAGCCTATTCTCGCGCAGAGCTCCAAGGCCAAACCGGCAGCCAATAAGCCCGCCCCCAAGCCGGCCAAGAAGCGGTAGGACATTTTCGCTGCATGGCAGGCATGAAAGGGCGGCGCGATTGAAGCTGGGACGGAAGCTATAACTCTCTCCGTCCTTCAATGGCCCGCGCCATCGTTACGTCGTCGGCGTATTCGATGTCGCTGCCGGCGGGAACGCCGGTTGCAATGCGCGTGATCTTGACCGACGGGCCGCGCAAGGCATTTGCCAGCCAATTCGCGGTAGCCTCGCCTTCGAGCGTAGGGCTGGTGGCCAGGATCACCTCGTCCACCTCGCCGCGCTCCACTCGGCCCAAAAGACTCTGTGTCCGCAACTGATCCGGCCCAACGCCGTGCAAGGGCGAGAGCGTACCATGCAGCACGTGATAGACGCCTTGATAGCCACCCCCTGACCCCTTTGCCCGTTCGACGGCCCCAATGTTCGTCGGCTCCTCGACGACGCAGACCAGGCGATGGTTGCGCGTCGCGCTCGCGCAGTAGGCGCAGGGGTCAACGTCGGTGACGTTGTTGCAGATCGAGCAGAGGCGCAGATTCGCTTTCAGCCCGCGCACCGCCTCGGCCAGCGCCGCCGCGTCCTCGTCACTGGAGCGCAGAATGTGAAAGGCGAAGCGCTGGGCGCTCTTGGTGCCCACCCCCGGCAGCTTCTTCAACTCTTCAATCAACCGCGCCATCGGCTCGGCATAACGGCTCACGGGTTGCGCCTCCTGAAACAGTTGTCAGTTGTCAGTGAACAGTGGTCAGTTAAGAACCGGTCGCTGTTCATGTGTTACCACAATCTTTTCAATATCCGGCTCCGCGAAGGGAATATATGAATTACCATCCACACTTGCAACCGTCCCCCCAATAATTGCCACCTTGTCAAACTGTCGACCATCCTTCAAAAACACTGTAGCGATCTGATACCCCATGCCTGTTTCTGGCTGAGAAACCAGATCCTTTGCCCAATTGGCGCTTAGATGAATCATGAATTCCACCTTGCAAACTCAACCCAGTCCCGGCAGCTTCAGCCCGCCCAGCATACCCTGCACACTGGATTGAATCGCCTCATCAGCTTTGCGTCCAGCTTCATTGACCGCGGCCACTACCAGGTCTTCCAGCATCTCCACATCCGGCTTGTCGCCGCTGAGGCCAACGACCGCCGCCGGTTCAATGCGGATTTTGAGAAGCTGTTTTTTGCCGTTCATCGTCGCAGTCACCGCGCCGCCGCCGCTCGTTCCCTCGACCACGGTCTGGGCCAGTTTGCGCTGCACCTCCTCCTGCATCTGGTTGGCCTGCGAAAGCATCTCGCCGATTTTAAGTGGATTGAGCATGGTGTTCTCCTAATAATAAGCGGAGGTTTTGAAATAATTGCATGATACAAGTTATTCCTTTGCAGGTTTAGCTTTTCCTGCAACCTCGAAGATTCTGTCAAGAGCCAAGCGGATCTCATCTGCAACAAGATTGTCTGGGATATGAGGAACTAAGCGGTAATAGTCAGCCTTTCTCATCTCCATGTACTGGCCAATCCGTCTGTAGAAATCCGGAAACACTAAATCCAGAAATTCGTCGCTCGCCTTCACCGTTCTCCACCACGGGTCATTCAAATCTCTGAATGCGGCTGGAATCACTCTATCCCGCACAGCTTCACGCATAGCCATGACTGCGGCATTCATGGATGTTTCCTCTAGGAGTGGTCCCCCCGCAACTTGTGCGCCAATCTTCCTCGCAAAGGATTCCAGAGTCGCAGGTTGGCAAATATAGTTTTCGATTTCATGACGCTCCCACTTCATTTCAGTCAGGGACGGGCCTTTTTGGAGATCAGTAACATCGCTATCGACCAACAGAAATCCCACCAAATCCGACTTGGCCTCACGAAGAGCATAGAAATGCTCACGCCCCTTGGATGGTATGTTCCCTATTGGAACCTGAAATGGCGAACGGAGGACATCTTTTGCGGGGTGATCTAGTTTTTCAGCAAATGCTTTGAGGATGCTCAAGTCCGTATGATCCTCAAGGTAAAGAACCCAGCCAACCTGCTCTGCAAGATAATACTGATCATACCGAACAGAATTCAATGCTTTTTTCACGGCCGTGGTACTGTTGCTTGGTATGCGATGCGGCTTGCCGAGAAACGCAACTACGCTGCCATCATCCATGCTTGCAGCTTGGTTCAAGACCTCCTCGGAATGACTCGCAACTATGAGTTGACTGCCGCTTTCACGCGCGGATTCTCTGAGCTTCAGATATATCTCCCGCTGCCTCAAGATTTCAAGATGAGCATCTGGCTCGTCAAGCAAGAGAACAGCACCAGGATGAAGAGCAAGATAGGCCAAAAGCAGAAGCGTCTGCTGTAACCCGCGCCCAGAGCATGACAGGTCCAGAGTAATACCGTTCTCGTCCCGATAGGTCATTTGAAGTTCCCCGCGCTCTGGAATGTACTCCGGAACGTCCAGCGTTACTTTGAATAGGTCTTTTATATGGGTAACTAGTTTTATCCAAGCCGATGAATTATCATTTTCGTCTTTCTTGTTGGAAAGCTCATAACATAGATTGCGCAATACTTCTGCAGTTCGACCATCCCCCAGCCTGACATTGATTGCGCCACTGTCAAGGCGAGTTTCCGTGGAACTAACGCCTGACATGGGGGGCAAAAAAGCTATTTCTATTGCACTCGCCTCATCCGGTATTGGCATTCGTGCAGGCTGCTTGCTTTCTTCAGTCCTTAAAGAACGGCAAGCAAACGATTCGGAATTAGAAAAATCGAATTCCAACCCGCATTCCCACTCCTTGCCATTCGTGTTTCCGCCAACAAGAATATCGATTCGAACATTCTTGGTTTCTTGCTTTCCGTTCAATCTTTGCACGTCGCGTACGTGTAGCTTGCGCCACAACTGCTTGGAATCATCACCTGGAACAAATAGGTCGCGCCGGTTGATGTTCACGCCCGGACGCTTTTCGGGTACTTCTGCGCCGCGTTTTTCCTTCAATCGTCGTAAGCCCAAATCCCAAAGAGCAAAAGCTTGAAGAGCAGTTGTCTTTCCGGAGTTGTTGGGGCCGATGAAGACAACGGGACTCGACAGAGGAATCTCTACGTCCTCAAAACGTTTGAAATTTCGGATAACAAGTTTTGTCAGCATGATTCCCTACTCTTGTTCAAGCTACAGAACAATCTGTTGCCAATGTTGTGCGGATTTACTTCTGTCGCAGATCGACGACGCTGCGCACTTCGGCTTTGAAAATCTCCTGTGCCTTCTGCACCAACGGATGGGCCAGCGCGGTCTCTTGAATGCTGCCGACTGGTGGCGCGGCCATCGGCGCGGTGGCCTGAGCTGCGCCTTCGCCGGGAATGACCAGCAAGCGCGCCGGTGCGCCCAGCCGTTGCAGCTCCTGGCGTATGATCTTCTCCGCCGCGGCATTGATGGTGAGGGCCAGCATCTTCTTGCCCACTCCAACGACCTCGATGCGCAGGCTGGAGCCGTCAATCGTCCATGTGCCCGCGCCCAGCAACTGCGCCGCCGAGAGATGCCCGCCCTCGACCAGCGCGCAGCCTACGGCGTAGCGAATTGACTCGACACTAGGCGGAGTCGAGGCGGCGGGCTGCGGAGCCTTGGCCAGCGCGCCCTCGGTAAGCGTTTCGGCGAATCCGGCTGACGGAGCGGCAGCGGCTGGGAAGGGTGTGGCGCTCTGAATGGGACGAGCCAGCGATGGCCGCTTCATCGTCGCCATAGGTGTCGAGACAGCGGTTGCGACCGGCCCGGTCTCGGAAGTTTGCTTGAGAACTGGTCCGGAGCCCCAGCTTCCACCGGTCGGCCCAAAGGGCGAAAGCGGCGGAGCAGCGGCCGGAGCAGTAGATGTGGCCGGAGGACGTGATGGGCTGGCAGTTGGCCGTGGAGCGGAATTTGTGGCCGGATTCGCCGAGCGTGCTGCTCCAATGCCGCTCAATAGCTCTTCGATCGGCAGCAGCCGCTGCGCATGAATCAGTTTGAGTAAGCCCAGTTCCAGGTGAAAACGCTGCTCCTGGCGGTAATTCAGGTCGTCGAAGGTGCGTAGCATAATTTGCAGATTGCGCGTCAACTCTTCCTCGGTAAAGAGCAACGCGGTGCGCGCGGCGCGGGCGCGTTCGTCGCCGCTGATCTGCAGCAGCTCGGTCTGCTCGCCGCCGATCTTGGCCATCAAACTATTTCTCAGATAGCGGACCATCTGCCTTGCCAGCGACGAGGGGTTGTGGCCGGCGTTGACCAGCAGATTCAACTG
Source organism: Occallatibacter sp. (assembly GCA_050014135.1). Lineage (GTDB taxonomy): Bacteria > Acidobacteriota > Terriglobia > Terriglobales > Acidobacteriaceae > Telmatobacter. The sequence continues at coordinate 10,438 of JBEKDX010000072.1, forward strand.
CTCCATCAGCTCGGCGCTTTGGCCCTGGGCGACAGCCTCCAGCAGCCGCTCGAAGACGGCGTTGGGCACCGCGCCCATCAGCTCGCGAATCTGCGCCGACGAAAGCACTGCGCGTCCATTCTCGGTCGGCGCGGAGGCTATCGCCTGGTCCATGATCGACAAGGCGTCTCTCATTGACCCGTCGCCGGCCTCGGCCAGGAGAGCAAGCGCGGCTTCCTCGGCCTCGACCTCCTCGCGCCCCGCGATCATCTTCAGCTGCGCGAGAATGTCGTCGAATTTGACGGCGTGAAAGCTGAAGTGCTGGCAACGCGAGCGGATGGTCTGCGGAATGTCCTCGGGCTGGGTGGTGGCCATCATGAAGATCACGTGCGCGGGCGGCTCTTCCAGCGTCTTGAGCAGTGCGTTGAAGGCCGCGTCAGTGATCTGGTGGGCCTCGTCGAGGATGTAAATCTTGTAGCGGTCGCGCGAGGGCGCGTAGCGGGCGGCGTCCCTCAGCTCGCGAATCTCGTCGATGCCGCGATTGGTGGCCGCGTCAATCTCGATCACGTCCACCGCGTTGCCCTGGCGAATCTCGACGCACGAGTCGCACTCGCCGCAGGGCTCGGGCGTGGGCCGGGCCGTCGTGCCGATCTCCGTGCGGCAATTGAGCGCCTGCGCCACAATGCGCGCGATGGTCGTCTTGCCGATGCCGCGATGGCCCGAGAAGATGTAGCCGTGGGCGATGCGGTTCTGCGTGAGCGCATTCATCAGCGTGCGCGTGACGTGGTCCTGCCCAGCCACGTCGGCAAAGCGCTGCGGACGGTATTTCCTGGCTAGAACCTGATAACCCATAACTGAACCCGCTCTCATTGGCCTTCCCCGTTGCTGGAAGGTCTAAAGGGGATTGTATCGTTTCGGGGTGGAAGAGCGATGGGTGGAAAACGATGGCGCGGATTGCCGACAAAAGGTGGAGCCGGTATTGGATTCCCTGGTTGGCAGCTATAACAAGGGTTGACGCGTTGGGTTCTTGTGGCTCCCAGGACCCGATTTTGGGAGCGGGAACCACGAACACACGTTCTGCAATCAAGGGTTCGGTGAATCAGTTGCGAATCCCGGCCAGCAGCCCTTCAATCTCTTCTTTCTCGACTCTAGTAAGTGCAAGCAGCGGCGCGCGGGCGTGGCCGCCGTAGTAGCCGTTGAAGTCACAGGCGTACTTCATGCCGCTAATTCCCATCTCGGCCACGATACGCCGACCTGGCGCGGCAATGCGCTGCTGCTTCTCTTCGGCTAGTTTGAGGTCATGATCTTTCCATGCAAGATAAACCTCATGGCAGGCCTGCGGCGCGCAAGCGGCAAAGCCAAGGATGGCCCCGGCGGCGCCTGCCTCCAAGGACGCCAGCAGCGCGCCCGCCGAACCGCTGAGCACCTGAAAGCCAACTTCCTTGCTGCGTGTTTTGATGGTTGCGGCCGGGGCAGTCACCGTCGCGGTCTGGCCGCCAATCGAGACAAGCGCATCGCCACTCCCATCGTTAGGTGCCAGCATACGCCCAGTCACAGCCTCGAAGACAGGCGTCACGGTCACAGTTCTCCGGGGCGCGGTGCGCGTCGCTTCGACAAGGGCGCGAATCCGTTCCACGCTGCCCGAGGAATCCTTGATGGCGATGATGTTGGGATGCTGGGCCAGTTCGGCTGCCACCTCGATGGGAATGTTATAGGGCGCGAACTGTGGAATGTTATAGAGAATCACCGGCAGTGGCGAGCGATCAGCCACGCTGCGGAAGTAATGAAGCACGGCCGCCGCAGTCATCTGGTTGGCGAAGTAAGTGGGAGTGCGCACCAATACTGCGTCGTAGCGGAACTCTGCTGCCGCCTCCGCCAACTCGACCGTGGCCTTCACGCTCTCGCGTGCGACACCGGCAATCAGCACCTTCTCTGGCGTGGCTGCCTCGGCGGCCACGCGTAGCGCCTCGCGGCTCTCGCTGTCGTTGAGTAGAACAGCCTCTCCATTGGTGCCCAAAATCAGCATCCCAGAAAGCAGGCTGCGGGAGTAGCGGGCAATGTTGGCTTCGAGCTTGCGATAATAAACCCGCTCGTCGGAGTAAAACGGCGTGGGAACCGCGGCAAAGATGCCTTCAAGCAGCATGAATTGATTGTAGAACGCGGATCCCTTGCCACTGCACGAACCTATTTGGATGTCAATGCCTTCTGCAAAGATGGGACCACCTGCTGCCCCAAATGATCCAGCACCCAGAATTCCATGCGCAGCGCGCGGAGTTTTCTCTCTGCCTCAGATTTCTCCTCATCGGTGGCATAGATTCGGTGACTCGGGAAATACGTCATTACATCCGTATAATTCGCAAATGCGATCCGTGAAATCTCCTGGTAACCTTTGATGTCGTCATAGGCATTGACATAGCGATCCCGCTCGGATCGTTGCATATAATTCAACGTATTGCTGGATAGGGCGGAGTCCCACGAGGTCGTTAGGAAACCATAAAAGCCCGGCTCAAGTTGTTGCACTCGCCGTTTGAGTTCCTCAGGCGACTTCGTCAGGCCTGGCATTTCGGAGATTATCTGATCCAATTGGGTGTTGCACTGGCGCACTTGATCCAGATCCTTGCCCATTTGGCTCTGATCAAAGGTCAACTCCGCGCGCAGGCTCTCGCGGGTTTCGTTGACTGCTATGTGCTCCCGCCAGCTCTCTCTCGCGCCTTCCAGGCTGAATGCAATTAATATGCCGATCGTCACAATGAGAATATGCGTGGCGAATTCTTTCAGCGACTTGACTCTGCCTATTGGAGCGTGAATATCCATCGATTCATCCTTTTGATCAACTTGTTGTCCGACACCGGAATCACGAACCGGCGCTCCGGAGCACACCTCTACTGAACACTCGACGGAAGCAGGTGTGCCCGTCAATGCCTCGGCTACTGCGCCTGCCAAGGTATCCACTTGATCATTCTGCGGTAGATTGAGAATTTCTTGTTCTTCGCGCTCTGTCATCGGTCTGCAAATTACTATTTCAGCCACGGGTCACGGCGTGCAAGTGTTGCAGCGCGTAGACCGTGGTCTGGCGGCTCTGCATCGCACTGATGCCTTCGACGGCGGCCTGGGCGGCGGCGATAGTAGTGATGGTGGGAATGTGCGCCAGCACTGCTGCACGGCGAATCGCCTTCTCGTCAAAGAAGGTATCTTGGCCGCGCGGGGTGTTGATGATCAGCTGAATGCGGTCGCCCTTGATCAGGTCTACGATATTCGGCCGGCCTTCTTTGACCTTGAAGACCCGCTCAACTTTGAGCCCTGCTTGCTCCA
>JBEKDX010000073.1:0-13723 GCA_050014135.1 Occallatibacter sp.
ACCGTGCGCTTTCCCTTCCGCCCGTCCTGAACTCGGTTCATGAATCAATCCTGAGAAACCGCTCTTGCTAGGATTATGACAAGACTCTACGTGGATATGAGGCTCGAAACTACCGCAGGATTGAAAAATTACGTGGAAATTGGTGTCGAATCTGGTTCGCTTTTTCTTAAAAGAAGTTGCGATTGTGGAAAACCGAGGAGAAATGCATTCAAACCCGTGAATCCGGTACGAATTCCGGCAATACCCGGAGAGTTCGGCTCATGTTGAAGGCTAAATCCGCCGCTATATTTACCGGAAGCACAGCTTTATGTGCTGTTTCCCTACTCCACAGTTAAATTCTCAAGAAAAAAGTTGAAATCCTTTAGCGCCGGCTCCTCAATCGACGCCGCCGTATCCAGCAGAACCAAGTAGTACAGCTTGCCGGGAATCCGCTGTTGTGTTTGGTTGGGGTGATAGTAGCTGAGCCCCTCCTTGCCATCCGACTTGGGAATCTCATAGGGCCGCTCAAAGATCAACCCGGGATATTCCGGCTGATTTCGCTCGAATGCAATGAAGCGGCCATGCCCATCTCCGTCTTTCTTGTACATTCCTGGCTGGACCCCTTTCATTGCGATGCAGGTGGCGGCAGAGCAGCGAGTGGGAGTGAAGGGTTCGAAGACTGCATCTTTTTCATACTTCATGTATTTCTTGGAAAACTCGTCCAGCGTTTCATTACCATGAGGTTGTTGAATTAGCAGGAGGATGCTCGGGGAAAGTTTACGAGTAATGGCTTTGTAAGGGCCGGTGTTGAAGTAAGCGATACAGCCACCGCTTTTAGCCGGTCCAATTTGATTGATCTCCCAGTTGCCGTGCGCACGAAGAAGAACGCCACAGGTAGTGCTGGTGAAATCGGGATTCTCGCCAGCATTCGCCCCTACCCACAATTCTTTGGGAGTGTACTGTTTCTTCGGATCAAAGGAAACGAATTGGTTGTGCGCAGTCTTGGATAAATAGTTGCGCATTTCGGACATTGGAGTTTGTAATTTCTCCAGATGATCTGCGGCTCGGAGTAAATGGGCAGGCATATTAGTAACCGAAGCGCACTCCATATAGTCCAGCCAGAAACCTGCTGGCAGCTGATCCCATGCGTGATTAGCTTCAATGGACAAAAATTCATCGGCTCCATCTTTCGGCTTCATGGTTTGACAGAGCAGCGTGGCGCGAAACCACGGTGCGCGAACTTCGGAAGGCACCAGCTTCTGCGCCTGCCCCAGCGTATTGACCGCAATGTCATAACTGCCCTCCACATCCAGGTTGTAGGCATAATGCGCCACCAAGCCCGTCAGCAAAAGTAGTTCGGCAGTGTCCGGGTGGCTCTTCAGCGCAATGGTCAGAAAACCCAGATCCTTGCCGAGACGCGTGGCTACCTCCTCTTTGGCAATCGGAAACTGCCACTTGTTGCTCCAGGAGTGGCTGTATGGCTCAAGCTGCTGGGCATCGTCGAACGCGGCCAGCACAGCGGTTTCCTGCGGCAGTTTGTCCACGTGAATGGCGGCCAGATCGGCATGAGCCAACGGAGCCAGGGAGAAGAGAAGAGACGCTAAGAGCAGAGCGGCGATCTTGCGCACGGGAGCCTCACAGTCCGGGAACATGAGAACCAGTGTAAACAATTCACCGCACATGAATTTCTGCGCCACGGGATTTTGCCGGTTATTTCTAGCTTCCAGCTACTCTGAAATTGGATCGGCACCCGGAGGGCCGGTTCAAAACCAGGCGAACGGTACCCCCTACCCCCCTTTATTTATTTTCAAACCTTGCCGGTAATTATGAGTATTCTGGAATCAATCATTTAATAATTTCAATAAGCGAGATTTAACCGCAAGATGAAAGATTGAATCTTGCAAGGATATCTTCCTGTTCCCAGTTATTCAAGCATCTGCAAGTCCAACGGCTCTTCGAGCAGGTAGTCCTGATCGCGAAGGTCTTCCAAGGCGCGGCGCAGCGCCGAAGTTGTGCAGGGCTCGACGGTGATCACAAACGGCAGCGCGTGGTGCGGATAGCCGGGCTTTTGCACGATGCCGCGGATGTTGATCTTCTCCCTGGCCAGAGCGGCGGTGATCTCGGCGACGATGCCGGGACGGTCCTCGACCAGGAAGCGGATGTAATGCGCCACCTCAAACTCCGCGCTGATCGCGGCCGAGGCCGAGGGAAGCTCGACTCTTCGTGACCCGTGCGCCAGGGCCAGCAGATCGCTGACGACCGCGACGGCCGTCGGATGGCCGCCTGCTCCGTGGCCGCTGAAGACCACATCGCCGCCGTAGTGGCCGGAGAAGACGACCATATTCTCCGTGCCCCGCGACCAGGCCAGAGGCGAGCGCAGGGCGACCAGCGTCGGCCCCACCGAGGCGGCGATCTGGCCTTTGGCAAAGTCAGCCCGGGCGATCTGGCGGATGGTGCAGCCCAGGTCGCGCGCATAGCTGAAGTCCACGGCCGCAATCGAGGTGATGGGCTGAGGCAGAATCTCCTCCGGGTCAACCTCGACGCGCAACGCCAGACGCATCAGAATCGACAGTTTGGCGCGAGCATCAAAGCCGCCCACATCCTCGGTGGGGTCGGCCTCGGCGTAGCCCTTGGCCTGGGCCTCGGCAAGCACCGGAGCGTACTCGGCGCCCTCCTGCATTTTGCTCAGAATGAAGTTGCAGGTGCCGTTCAGAATGCCTTCAATGCGTTTGATGCGGTCGCCGGCCAGCCCTTGCTCCAGGCCGGGAATCACAGGAATTCCACCGGCAACGGCAGCGCCATACTTCAGGTGCCCGCCCTTGGAAGCGGCCAGTCGCTCCAACTCCGCGCCCTGATAGGCGATCAGCTTCTTGTTGGCGGTGACCACGCTTTTGCCCGCCTCCAGAGCCTTGCGCACCCAGCCTCCGGCCGGATCAAGGCCGCCAGCCAGCTCGACGATTACGTCCACATCCGAGGCCAGCACCGCATCGGCGTCCTCGCTCCAGGTCACACTCGCCAGTAGCCAGTCAACACGACGGCGCTTCACATTGCGGACGTAGACATGAGTCAACTCCAGACCCGCGGGCTTGGACTCGGCCAGAATCCGCGCCACCGAAGAGCCCACCGTTCCAAAGCCAAACAGAGCAATGCGTAGTGGTCGGCGAAAGCGAGAATTGGCGTTGGATTCGCGCGCGGCTGGTGCGGAGGCCGGATGGGGCAAGGCGGAAGGATTCACTTCGGACAAGGGTATCTCCTTTTGAGTGAGGTTGAAAACCGTCGATGACTCGATGATACCTGAGCGGGTGAGTAATCTTCATCGGGAATAAGCATCTTGCACATCCCGGAAAAACGAATTCTGGATTTGCAGATTATTTCCTCATTGGGAATACCATCAGAATCCATGGCCGAACTATACCCAAGGAACTGAATCAAGAACAGCAGCTCCCAAAGATAGCTCGAAACAAAAACCAGCCCATATGGGCCGCACAGAAAACAAGGAGAAATTTCAATGCAGACCATTTCCAAGCAATTGCGTCCAGCACAGTCCGAGGTTCATCGCACAGCACACGACCAGGATTTGATCGCGGTTCCCAAGCGCGCCCAACTCGACAGGGAAGCTGAAGCAAACAATGCCTACCAGACGTACACAGTTCCCGAGCCGAATCCCATTCCAGACGCGAAGTAGGCTTGCGCTGAGCGCCCCATCCTCTTCATGTTATTTGGCCGGTTTTCCACAAATGCTGTGGTTCCCACTCTCGCCGCGTATTCGCTTTTGCGGCTAGGGTGGGGTACCACGACGCTCAAGCGGTATCATTGGATGAGCTGAAAAGTAACATAATTTTATTGTATCGAGTATTGTGATAACTGCAAATGCAGTGAATGAGAACGGAATCTAATTTTGTATCTTATGAATTGGGATTGTGCCTTGGCTATTTTTTATTGTGAAAGAGGGAAGAAATGTTCTCTCGATCTGGAGTCTACAAAAGACTGTATCCGCTTTCCGTGACCGCCCCACACTTGAACGTAGAGATCAGCAATGCGTCTATAGCCACTGAGAGGGAAAACAGACAGGATAATCACCGCCTAATTATCATTCCCACGCTAATAGCGCCAGTTTGCGTAACTGACCGCCAGCGTCGCTACTCCGGCAAAAGCGACGCCTTAACTTGCTGTCTCGAAGGAGTTGGCCGTGATGCTCTCATGCGCCAGTTGTGACGGGAAGGCCAGAACCTGCGTCGAGGCGCGCATGACGGCGGGAGCGCGCGCGGGTGCCAGACAGGAGAGAAATGTTGCGCCGAGCAGGCGCATATCGCTCCCGAACGAGGCTCGGGCCATATAACGCGCATCCAGACGGGCCTTGAGCAGCCGGATGTGCTGGTTATAGAAATTATCCAGTTGGCTGGGATGAACGCGGCTTAGAATCTCCTCCTCGCGGCGGAAGGCGAGCGTAGCCGCGCCGGTGATGCCAGGACGATATGGCATATTGATAATCCCCGCGTATTGCGGCAGCTTGGGCCGGGGACCGACCAGGCTCATCTCTCCGCGCAGAACATTGAAGAACTGCGGAAGCTCATCGAGCTTGAGTCTGCGCAGCCAGCGCCCCAGGCTGGTGATGCGGCGATCTCCGACCCTGGTGAGGCCAGGCCCCTTCACGGCAGCATCCCAAGCCATGCTGCGGAATTTGTAGATGCGAAAGAGACGCCCGTTTCGGCCAACGCGATGCTGTGCAAATAAGGCCGGTCCGCGCGAACACAGACGCACACACACCGCGACTGCCAGCATTGGAGCTCCAAAGACCAATAAAGCCGAAACCGCGACCGACAGATCGAGCAGCCGCTTGAAAACCGAGAGGCTCCAGCTGCTGGCTGTGGGGTTTTCCAGGCTCACTTTACGAACAGACACTCCGTCAATTGCGAGCTGCATTGTGGCGGCAGGGCAGGCCGGTGCGAATTCGGCGCTCGACTCAATTGTTGGTCTGAAAAGCTGCATGGAAGTGAACCTCGAGAGCATGATGAACATCCAGTTGCCGGCAAGACCCACCCGCACATCAGACTAAGAGCAGGGCTAAAGAGCTGAGCCGGACTGCCAAACGGTTTGGCGCTCATTCGCGAACGCCACACCATATGAATCTTCGGCTACATTGGCTGTGGATAAGCAGGCAAAGGTGATTAAGGAAGAGTTCGAGAGACGCAATCGGGAAGCGTCCCGTTATCGAAATATAGTGAGGTATATCCAATGAGAGGTTTTTATCTGCAATGCAATAAAATGCCGAGCGGAATTCTAGCCGTTCTCCAATTGCTATACACCGAAACCACGTAGTTGAGTTGCTTTTTCCTCAAGAAAAGACCACCGCGACAAAGTAGGTCAGGACATAACTATCGGAGAACTGCTCTAGACGACAGACTCAAATCTGCGCACAGCTGTCCGCTACTTGAGCTCGTTGATCGCTGCCGCTCCCAAGCCAAGTTGCGAGATGATCTGCGACCAGGCCAGGAATCCGCGCATGGCTCCAGAGCTGAAGCTCTTTTCCGGCACAACGATGGTATCTCCGGGGTAGAGACGCACGTTGTCATAGCCGGATGAAAAGATCGACTGGCCTGCGGTTTGACCAGACACAGAGCCATCCGCCCGCAGAACATAGGTCTGCTTGCGATCCGCGTCGCGGTTCGGTCCTCCGGCCAGGCGGAGATAGTCGCTTGCGCGGGCGCCGTTGCGATACAGAAAAGCATTTTGGTTGAGTACCGCGCCCATCACCTGAACGGTGGCAGGCGTGGGCGGAACCACCAACTTGTCGCCGTCCTCCAGTTGCGTCTCCGGCAGCTCATTCTCTCCAGTGCTGGCCGGGCGCAAATTGAGCACGATCCTGCCATTTGGCTGCAACTGGCGCAGCCGCTCGATCAGCTCGCTGTTCAAGGTGGCGACTTGCCTCTGTTGTCCCTCGCCTTGCGAAGCGCCGCCCGTGCTGGCCATGGAGACCGAGCTGCGCGCCAACTGATGCTCAAGCCGGATGGCGTACTCGTTCAAGCGCTGCTGCTCGATTGCCTGGGTGCTCTTGCGGGTAAACTCCGAGCCGTAAAGATATGCCTTCTCTGTCAGGCCGCCGGCACGCTCGACCAGCGAACGCAGCGTTTCGTCGGGCAGAACACTATAAACGCCGGCATGAACAAACTCTCCTTCCAGCCGGACATACTTAGTCTGCCGGTCCACTGGCTGGGGAATATCGTCTTGCGAGAAAATAGTAACCATGTCGCCAGGCTGAAGTTCTTGGTCCTGGGAAACATCATGGCCTAGCACCAGCTTGCCAAGATCAAAGGGGATCAGCGACGTGGCCATGGTGACCGGATCCATACGCTCAATCACCGCGTAGTTCCAGTCGGTTTGGAATGCAGGGCTAAGAAGCGCTGTCTCTGCTCCCATCCGTTTGCCCGATTCGATGGCGCTCAGAGCGCTCGCCGCTCCCGAAGAAGGCGTGTTTGCGGCCTTTTGCGCGACAGCGGATGATTGATCCGGCACCGACAGCGGCGCGACAAACTCAGGCGCGGGAAGGCCCAGTTGGGTGCGCCGCCACCAGTAGTCTCGCGAGACCAGCGAATCCTTGTCGGGCATCAGATCGCTCAGACGCATCCCCGCATGCCAGAAGAAGCGCCCTGGGTTGGCCAGCGACCCGCGCAGCGTGACGGTCTCGCGATAGCTGGAGATGATCGGGTCAATGCGCACTATGTCGCCGTCATTCAATTGAGCCGCAAGGCCTGCTTCATCGGCATTCAGCTCGAAGGCGCGGCGTTCGGCGTGGTTCTCGATGCGCTCGATAGAGAGACGCGCGCCGGAGGCAACCGCGCTCCGGCCGCCGGCCGTATCGAGCAGTTCTTTGATCGATTCCTCGCCGCGCAATTCGAAGATGGCGGCCAGCCGCACGCTGCCCAGGAGCGCCACCTGCGGTCCGGCCGCGGGAATGAACAGCACATCGCCCGCCTGCAGTTGCGCGTCGCCGCTCTTGTCGCCCTTCACCAGCAGCGCATAAAGATCAAAGTCCGTGATTGTGTTGCCCGCGCGCTTCAACGCGACGTGGCGCATGGAACCGGCCGATGAAGGACCGCCGCTCAAAAAGACCGCATCCACCAGCGTCGCGAGCGCGCTCACCGTATACTCGCCCGGCTGACGCGCCTGTCCGGTCACATAAACCTGAATGGAGTGAATCTCGCCCATATCGACGCTTAGCTCGAAGTTGCGGTAAACCCGCTCCAGCGCTGTGCGCAGATGGCCTGCGACCGAGGAAAACGGCAATCCGGCAACGTGCACGGCACCTGCCTTGGGAAGATAGATCTCTCCCTCGCGGCTGACGCGCAGATTGGCGCTGAAATCGACCTGTCCCCAGATCCGGATGCGCAACTCATCCCCCGTACCGACCGCCATATCCGGCGGCGCGGGCGCTTGCTCAAAGGCTCCGAAAGAGGCCGGACGCTGGGTAAAGAGGCTGGCTCCATAGATGGGCAGCATCCGGCCCGTAGTGGCAGCAACAAAGTGTTGAAACTCGTTGGGAGGCTCAGTCAGATTTCCTTGCTGGCCGAAGGCGTTTGATCGATCGCGGGCCGCCTGCTGGGTGGAGTTCGAACCGAGTGGAAGGCCGTCGTGGGCAGAAGCCTCGGTCGAGAGCTCCGCCCGCGGCGTCTTCTGCGCGAACTGCTCCTGGATCGACAGCGAAGCCGGCGATGGGGTCGTAGAGGACAGTGGGGAAACCTGTCGTAACTGGCAGTTGAACGAGTCGGGATCGTCCTCCACTGAGCATTGCGCGCGCAATTCAGGCGCGCGGAAGGCGAGTACCGCGACGCAGGCAATCCAGAGAACGGTCTTGCGGCGAAGGCTTGAAGGGAGTAATGAATGGTTTCTCATAGACGCCCCATTGTTCACACATCCATGGGTCAAAACCTACGAAAAAGTGCATAAGTAGTTGGTCTGTGTCCCAAATCGGACAGCAGCAAAAAACCTCTTTCCATATCCGTCCTGGCACTGGCGGTTTTCCCGTCTTCTCCGTTCGAAAGCGCTCAATCCCGGGTAATCTGAGCGCAGTTTCCCGGTAGGGAGCACGAATAATCCATGCGTGGTTGAGCGCCGCTTGTCATTGATGGCAAGCGGCGGGAGGAATGGTTTGCCTCCTCGCCCGGCAAATCTCGAGGCGTGCGCAACTCCAGACAGGGGAGCGCGCCGCGCAAGCGAATAGCCGGCCCAACGCAAAAGGAAAAGGAAATTCCGCGTGTCAACAGAAGACCAGCAATCCGCCGCAACCGCATCCCCAAACGCCTCTGGCTCTCTGCCGCCCTTGATCCGCGTGGCTCTCAAACGGAAAAGGCAGATCGTCATCCATGCGCTTGTCATCGTTGCGCTGGCCTTGGGGGTTGCCTTGCTGCTGCCCGTGCGTTACATGGCTACTACGGTGATTCTGCCGCCTCAGCAGGGCAACTCCGCAGGCGCGGCCATGATGGCGCAGTTGAGCAGCCTGGGAGCCATGGCCGGGGCGGGCGCGGGCGCCTTGGGTATCAGGAACCCCAACGACTTGCAGGTGGCTCTGTTGAAGAGCCGCAGCGTGGGCGATGCGATGGTGGCGCGCTTTCATTTGCAAGAACTCTTTCATTGCCAGTCTCTGTCGGTGGCGCGCAGGCACTGGGAGAAAAAAACATACATTGACAACGGGTTGAAGGACGGCTTGATCCGCCTTTCGGTCGCCGACCGGGACCCGCGCCTGGCTGCGGAGCTGGCCAATGGATGGGTTGAGGAGTACCAGCGCTTCACGGCGACTCTGGCGGTTGGAGAAGCGTCGCAGCGCAGGCTCTTCTACGAGCAGCAAGTGGGTGCGGCACGCGAGGAACTGGCGCGCGCTGAAGAGCAGATGAAGCAGACCGAGCAGCGCACCGGCGTGATCGAGATCGACGGCCAGTCACACGCGATGATCGCCGCGGCGGCCGGGTTGCGCGGTCAGGTCGCAGCCAAGCAGGTCGAGATCCAGTCGATGCGCCAGTTTGCCGCCGACGAAAATCCGGATCTCGAGCGCGCGCAGCAGGAGTTGTCGAGCCTGGAAGGGCAATTGGCCGCCATGGACGTTAACAGTGATCGCCACCACGGCGACCTGATCGCGCCCAAGGGAGCGGTCACCGAAGCGGGACTGGAGTATGCGCGCGCCCTGCGCGAGGTGAAGTATCGCGAGACGATCGAGAGCCTGTTGATGCGCCTGTACGAGATGGCGCGGGTCGATGAGGCGAGGCAGGGCGCCAAGGCGCAGGTGGTCGATGCGGCTGCCATTCCGGACCGTCCCGTTTTGCAGTTCAGGATATGGATTGCGCTGGGGGCGTTGCTTTTCTCGCTGCCACTGGCGCTCACGCTCGCGCTGGCGACCGAAGCTGTGGCCGCTTTGCGCGCGCTTCGCCGCCGCTCAACCTCATGGTCCCAGGTGCTGGAAGATGCCTGGTGCGGAGGACCGCGATGAAGTTTCGACAGGTTGTGGGCCTGGATGGCGCCGTCGCCTATACCTTTCTGGCGAGAATCGTGAATATCGCGGGCAGCACCGTGATGGTTCTGCTGATCGTCCACTTTCTCCCTCCTGTAGAGCAGGGCTACTACTACACGCTGCTGAGCCTTGTGGCGTTGCAGTTGGTCTTCGAGCTGGGCTTCTCCTTCGTCATTCAGCAGTTGGCCGCACATGAGTGTATCCAACTGGAGTTGCGCGCCGACGGCGGCGTGAGCGGCGACCGGGTGGCGCACGCGCGGCTGGCTTCCACGCTCCAACTCAGTGTGCGCTGGTACACCGTGGCCGCGGCGGCGATGGGTTTGATTCTGGCGCCGCTCGGAGTCTTCTTTTTTTCGCGCCATGGCGCGACGCAAGTGGCTTGGCTGGGGCCATGGCTGATGGTGGTGGCGGCGGCCATGGCCGGACTGTGGTGCCAGCCCTTCTATTCCTTCCTTGATGGATGCGGGGAAGTCCGCGCAGTGGCTTCGATGCGCCTGCGACAGGCTGTGGCCGGAATGGTGCTGGCCTGGGGTGCGATGCTTCTGCATCACGGACTGTACTCGCCGGCCTTGGCTATTGTGGGCCAGGTTGTCGCCGGCCTTTTCTTTCTGGCCACGCGCCGCCGTCTGTTGACGGGACTGCTCGGCCATCCGGCCAGCGAGGCCTCCATCCGTTGGAGCAGCGAAGTCTGGCCCTTCCAATGGCGTATTGCTGTCAGTTGGATGTGTTCCTACTTCGCGTTCCAGGCATTCATTCCAATTCTGTTCGCGTTGCGCGGCCCCGTTGAAGCCGGACAGATGGGAATGTCCTTGTCGATCACCGGCTACATGGCAAGCCTGGTGCTTCCCTGGATCACCACCAAGGCTACGCCCTTCGGACGCATGATCGCGCAGCGCCAGTTCGATGGACTTGACAGGCTCTTTCTGCGCACGCTGGGCCATGCCATGGCCGTATTTTCACTGCTCGCGCTGATGGCCAGCGCTGCGGCGGCTCTGATGGCCGTTACGGCGCCAAAACTGGCAGCGCGCATGGTTTCACCGCAACTGTTCGCGCTGCTGCTGCTGGCCACAGGCGCCGGCTGCATGGTGCAGAGCCTAGCCACACTGCTGCGCTCCTTCAAGCGCGAACCGTTTCTTGCGCAGTCGCTGACAGCGGCCTCGCTCACCCTTGCGCTGGCCGTGCTCACGGCGCCGCGATGGGGCAATACCGGCGTCACTCTCAGTTATCTGGCCGTCACGGCGGGCGTTAGCCTGCCTTTCGCCTGGAGCATCTTTATCCGCGCCCGCCGGGGCTATCTGGCCTTGACTCCGTTAGCCGTGAACGGAGGTGAAGCGGCATGAACGGCTCATCTCCATGCCGGAATGTAATTCCCGGACGCAACTCTTGCTTGATCAGCTTGGGGCCAAGTTTCGCATCACCGTCGAAAACTCTACACGCCGCGGATCGCGCAGCTTTCACTTCTCGCGAGCCATTCTGCGGCAGAAAACAAAATACGCGGAGGTATGGCCATGGCAGCTAACGCCGTCCACTGGACTCTCAATCCGCAACTGATCGAGGCGCCAGGGTCCTTGCCGGCATCGATGCGGACTTTCTGCCTGGGCGCGATCCTGACATTTTCCTTCGTGCCGCTATCGTTTTTGCCGGGCTTGACCTATGGCTACATCAATTACTCGCAAATCCCCCTGTTCGCGCTCTGCGTGGCCGCTTTTGGCTGCTACCTCGTCCGCTTTGAAGCCGACCTGTTCGCCGCCCTCTTCCTGATTTTTCTTATCGCCATCTCCCAGGTAATTGGCGCCACTCACAGTCCGGCCGCGCACAAGAGCTATGCGACGCCATTTTTCTTTTTCAGCTCAATATTAATCGCGCCCGCGGTGATGTTATTGGCAAGATCGCTTTCGCTTTCCACTCTAACCCGCCTGTTGCCTCGCGCCGTCAACTGGATTCTGGTATTTCTAACCATCGAGTGCGTTACGCGGCTGATCTTCTCGCTCCTCATGGGGTCAAACGCGGCAGCGGATACCGTCGACGGCTTCTATCTCTATAAGTCGAGCTTGTTTTTTGTCGACTCCAACTTTGTCGGCATCGAGGTTCTCTGCCTCCTCTCAATCATGTTTGCCTTCCGCGGGGAGGTTAAGAGAAACAGATGGCTGCTGGCTTACATTCTTCTGATTGCCAGTATGTCCAGGGCATCGATAGCCGCCGGAGTTTGCCAGTTGCTGATCTACAAGCTATGGCGCTGGCGCGTCTGGACGATGTTTGGCCTGCTTGCCGCGCAAGTGCTTATCACCTGCAAGTTGTTCATGGACTTCACCACGCAAGGGTCCGACACCGTCAAGGCTATCGATGGCAGCTTTTATACCAAGTTCTTCATTCTGACGCTCATGATGGACGCTTATCATGAAGCGGATTTTGCGCAAAAGCTCTTCGGCGTCGGAGCTGGAAATTTCTTTAACCTGTTTGGAATTCTCTCCGGCCATAACATTGTGGTGATTTTTGTTACCGAGCTTGGCGTAATCGGCACGCTACTGCTTCTTGTCTATATCTGGATACTGTCCCGCAAAAGCCCGGTCGCCATCTATCTGCTGATCCTTCCTGTATTCATCAATGGATTCGCCCTGACAAGCGCCTGGGCAATGCCCTACTTCTTCGCCGCCCTCGGACTGCTCGGGGCGCTCAGCGACTCACAGGCCGGCAACAGCAGCGATCTCCGAAATAACACGATCTGCCGCGAAATCCAGAAAGGATAGTTATGGCCAAAATCAGTGTGCTGATGCCGGTGTATAACGTCGAACTCTATGTCGCCGAGGCATTAACAAGCATCCAGTCGCAAACCTTCACCGACATGGAGATTTTGATTGTTGATGACGGCTCGACAGATTCGACTAGGTCAATTGTCGAGCGGGCCGCCGCAGCCGATCCCCGCATAAAAATAATTGCCGTTCATGCAAACCGGGGTCTTCCCGCTGCGCTGAATTTAGGACTCCAGTATTGCCGCGCGCCTTTCATTGCCCGCATGGACGGCGATGATGTCGCGCTGCCAACGAGGCTGGAAAAGCAACTACGGCTGCTCGAAGAGAATCCGGGCATTGCTCTGGTGGGATGCGCAACCCAGGCTATAGACGGGTTTGGAAATCCAATTTCCGGACTCGGTGTCTCTCGCAAGCCTGTCAGTGAGGCGGAGATTTCCAAGACCATGCTGCTCGCTTCGCCGTGCCTGCATATCTGGCTGGCGCGGCGCGAAGTGTATGACACGTTATCAGGCTATCGGGAGATATCAGAAGCGGAAGACTACGATTTTCTGCTTCGCGCGCTCTCCGCTGGATTCCGGGTGACCAACCTTGATGAATCGTTGATGTTGATCCGCAAGCGCCCCGGCAACATCTCTTCGCGCTTGGAACAAAGGAAGGCGCATTACTACATTGCCGGTTTATATCGCGAGCGCATGAAAACTTCCCAAGACAGCTTCAGCCGAAAAGGTTATGAGCGGGCTGTCAAATCCGGCAGAGCGGAGAGCGGCGCCTATCGGCTGGCAATGAAATGCGCTCAAAAAGGGTTCGCATTCCAAAGCCGCATCTTGCGGCTAACGTTCTTGGCGATATCCATGCTGGTGTCGCCGTGGCAAGCTCGCTATTTTCTCGACCGCATCCGCTTCAGCGCGGCACTCAGAACCGCCGTTCCCGCGCGCTGATCACGGCGAATCGGTGGCGTTACCAGATAGGGTTCCGGGGAGCATGACTTGAAAATCTGCTTCATCATTCACGACGTCACCGCATGCGCGGGCACAGAACGCGCCCAGATAAATCTGGCCAATGCACTGACGGCTCGCGGCGAGAGGATTTCGATCTGGTCCTGTTATCAACGCAATTCGTCTCCTGGGTTCCGGCTTTCAGGCGATGTGGAATTGAGTTACGGGCTTCGGAATCCGTTGCCGTGGTTTCTTGACTATCCGTGGCTGATGTGCGCCTTCGCCCTTTTTGTAATCTGCCGCCGCCCACAGTGGATTGTCTGCACTGACACCAACCGGTTGATTGTCGCTTTGCTTGCGGCCTTGATAGCGGATGTGCGCTTGGCTGTGTGGGAACACTTCGCCGTCTCGCACAGCATTACAAAATGGCGTGGAAAGCTCACCCGGCGGCTCGCAGCTGCGCTGGCCTCCCGCATCGTAACTCTTACCGAGAGGGACTCCGAGTTATATGCGAAGTTATTTTCCCCGGCTGGCACAGTTACTGCCATTCCTAACATTGT
>JBEKDX010000074.1:0-13583 GCA_050014135.1 Occallatibacter sp.
GCTGGGCCCAACCTGCGACGCCAGCCATCATGCATGCGCCCGCAAGGAGCACCCTTCCGCGATTCGATATACGCATCATCAGTTCTCCTTCTTACTCAACCGTCAACGCAACGGTGGTGTTGGCATTGTGCGACAGTTCGCCCATGGTTCCGTTCACTGTCACCGTATAGGTCTTCGGCGCCATGCCAAAGAAGCCGATGTTGGAGCCGCAGCCGCTGACTCCGGCCATAGCCGCCGCGCCTGCCCCGAGCAGCAGCAGCAACGCCACCATGCGGCAGAGGCGCCGGCCCGATTTGCGCAGCCAGCCGGCAAAGGGCAGCAACAGCAGCGCCAGCGAGAACGGCGCCAACCGCGTAGCCAAAGCACCGCTCGGCTTGGTAGAGGCCGTCGTCTGCGAGGTTTGGATCGTCATCGTCACCGGAGTCGATCCCGAGCCGGCGGGAACAGGACTCTGCGAGAAGACCACCGTCCACCCGCTCGGCAACGCCGGTACGCTCGTGTACGACAAAACCACCGGATTCGTGAAGATTGGTCCCTCGGACAACGGAGTTGCCTGGCCGGCGTGAACGGCCGTATCGCCTCCGCCGGAGATGAACTGCGCCACCGTAAGGTTGAAGACCGCCGATTTGCCCGGAATCACTGTAAGCGCCGCCGGCGTCTGCATGGTGATCGAGAAGTCCGGAGCCCCGTTCTGGATGTAGCTGGCCGAGGCTTCCGCGCTGGTGGTGTCACCGGCGAGGACCGCGATGGCGTTGATGGTCGCCGAGTTCGAGATCGTGATGCCGGTAGCGCTGTTGTAGAGCGTCGAGCCGGTCGTGGGCGTCGCGGAACCGATGGTGTAGTAGATTGCCGCGCCTTCGGTTGTGTCGTAGATATGAACCGTCAGCGGCGCAGAGAAGGTCGTTCCGCTGATCGGCAAGAAGGTGGGCGTGGCGACGGTCGAAAGCTCCGTTCCGCTGACTGACAAAAGTTGCTTGAACTCATTCTCGCCAACCTGCGGGGCTGAGTTCCAGGCATTGGTGACAATCGCGACATTCTCTTTTAGCAAGAGCGGCGCTCCGGTGAAGTTCGGCGCGCTCGGCGTGAAGTCAATGGTCAGCGTGCAGGCACTGTCGGCCACAATCGCCATTCCCGCGGCGCAGTCATCCGGATTTCCAGGGAATTCCGGGAAGTCGGCGGGGTAGAAAGGCGTGCCGGTGACGGAGTAGAAGTCCAGCGTTGCATTGCCGAAGTCGTCCACGATCACTGTTTGCGGGCTGTCTGAGCTGGTTGACCCATAGCCGGTGGTGGCAAAGCCAATCTGCGGCGGATCAGCAAAGTCCAGGAAGTAGACCGACGGCGTGCTTGAGCTGGAGGTTGTGCCGCCATTCAGGATCGAGGCTGGACGAACCGAGGCTGGGCGAACCGAGGCCGGACGAGACTTGCCGGCGGTCTTGGCTGCCGGGATGATTCCGTGGCCGTGCTTGGCGTCACAACCCTCGGCGTTGCCATCACAGCCGCCGCCACCATTGTCCCAGTTGATGCCGTTATCCGTGACCAGGAGATTTCCAGCAGGGGTCAGCGCCAGCCCAAAGGGAGAATAGAACTGGCCAATCTGCGTGGGAATATAGTTGCCGTCGGAGAGCGTCTCCAGCACCACTTCGCCCATATCGGGGTCCGCGACGTAGACATTGTCGTTGTCATCCACGGCAATACCCATCGCAGCATTCCACATATCGCCGCCGATCCAGCTTTGAATGTAGTTGCCATTGGATTGCAGCGTAAACATGGAAACGTCGTAACCATCATTGCAGGGGTCGGCGACAAAGACGTTGCCCGCGCCATCGACGGCCACGCCGCCGGGGCAGTTGAACTCGGAGGGCAAGTAGGACTGCAAATAAGTGCCGCCGGTTGGCTTCTCGATAATCACGCCGCCATTGTCATTGCCAATGACGCCTGCATCGGCGACATAGACGTTGCCGCTGCCATCGACCGCGATGCCCGCGGGCTCGACCCAGCCGGTTCCAATGGTGCTGGCGACGTAAGTGCCATTCGGCTGCAACGTCTCTAACACCACGTTTCCATTGCCGGCGTCTGCGATATAGACGTTACCCGCGCCATCGACCGCGACGCCGTCCGGGTCGCCCCAACTGCCTTCGTCCACGCTGGGCGGGTTGATTGAGGTTGCCGTGTAGCTGATGACACCAGTGGTGGCGTTCTTGGAGTAGCTCTCCTTCACCACAATCTGATTGCTGCCGTCGGCGATATAGAGGTTGTTAGCTCCATCCACGGCAATGCCGTAGGGAGTGTCCCAGCTCCCCTCGAATCCGGTGCTGATGGAACTCTGGAATCCGGGCAGCCATGCGAGCTGTTCGTCGTCCAGAATGAATCCCGGCATCGGGGCGGGCGCCAAAGCCGATTTCGGGCTTTTCACCGCTCCTGGCACCGCGCAGCATTCATTCGACTCGACATAGATCGGCACGGCGAAGACAGTCTGCGCTCCCACGCCGTTGCCTTGCAGGTAGCCAGTACCCACAATGCTGCCGCCCGCTCCAGTAGTCAACACCACTGCGCCATAGCGCGGGCCGGCAAAAGTTGGCGCGAAGCTGACGTTAACGGTGCAGCTTTGCGTGGCCGTGTAGGAATTGCCGCAAGCGCAGGCGGGCACCGACGAAGTATCCATCGGCTTGGCGCTGCTCCGCAACGTCGGTTGCGACGACTGTGTGCAGCTTTGCGTGCTGGTGAAGTCCAGATTCGGAGCGCCCTCGGTCAGCACCTCGATGCCGCCCAGAGTCGCTGATGAATCGAAGGTGATCGTCACGACGTTGCCGCTCATGGTACTGCCGACGTTGGCCGAGCCGATGTTGGTATCGCCAAAGTTGCTGGTTGGCGGAGCGTTTACGGTAACGAGTTCGTATACGTTGATTCCGGTCGCGGGATTGTTCCCCGTATAGGTCGCGGTAATTTCGTCATTCCCCGCAGGCAATGCACTGGTTGTGCAGCTTGCCGTGCCGATGTTCGCTGTAACCGTCAGCGTAACCGTAGAGCAGCCGGAGATGTCAGAACCGTTGAATAAAAACTCCACTTGGCCGGTGAGCACGGGAGTCTGGCCGCTGGGAATCGTAACCGTCGCTGTAATGGTGACGGAGTTGCCCACCCAACTGGGACTCGGCGATGCCGTCAGCGAGGTCATTTGCGCCGTAGGCGCATCCTCGTATCCTGCAACATCGATCGTCTGCGCGCCGGTGGCGCTGATGGTGTTGGTGGTCAGCGAAACAGCCTCGGTCAAGCTTTGCGCTGGGGGCGTGATGGGCGAGAAGTCGATGGACAGCGTGCAACTGCCGTTGGCCGCCAACTGCGCGCTGGAGGTGCAGGCGCCGCTGGGATTCGGAGTCAGCTCGGGGAAGTCCGTGGGATAGCTGAGCGCTGTGAAGTTCAGCGATTGATTGCCGAAGTTCTCGACGGTGATTGCCCTCGGGCTATCGGTGCTGGTCCAGCCGATCGCAGTTTCCGCGAATTGGAGTTGATTGGCTCCCTCCGGCGGGTCCGCAACGTCGAGCTTGAAGGCGCTTCGGCTGTCATATTCCGTAAGATAGAGGTTCCCGCCGCCATCCAGGGCAATGCCTTCCGGCGAGAACCCTCCCAGGAATGGCAAGCTGCATTGACCCTCGGTATAGCAAATACTTGTAAAGAGTGTGCTCTGAAGATAGCTGCCATTGGATTGCTTTGTTAGCTCACCGACAGAGCCGTTGCCAATATCGCCGCCATCATCGGTTACATAGACGTTTCCGTTGCCGTCGACCGCAACGGCAACGGGATCGTACCACGTGTCGCCCAGTGTGCTCGGAATGTAGTTGCTGCCTGTCTTGGTCAGCTTGACCACAGAGCCGGGAGTGCGGGCAAAGTAATTTTCACTTACGGCTAAATAGAGGTTGTCCGCTGCATCCACGGCGATGCCAAAATCGTTTGTCAAGCTGCTGGCAATCGCGGTCTGCGTGTAGCCGGACTTTGACGGCGTCAGTTCAGCTACGAAGGCGGAATTTGAGCTGAATTCAATGCCAGCATCGGCAACAAAGACGATTCCTGCTCCATCGACGGTCACGCTTGCGGGAGATAGCCACCCGCTGCCCAGCGGGATTTGGAAATAGCCGCCTCCAGACTGGAGCGCGAGGAGATAAACGCCAGGGGTGCCGTTGTTATAACTGGGGTCTGCGACGAAAAGGTTCCCCGCCCCATCCACGGCAACGGATACGGGCGTATCGAAACTGAAACTGCCTGAGATCGGGGCCATGGCGGAGTATGAGCCATGGGAGAGCGGGATCACATTAATCCTCTGATTATTTGGATCGGCAACATAGACGTTTCCGCTGCCATCCACGGCTATGCCTTTGGGGTTGCTGAAGTTTGCGGCGCCATTGAGCGCGTTGGAGAAATAGCCAGGCAGGAAGATGTCCTGCGCAGCATTGCCGGTGGCGGCCAGATATTCAATGGAGGCTTCGTTGCCGCCATTGTCCAACAGGATCACAGCGCCGTATCGTGGCCCGGCGAAGTTGGGCGTGAAGGTCACATAGACCGTGCAGGTCGCGGCGGCGGCATAGGGGGTATTGATTGCGCAGGCATTCGCGCCTTGCGGCGAGGTCAGGGCAAAGTCCAGCCCCGGCGCGCCCCCGGTCAGCACGTTGATTGCGCTCAGCGTTACCGCCGAGGAGAAGGTAAACGTCACCGAGCCGGTTGCGGGACTGCTGGCGGTCGCGCTACCAAGGTTCGTTCCCTCGGCTGGAGGCATAGCTTCCAGCGAGGTCAATATGGTCTCCGTCAAAGATGGCGGGTTAGGCGGAGCGAGGTAAACCGCATCTCCGGAGTAGGTCGCGGTAATGATGTTCGCGCCTAGAGGCAAGGCGCTGGTGGCGCAGGTAGCCACGCCGCTGGTCAGCGGGGCCGCTGAGCAACCGCTGATCGTCGTGCCTCCGGATTTGAAGGCCACCGTTCCGGTGGGCGCAACAATTCCGTGCGCGCCCGTCACCGTGGATGAAAATATGACCGAAGTTCCCAGCGTGCTGGGATCAGTGGGCGTGTTCAATGTCACTGCCGCAGTCGCTTGAATGGCCGTCCCGCTGAGAGGAATCGTTTGCGTCGCCGGAAGAGCATTGACGTCGATCGTCAAGCTTCCGGTCAAAGGCTGAGTATCGCTCAGCATGGCAACGGTGGGCGCAAAGCTGGCGGTTAGCGGGCAGTTTCCGCCTATCGGCACAGGAACCGTCAAGGAGCAATCGCCGTTGACTCCGGAAAGCTCGGGGAAGTTCGATGGGAAGCTGATCTGAGAGAAATTCAGCGCGGCATTGCCGATGTTCTGGACCGTAACCGGCCGCGAATTGTAGGAACCGACGGGGACACTTCCAAGGCTCAGCACCGGCGCTGCCGCGAAGGGTTCGACACCGACGGCTGCGGTCCCGGTAAGCTCGTTGTTGCCGATGAAATAGGCGTTTCCGCCGCCATCCGCCGCCACGCCATACACTTCCACGCTACTTCCAGATTCAATTACGTTGATCGAACTCTCCGTGTAGCCGGAGCCGGAAGGGGTCAGAATGTCTATCCCATCATCAAAATCAGCGACATAGACAATGCCGCCGCCAGTCACCGCCACGCCATCGGGATTCCCCAGGTAATTGTCGGTCCCGGCACCAGCGATTGCGACCGGGGCGGAGTAGATACCGAGTGAATAAGCGACCTTGTAAACGTGATAGCTGGTGCTGTTCTGATCAACGACATAAACATTGCCTGACCCATCCACCGCCACGCTCTGGGGAACCCACCCACCGCCTGGAGCAGTGATCGCTACAGGAGCGGAGTAGCCGCTGCTGGACAGCGTCAGCTTGTAAACGGCATCGACAAACGTGTCAGTAACATAGAGATTGCCTGCCCCGTCCACCGTCAAGCCATGGGGCATAGAAATGCAACCGGTGGTAATGCTGCCGCCACAGCCCGTGACAAGATTGACCGCGTTAGCGTAGCTTCCTCCGGGTAGCAGCGACAACAGATATACCGCTTGATTGAAGTCGGTTACAAAGACGTTGCCCGCGCCGTCCACCGCTACTGCATTCGGAGCGGCCGATGAGTAGATCGTCGTGCTGCTTGGATAGGTGATCTGGCCTGTTGTGGCATTGATCGAGGGCGCCGACTTGTACACATTGCCGTCACCGACGCTATAGATGTTTCCAGCCCCATCGACAGCTACGCCATACTCCGGGTCAGCAGGGCCGCCAGTAATGGTAATGGGGGCGGGCATGGGAGACGTGAAGATGATCTGCGGCCCGGTGCCAGTGCCGGTGATGTAAGCCGTGCCCAGTACCGCGGTGCTCGAATACACCACTACCGCGCCATTGCGCGTACCGGCAGCCGTCGGCTTGAACTTCACATTTACCGAACAACTGGTGTTGACCGTTCCCGTGCAGGTATTTCCCGTGGATACCAGAGTGAAATCGAGATTGGGCGCGCCCTCGGTCAGAACCGCGACGCTGCTCACCGCGCCCGACGTGGGGATCGCCACCGTCACCGAGGTCGAGGCGATGCTGCTGCCCAGGGCGACATAGCCGATATTCGTCTGCGCAGCGCCGCTCAACGGCAAAGCTGCCATCAGCAAGGCCACTACAAAGGTCAGGGTTGCAGCCCAGGAAGACCGAATCAAACCGGTTCCCACTTTAAAGGAGAAAAAACTCTGGAATCCGCAAAGCATCGTACGCCTCCCGCCGGAGTTCACCGCTGGCGACTAGGGCGTCGGCATTGCGCCTCGCACCAAAATCGCGCCAGGAGATCCCGGACAGCGTGGTTGCATCTTGCCGCTGAGAGTCAGCGCTCAAGACGGTTGTGGTTCGACAGGCAATCCAACCGCAATTGCTTGCCCTTGTGTCGAAAACCGCCTGGAAGCAACTCACACCACGCCGCAAAAGCAGTTCAAAAACCTCTGCTTTCCTTGGAATGGAAGCCGGGAAGCTAAGCCGCCAGAAGCAGCCCACCCCGCCCGAATTTGCAGTTTTATGTCTTCAATACATGGGCGACATCCCTACCGACCAGAATCTCAGGCAGAGGATAATCGCTATAAGACAAGTAAGCGAAGCATACAGTATGTCCAGCATCATGGCAAGCTGGAGGTAGGAGATTGTATTGCGCGGCAAGCCCGACCCGCATCTCTACAAAAATGTCCTCGATAGGTATCTGCCACGAATACCGCAACTTTCGCCGCCCGATGGCGTCTTCATTGTTATAGTCAAACGGGAGCGTTATGTTTTATGGCAACCTTGGCATGGGAGTGCCTATGAAACGGTGCGTCGCCGCTCTTTCCGCTTTGCTCTGCGTTCTCTCGGCAACGCTGGCCGCCGCGCAAACCCGAAGCGCCTTACTGATCGGGATCAACACCTACCAGCCCGACGGAAGCCAGGCGCAGCACGATGCTGGCTGCATCTATGGCCGTTGTGAGCTGGGACACTTTGAAAACCTGGAGGGCGCGGTCAACGACGCCCAGGCGATGGCCGACCTGCTGACCTCTGCCAAATTTGGCTTTCCGGCGAATCACGTAGCTTTGCTGACCAACCCAGCGCCGCTCCGGCCCAGGCCGGGAGTGATTGTGCTGCCGTCCGCCGAAACGACGCGCGACGGCATTCTCGCCGCGATGCAGAAGTATATTGTGGACGTGCCGCAGCGCGGCGACACCGTGGTCTTTTACGACGCCAGCCACGGCTCGCTGCGCGTCAACAGCAAGGGTAGCAAGCTCACCGTGCGGGTCAACGGCAAGCTGGTTCATGCCGACAGCACGCTGGTTCCTGCAGACGCATACCTGGGCAGCTTTGATGTGCGCGACCGCGAGATGACTCGCATCTTCAACGCCGCGCTGGACAAGGGAATTCATCTCACCGTAATCTTCGACAGTTGCCACAGCGGCGGAATCAGCCGCGGCGTAGGACCGAAGTACCGCGAGCGCGCTCTGGCCTTCGACGCGCGCGATATCGCCGAATATCCTGACACGCTTGCCGATGGGCAGCGCCAGCAGGCGCCCACCGAGCGCAATGACAATCCGGCGCTGGTCTTTTCCGCCGCGCAGCAGGACCAGACGGCCAAGGAATTACCACACTCCAGCAACACCGAACCGCATGGCGCCTTCACCGCAGCTCTGATCGAAGCGCTGCAAGCGATGCCCGCCTCGACGCCGGCATCGGTCGTTTATCAGCGTGTGAAAGCGGTGCTCGAAGGCGGCAGCGTTCCCGACCAAGAGCCTGATCTGGACGCCACCGCCGCGCGGCGCATACAACCGCTCTTCGGCGGCGCGGCGGCGGACTCCGGCAAGGCACACGCCGCCGCTCTGATGACCGACGAGGATGGCAAGGTCTGGCTGGACACTGGCCGCGTCTCCGGCGTCGGCATTGGCAGCGAATTCACTGCAAAGATTCCCGTGAGCGGCAAGCAAGCTACTCTGCTGCGCGTCTCTGAGCAGAAGGGTATCGCACGTTCTACGGCCACGGTCGTCAGCCCCGCAGGCGCAAAGGTCGCTCCCGGCGATCTTTTCGATCTGACGAAATGGGTTCCGGCGGAGCAAGCGCCGCTGCTCGTCTGGCTTTGGCCCTCGAATCTTTCCCAGGCGGAGATACTAGCCGCGGTTGCGCAAATCCATGCCGCTCGAGTTATCACTGTCTCCGATCCAGCCGAGCAGCCGTGGACGCACATTCTCTGCTGGGACGGAAGTAACTGGACGCTGCAACAAGCCGGATCGCTCGCGTCTATCTCTCTCGGCGGACAACTAACCGCGCAGGCTTTGAAGCAGCATCTTCTTCCTGAAGCGAAGTTATGGGTGAATCTTCCACCGTCGCGGGAGTTAGCCGCGAAGTTACTGACGGATGATCCCAATAGCGCCGTCCAAAGAGCGCCCGATCTGGGCAGCGCCCACTACACTCTCACAGGCACCCTCATTGCGGAAAGGCCAGCCTATGCATGGATTCACAAAAACGAAATCGCGACCGGACCGCCTGCGGCAATTGCAACCGATCACGATCCCGGCTGCTCCGCCACGTCGCCGTATCCGGTGCGCAGCGATTGGGTGACGATGGCTGGCAATCAGGCCGGCGCGACGCTGAACCACTTCGCATTGCTGCTGTCCAAAGTTCACGGCTGGCTGGAATTGGCCGATAACTCATCCGGCGCATCCACGGCTAACTACTACACGCTGGCCATGCAGCCGGCAGCTGGCGGCGCGCCGCTCGATCCCGAACAGCCGGTGCGCGAGGACGATATGCTGAAGCTGGCCTTGCACTCCGATGAGCGAGTGATCGAGCAGCGCTGGGTCTACATTCTTGACATTGATTGCCACGGCAAGGGCGCGCTTTTCTATCCATTCGACTATGCGGAGAATCAGTTTCCCAACGCGGCCAGCGGCAGCCGCAACTTTGTTTTGCCCGGCGCGCGCGCGCTGCGCGTCGGAGCTCCCTACGGCGTGGACACACTTATCCTGCTTAGCACCGCGCAGCCGCTTCCCGACCCTGCCGCGCTGAACTTCGAGGGAGTCACATCGCGGGGAGCGCAGGGAACGCAATCGCCCCTGGTGAAACTACTGGATAACACCAGCAGCGGAAGCCGCGGGGCTGCCAGCGAGATACCCACGAACTGGGGCATCTCGCTAACTACAATTCGCAGTATTCCCAAGGATGCGGCCAAGTAAGTTCGATATGCTTGAGTCCGGATCTAACTTGCTTGACGATGCACACGAAGTCATGAAGGAGAATGAATATGTCACTTTCCCGCCGCCGTTTTGTTGCCGATGCCTCGGCCCTGAGCCTATTCGCCGCGCTAATGCCCGAACTTGCCGCAGCGCAGGATGCCGCTCCGCAGACACCTGAGGATGATACGCCCCATGACTCTTATGATTTCTGGAATGGTTTCTTCGACTCCGTCAACCCATACAGCAGCAACTATGGAAAGAAGTCGGCCTCGCGCGGGCCAAAAGATCAGCTTCCCGATCCAGGCGCCGAAACCCAGTATCTTCACTACAAGACCGACACGAAAAAACTGCGCTATGCCACCGACATCGAAAAGGATGAGTTACTGGACCACGACGGCGATGTGGCCATCAGCATCGCTCTCTCGCAATATCGCCCCGGCGGCGGCGGCGAGGCCAATATGCGCGCATCGCAGCTTCGTGTAGACACCACCCAGATACACCCTTACATGAATATCATCGCCCCTCTGGCATGGACGGCCATTGCCTCTCTGCAACCCGACAAAATGGGCAAGATATCGCTCGACTCACTTGGATTCAAGACCGCCCAGGCGACGCAGGGAACCAGCAAGATACTGCTAACTCAAGGTACCGGAAAGGTCGCGGTCAATGTGTCGAAGGCCGCGACTGCCTCGGTGTTTGTCAAGGCTCTCAATATCATTATTCAAGGAGCCAAGATAGCTGTCCCGCTGGTCGCGCTGCCGGCCATCAGCGTGCCCGCGCTCAGCGCATTCACTGAAGCGCTGAGTTACTGGGAGGATCGCACCCGCTTCATTATGTCCGGGAATTTGATTACAGCCGTGGCCACGAAACAGGCACTAATCGACCCTGACAGAGAAGACCGCTATATTGGCCTGCTCTCTGGAGATTACCTGATGCTTCCGCAGTTGCATACCGATGAATTGGCCAAGGAACTGCCTAGCCTGGATCTGGTGCAGGGCTATCTGGTACGCAAGGATGCCGATCCTAATCTTCCGCTTGCAACCCGCGCGCAGAGCGCTGTTCCCGGCATCACCTATGCCTCGATGCGAGTGAGTGTGCAGCCGCTCGACGCATCGTCCGCGGGCAAGTCGTCCAATGCCACCTCCGGGAGCGGCGATGCTTCTTCTTCAGGCAAAAAAGGCAAAAAGAAGGACTAGTTCAAGATGCAGACACTTACCAAACACGATAAGAAGGACGGGATCATTCAACGATGAAGTTATCCGCGGCATTTTATTTCTGTGTTGGAATTCTAGCGGCTACGGCAAGTGCGCAAAGCATTAAGCTGCGCGATCAGATTGCTCAGCACGAGCAGAAGCTGGCCGAGGCGCGCGCTGCAAGCAGCTTAAGAAATGTTGCCGTGGAGTTGAATAACCTGGCATCGCTGTACCGGCAAGCAGGAGAAACGCAAAAGGCCCTGGACGATTGCAACCAAGCATTGCAGATTGAAGAGAGCGCGGGCAGCCGGCTTGGCCAGGCGCTGACGCAAGGCATTATTGGCAGGATTGATTCTGATCTTGGGCAGGAGCAGAAGGCGCTCGATCTATTCAACCAGACCCTGCTTGTCTGGCGCGAGTTAGGCAGCCCCATTGGCGAAGCTACTACGTTGAACAATCTTGGGCGAGTTTATAACAACCTGGGGCAAAGGCAGAAAGCGCTCGATGTTCTCAATCAAGCGCTGCCTATCTGGCGCAAGTTAGGCAATCGCAGCGGTGAAGCCAGTACATTGGACAATCTGGGAAAGACTTACTCTGACATGGCTCAGGAGCGGGAGGCACTGACTTACTTCAATCAGGCTCTGCCCCTCTGGCGCGAAGCCAAGGAGCAAGGCGGAGAAGGACTGACTCTGACTAACTTGGGCAAGGTCTACGCCGACCTGGGCCAAATGAAACAGTCGCTGGATTACTACCATCAGGCTTTGGCAATTTGGCGCGAGATCGGCAACCGTCCCGGAGAAGCAGGCGCGCTGAATTGGATGGGTAGAGTCTATGGCGACCTGGGACAGAAGCAGACGGCGCTTGACGATTACAATCTTGCGCTGCCCATCTGGCGTGAAGTGGGAAACCGCAACGGCGAGGCGCTGGCCCTCAATGACATCGGCAAAGTGTTTGAAGATCTGAATCAAGGTCAGAAGGCTCTGGAATTTTACAACCTAGCGCTGCCGATCTGGCGTCAAGTTGGCAATCGCCGCGGCGAGGCGACAACACTTAACAATATCGGCAGAGACTACATTCTTTTGGGAGATATAAACAAGGCGCTGGAGATCGACTATCAATCTCTCGCGATCTGGCGCGAGGTGCAGGACAGCCGCGGCCAGGCGATGGCCTTGAGCGCCATTGCCAGCGCATATTTCGCGCTGGGCCTGCCTCAGAAGGCGTTGGCGATCAAGCTCGCTGCCTTGTCATTGGCAAAGGAGGCGGGCGATCCCGACCTGCAGGGAGGTATCGAGACGTCGCTGATGTTAGGCTTCCGCGATCAGCATCATCCCGAGGAGGCAATCTTCTATGGCATGGATGCGGTGAACTCTTACCAGCAGATTCGCAAGAATATTTCCGGGCTGAATAAGGATTTGCAAGCTGGGTTTGCGCAGTCCAAGTCGGCGACTTATCGCACGCTGGCGGAGTTACTGGTCGAGGCCTGCCGGCTCGGCGAAGCAGAACAGATTCTCGATCTGCTCAAGGAAGAAGAGTTGAAAGACATTGTGCTCGGCGCCTCTCCGGACGCAGCGGCCAAAGTTGAGCCGCTGAAGCTTACGGGCGCGCAGCAGAAGGCGCAAAGTGATATGGAAGCTTTGGAGAAGAAGGCGCTGGCCTTCGAGGAGTTCAACGTCGCGGCCGCGGTTTTGCGGGCCAAAGCCTCGCGCACTCCCGAAGAGGAGGCACAACTGAAAACATTGGACGCAAAGATCGAGAAGGAAAACACCGGGATCCTGGACTACTTCACTTATACAATCTATCCGGAACTGGAGCGAAAACCAGTCGGCGGCGAAAATCAAGATAATTCCGCCCGTAATAACTCCACGCAGAGTTATCTGCAAAACACGCTGGCTAAACTGGGGCCTTCCGTGATGGGCATTCGGCTGTTGCTGGGCAAGGATCACGCCTATGCAATAGTGGTCACGGCCAGCACACGCAGGAAGTTCGAGTTGAAGGCCACGCCCGCCGAGTTACGCAGCAAAGCATTCGAGGCGCTTCAAGCACTGGGTGCGCGCGGCTCCGATCCTCGACCACAGTTAGTCCAGTTATTTGCCATGATTGCGGCTCCACTGGAAGATGAGTTAAAGGCCATGGAAGCGCAAGCCGACGCGCTGGGCCGCGTCCCCACGCTGCTATGGTCCTTGGACGACGCGCTGCGCTATCTACCGATGGCCGCGCTTTACGATGGCCGGCATTACTTGGTCGAGCGCTTCAATAACGTACTCTTCGCGCCGGAGAGTTATGGGCACATGACGGATTCTTCACCTATAAACGGCGGCGCACCCAGCGTGCTGGCAATGGGCTTGTCCCGGAGTTATGGCGGCTTGCCGGCGCTGCCGGGAGTTATGCCGGAGTTGGATGCCGTGGTCCACGACCCTGCCGCGCCTGACTCACATGGCCCGATGGAGGGAAAGCTGCTGCCGAACGAGCAATTCACGCTGGCGGCGTTGAAGAGCGAGTTAGGCGCGGGCAAGAGCTACCCAATCGTGCATATCGCCAGTCATTTCGTAGTGGAGACAGGCAGCGGCGCAGAACCCTACTTAATGCTGGGCGGAGAAGATAGCGGTGAAGCGAAGGGCTACGCGTGGAATCTCTCCGAGATGGAAAACTCGACGGTTGCCTTTCACGGCACGCGCCTACTGACTCTCTCGGCGTGCAGCACGGCAAAG